>NZ_SRTH01000005.1:0-391361 GCF_004792065.1 Mesorhizobium sp. M8A.F.Ca.ET.165.01.1.1 | reverse complement strand
GGAAAGCCCAAAATGCTCATCCGCATCGCACTCGCCAGAAAACTTCTCGTCATCCTCAACGCAAAAGCACGCGACGCGAGAAGCGAATTCGCAAATGCAACTTGACACCCCAGATAGTCGCTCTCCCCACTCACGTGGGGGCGAGGAACCAGTCGTGCTAACTCACCCCGCCATGGCCAGCGGCACGGCGCTCTTGTTGGGGATCTGGATGTCGATTTCCAGCGTCGACATGGTCTCGCCGCGGTCCATCGAGACCTGGAGGTAGTCCTGGTCGATCTGCACATGCTTGGCGATCACAGCCATGATCTCCTCGCGCAGGATGGAGACGAGATCGGGCTGGCCACGGCTGCGGCGCTCATAGGCGAGCAGCACCTGCAGCCGCTCGCGCGCCACCGGCGCGCTGGTGCGCCGCTTGAAGAGGTCGAGGATGCTCATGCGGCCCTCCTTCCGAGCAGACGGTCGAGGAAACCCTTGCGTTCGAAGGGCACCACCACCGGCAAATCTTCGCCTTCCAGCCGCCTTGCCGCTTCGAGATAGGCCTTGGCGGCGTTGTTGAGCGGTTCCGACAGCGTCACCGGCGAACCGAGGTTGGAAGCCCTCAGCACGTCCTGGCTTTCCGGGATGATGCCGAGCAGCGGCACCGAGAGGATTTCCAGCACGTCGTCGATCGACAGCATTTCGCCGCGCGCGGCGCGCGCCGCGTCATAGCGGGTGACCAGCACGTGCTTGGCGATCTGCTCGCCCTGTTCGGCGCGCATGGTGCGGGCGTCGAGCAGGCCGATGATGCGGTCGGAATCGCGCACCGACGACACTTCCGGATTGGTGACGATGACCGCCTCGTCGGCAAAGCGCATGGCGAGCTGCGCGCCGCGCTCGATGCCGGCCGGGCTGTCGCAGAAGACATAGTCGAAGACCGAGCGCAGCTTGTCGATCACCTCGCCGACGCCGTCTTCCGTCAGCGCGTCCTTGTCGCGCGTCTGCGAGGCCGGCAGCAGGAACAGCGTGTCGACGCGCTTGTCGCGGATCAGCGCCTGCGACAGCTTGGCCGTGCCCTGGATGACGTTGACGAGGTCGAACACGACGCGCCGCTCGGCGCCCATGATCAGGTCGAGGTTGCGCAGGCCGACGTCGAAATCGACCAGCGCCACCTTCTTGCCGGTCTTGGCGACCGCGGCACCCAGCGCGGCCGTCGAGGTGGTCTTGCCGACGCCCCCCTTGCCCGATGTGACGACCACTACCTTGCCCATGGAAAAAGCCTCCGTTGCCTGTTGTCGTTTGTTGCGCCGTGCGCCGCACGGCTGTTGTCAGAGCCTGCCATCATGCCATCCGAAACCGGTCCGAAGCTTGCGCGCGGCGATGGTGCCTCGGCGTCTGTCCGGGCCGGAAGCGTGAAGCCGGGCGCCAGCATCCCTCGGCCCTAGTTCAGCGGCACGACGGCGAGCATGTCGCCTTCGAGAAAGGCCTGCACCGCCTTGCCGCGCGAGACGCCTTCCATCTCTTCCGCCGTCGTGTACCAGCCATCGACCGAGATCAGCTCCGCCTCGTTCCTGCGGCAGAAGATGCGCGCCGACCGGTTGCCTTGCGAGCCGGCGATGGCGCGGCCGCGCAGCGTGCCATAGACATGGATCGAGCCCGCCGCGATGATCTCCGAGCCGGACGCCACCGAGCCCAGCACGATGACATCGCCATGCGGATGGAAGATCGACTGGCCCGAGCGGATCGGCGACTTGACCATCAGCGTGCCGGCCTGGACCGCGTCAGTCGCGCCGGCTTCCGCCGCCTTGACCGCCTTGCCCTTGCCGGCCTCGGCTTTAATTTCGGCGGCCTTGCCCTCGCCGGGCTTGCCGGCGTCCTTGCCGCGATCCGAAAACACCGTTTCCAGCTTGCCGGCCTCATCAGCCGCCTCCGCTTTGCCCTTGCGGCCGGGAAGCAGGCCGTCCGAAGTCGCCTCCTTGGCGCCGGAGAGCAGCGGCGGCAGGTCGAGCCCGAGCGAAGCCCCTTCGAGCTCGATCGCATAGACCCGGATGCCGCGCGCGCCGAGCGACGCCACCAGCAGCGCGATGTCGGCGACCTCGGGCTTCAGCACATTGAGATCGAGCACCACCGGCCGCCCGGCAAAATAGCCCGGCGAATTGCCGATCCAGTGATCCAGCCCCTCCAGCCAAGCCCCGATCGGCGCCTCCGGGGTGAGCGTGAACGCCACGAACGAACGGGCGCGGAAGCGAATGGATTTTGTTTCGACGGGGGCGGCAAAGGTCACGGCCAGCGAATCCTTACTGAGAGGTAAACGCTAGGGGGCTAATGGTTAACGAATGGTTAACGGGCGTGCGCAACTCGGCAGCTGGTGCGAGAAATTGGAAGGTGGCTAGGCGCCCTGCGGAGACGGCCGACGACAGGTGCGGCTGCCGGGGAAGCAAAATATCAGCGGCGACGCGAAGCCGATCGAATGGCTGCAACCAGATGGGCATCTTCGAAAGGTTTGCTTATCAACGCCACGTCGGGAGGGCGATCCGAGATCTTCTCGGCATCGGCGTAGCCCGTGACGATGAGCGCTGGCCAATCCGCGCGCAGGCTGCGGGCGAAGCGGATGACGTCGATGCCCGAAATGAGCGGCATGGCGAAGTCGGTTACGATGACGTCGAAGCGCTCCGGTTCCCTTTCGATGGCGGCCAGTGCCTGGGCGCCGCCGGAAAACGCCGTCACGTCGAAACCTGATTGCCGCAGCGACATCGCCGTCAACTCCCGCAGGGACTGACTGTCATCGACGAGCAGAACAGTCGGCAACTGTTCCTCGGCCGTCGCCGGGAGACCCGCGCCGGAATTCGTGACGCTACCGGATTCGAAAACAGGCTCATCCTTGGCGGCGTCTTGCGTCCCGCGTGAGCGGGGCAACCAAAGCTCCATGGTGGTGCCGTGGCCAACTTCGCTGTCTATCCTGAGCGTGCCACCAGACTGCTTGGCGAAACCATAGACAGTGCTGAGGCCAAGGCCCGTGCCCTTGCCGATCGGTTTTGTCGTGAAGAACGGCTCGATCACTTTGCTGATCAGATCCGCGGCGATACCTGTCCCGGTGTCCTCGACCGCAAGCCTGACATAGTCGCCCGCGCCAAGCCCCTGGCCGGTGTGGCCGATGCTGCGATTGTCGGCCCTGACGGAGATTGTCCCTCCCGAAGGCATCGCGTCGCGGGCATTGAAGACCAGGTTCATCAAGGCAAGCTCGAGCTGTGCCGGATCCGCATGCACCGGCCATATGTCGTCACCAACGTGCCAGTCGAAGCGCACCAAACCGCCCAGGATCGGCGCCACCAGGCCGGTCATCGTGTCTCCCAGGCTCGACATGCGCACGGCAACCGGCTTCAATTCCTGGCGCCTTGAAAAGGCGAGCATGCGCTGGATGAGATCCTTGCCCTGGGAAGCGGAGCGGCGCGTCATGTCGAGAACCTGGGCCGCCTTGCCGTCGAGCGTCACTTGCCTTTCGAGCAGGCTCAGCCCGGAGAGGATCGCCGCAAGCAGGTTGTTGAAATCGTGGGCAAGTCCGCCGGTCAGCTTGCCAATTGCATCGAGCCGCTGCGATTGCAGCAATTGGCCTTCCAGATGGCGCTGCTCGGTAATGTCCTGCATGGTGCCCAGCAGTTCGAGCCCGGCGCCATTCCTGGCGACCACACCTTGGTCGAAGAATATACGGTATTCCTCATTGGCGCACCGCCAGCGGAACTCGCAAGCATAAGAGCCTGTCTCGTGGGCAGCCGAAAGCGATCTTGTCACCGCGTCCCGATCAGCGGGATGGACCCGGCCGATGCCGAAATCGGGATCCGCGATGAAACGGTCCGGAGAAAATCCCGTTAACCGCTCGACCCCTTTGGAAACATAGCTCGCGGCGTATGGCGCCTGCGCCGCGCGAGCGTGAAAGCAAATCGGCAGCGAAGCGAGGATCGTCTCCTGCCGGGCCTCGGAATGCCGCAGCGCCCGCTCGGCATCGAGTTTGTCGGACGTCGCCTTCAGCGCCCGTTCAAGCAGCAGCTGCTCCCGAGCCGCATTCCGTTCGATTTCTCTCGTCTTTTCATAGAGATCGACGAAAACCATGACCTTGGACCGCAGCATCACCGGGTCGAATGGCTTGAACAGGTAATCCACCGCGCCGGCATCATAGCCGCGCAACATATGCGCTTCTTCCTTGTTGATGGCGGTCAGGAAGATGATCGGTGTGTTGTTCGAACGCTCGCGCCTCCGGATCAGCGAAGCGGTTTCGTAACCGTCGAGACCGGGCATCAGCACATCCAGCAGAATGACGGCGAAGTCTTCCTTGAGCAGAAAGCGCAGCGCTTCTTCGCCCGACTTGGCGCAAATCACTTGCCCCACTCCGTCAAGGACCTCCTCTATGGCAAGGAGATTTCGCTCGTCGTCGTCGACAGCGAGAACGCGAACCGGCAGCGACTTTTCGAATAGTTCGCTGTTATCTGCTTCCATCGCGGCCATGGGCTAAATCTGCCGAGGCGCAATCAGATTGCGGTCACCATCGTCTATCCGGGATGTCCCTGCGCGCGAGCGCGAGCGGCCGACCCAAACCCGCAGCAGGGCCAGGAGCAGGTCGAGATCGACGGGCTTGGCGATGTAGTCGGACGCGCCGGCGTCCAGACATTTCTGGCGATCTCCTTTCATCGCTTTGGCTGTGACGGAAATCAGGGGAATGTGCGCGATCTTCGGCTGTGAGCGGATCCTGCGCATCGTCTCGTACCCATCCATCTCGGGCATCATGATATCGATCAGGGCGACATCGACGTCCGGCGCCTCTTCAAGCATGGCTATGCCGTCCCGCCCCCGCTCGGCATGCTGGACCTCGATACCGTAGGTCTCCAGCACGCTGGTCAGCGAATAGATGTTGCGAATGTCATCGTCGACGATGAGAACCCTGGCCCCAGCCAGATCGGCGTTGTCGAGTTGCTCGGACGCAGAGATCTCCTTGTCGGCCCTGTCGCCTGGAAGAGCCGCGGACATCAACAAGCCAAGCTGGGCAAAGTTGTCGGCACGCGGAACGTCGCTGAGGGGCGGATGCAAGGCGACCTGCTGCTGAAAGGCATCTGGATGGGGCGTGAAGAACAGCAGGCGCGGTACAGAATCGCCGAACTGAGACATGATCTCGTCGAGCATCTGGGCGTTGTCCTTGGCCGAACGGCCAAACCCGAACACCACGGCGTCATAGCCGGCAATACCGTTCCCGTCCGCGTTAGCCGCAACCCGGCCGATGGCGGTGACCGACGTGACGCCATCGCGAATGGCTTCGACCAGCGCCAGACGACGCTCGGAATCTGGATCGGCGACCAGCACCTTGCGCTGTATCCTGAGCGTCCTCGACTGAATGTCGTCGAAGACACGCGTAAGCTCGCCAGCGGACACCGGCTTGCTGGAAACGCTTGCGGCGCCACGGCGCGTGAGAAGCTCGATGTCCTCGGCCCCGGAGATAACGTGGATAGGTATGTTCCTGGTCTTCGGATCATGCCGTAAAAGGTCGAAAAGGACCCAGCCATCAATGTCCGAAAGGCCGAGATCGAGGGTGATCGCATCGGGCATGAGCTTGCGTGTAAGAGCCAGCGTTCCCGAGCCCGCCGTGGAAAGCACGCCTTTCAACCCCGCCGATCGCGCAAGACCAAGCAGCAGCCCGCCAAAAGTGGGGTCGTCCTCCACGATCAGCACCACCCTGTCCGACGGGTCGATCGAATCACGATCGTCGGCGAGTTCTGGCGTTCCCGCCGTGCTGGTAGCCGCAACGGACCCGGCAGCCGGCGAAAGCTCGATCTGCGGTGCAAGACTGCTGCTGCGGGGACCATCGAAGGGAATGACAAGCGTGAAGGTCGATCCCGTTCCAGGCTGGCTTTCGACACGCAACTCGCCGCCGAGGAGGCGGGCGATTTCCCGGCTGATCGAGAGGCCGAGGCCGGTGCCGCCATATTTGCGGCTGGTGGTCCCGTCGGCCTGTTGAAACGCCTCGAAGATCAGCTTTTGCTTGTCCTCCGGAATGCCGATGCCCGTGTCGGTGACGGCAATTGCCAGCGCCTTGGGTAGCGCTGTCGAGCCGTTCCCACGGCCGGTCCGCTCGGCATGGATGCTGAGCGTCACGTCGCCTTGGGACGTAAACTTGAACGCGTTGGACAAGAGATTGAGGACGATCTGCTGGAGCCGTTTTTCGTCCGTACGGATCGTTTCGGGCAGAGTCTGATCGATGTTGATCGTAAACCGCAGCCCCTTGTCGGCGGCCAGTTGCCGGAAGGTTCGCTCCATATGCTGACGCAGATGGGCGAGCGGCATGTCGTTGAGCTCGATCGAAACCGTGCCGGACTCGATTTTCGAAAGATCCAGTATGTCATTGATGAGGCTGAGCAAATCCGTGCCCGCCGAGTTGATCGTCCGCGCGAACTCGATCTGCTTGTCGTTCAGGTTGCCCTGCTGGTTGGTGGCGAGCAGGTTGGACAGGATCAACAGCGAATTCAGCGGGGTCCTCAGTTCGTGGCTCATATTCGCCAGGAATTCGGACTTGTACTTGGACGTCAGCGCCAGCTGTTCCGCCTTCTCCTCGAGTGCCCGTCTGGCCATTTCGATCTCGAGATTCTTGTTCTCGACCTGTTTTTTCTCATTTTCGAGGAGCTGCGCCTTCTCCTGCAATTCCTCGTTGGTGGCGTGAAGCTCTTCCTGTTTCTTGGTGAGCTCGGTCTGGCGCGACTGCAGTTCGGACGTCAAAAGCTGCGACTGCTTGAGAAGCCCTTCCGTGCGCATGGTCGCGGCGATCGTGTTGAGCACAATACCGACCGACTCCATCAATTGCTCGAGGAACAGGCGATGCGTGTCGCTGAAGCGGCTGAACGAAGCGAGCTCGATAACCGCCTTGACCTCTTCCTCGAACAATGCCGGCAGGACGATAGCGCTGGCCGGCGGTGCTTCGCCAAGGCCCGAGGTGATGCGCAGGAAGCTCGAAGGAACATCGTCGAGCATGATCGCCCGTTTGTCGGCTGCGCTTTGACCGATCAGACCTTCCCGGAAGTCCACACGCTGGCGGATCGCGGCTTTGCCTTCGGCGGCGTATGACGCGGCCAGTTCCAGATAGGATTCTTCCTCGTCGCGATTGGTCACGTAGAAAAGGCCGTACTGCGCGTTCACCAGCGGCGCGAGCTCCGAGATGATCATGCGCGACACCGTGGCCAGATCGCGCTCGCCCTGCAGCATGCGCGAGAACCGCGCGAGGTTGGTTTTCAGCCAATCCTGCTCGGCATTCTTGAGCGTCTGATCCTTCAGGTTGCGGATCATCTCGTTGATGTTGTCCTTGAGCGCCGCGACCTCCCCGGAAGCCTGGACGCTGATGGAACGGGTAAGATCACCCTTGGTGACCGCGGTCGAAACCTCGGCGATGGCCCGCACCTGGGTGGTCAGGTTCGCTGCCAGCTGATTGACGTTGTCGGTCAGGTCGCGCCACAGACCGGCGGCGCCCGGCACCCTGGCCTGGCCGCCGAGCTTGCCCTCGATACCGACCTCGCGTGCGACGTTGGTCACCTGATCGGCGAAGGTCGCAAGCGTTTCGATCATGCCGTTGATGGTGTCCGCCAGGGACGCGATCTCGCCCTTGGCATCCACGGCGAGTTTGCGCTTGAGATTTCCTTGTGCCACTGCGGTCACGACATCAGCGATGCCACGCACCTGGTTGGTCAGGTTGGTCGCCATGAGGTTGACGTTGTCGGTCAGGTCCTTCCATGTGCCGGCCACGCCCTCGACCTGTGCCTGGCCGCCGAGCTTGCCCTCGGTGCCGACCTCGCGCGCCACACGCGTCACCTCGCCGGCAAAGGAGTTGAGCTGGTCGACCATGGTGTTGATGGTGGACTTCAGCTCCAGGATCTCGCCCTTGACGTCGACGGTGATCTTCTTCGACAGATCGCCTCGCGCCACCGCGGTCGTCACATCGGCGATGTTGCGGACCTGGCCGGTAAGATTCTCGGCCATCGAATTGACGTTGTCGGTCAGGTCTTTCTAGGTGCCTGCGACACCGCGCACCTGTGCCTGGCCGCCAAGCTTCCCCTCGGTACCGACTTCGCGCGCGACACGCGTCACTTCCGAGGCGAACGAGTTGAGCTGATCCACCATCGTGTTGATGGTGTCCTTGAGTTCGAGAATTTCGCCGCGAACGTCGACCGTGATCTTCTTCGACAGGTCGCCCAGCGCAACGGCGGTCGTCACTTCCGCGATGTTGCGGACCTGGCCCGTCAGGTTGGCGGCCATGGCGTTGACATTGTCCGTCAGGTCCTTCCACGTGCCGGCGCCACCGCGTACCTGTGCCTGGCCGCCAAGCTTGCCGTCCGACCCCACTTCGCGGGCGACGCGCGTCACCTCGGATGCGAAGGAGTTCAGCTGGTCCACCATCGTGTTGATGACATCCTTGATCTGCAGAATCTCTCCCAATGCATCGACGGTGATTTTCTGGGTGAGATCGCCGGTGGCGATCGCGGTCGCGACCTTGGAGACATCGCGCAACTGCACGGTCAGGTTGCCGGCCATGGCATTGACGTTGTCGGTCAGGTCCTTCCAGGTGCCGCCGACCCCCTCGACATGGGCCTGACCGCCGAGTTTTCCCTCGGAGCCCACTTCGCGGGCGACGCGCGTGACTTCGGAGGCGAATGAGTTGAGCTGGTCCACCATCGTGTTGACGGTGTTCTTGAGCTCCAGGATTTCGCCCTTCACGTCGACTGTGATCTTCTTGGAAAGATCCCCGCGCGCAACGGCCGTGGTCACATCGGCAATGTTGCGCACTTGCCCGGTGAGATTGGCCGCCATCAGATTGACGTTGTCGGTCAGGTCCTTCCAGGTGCCTCCGACCCCTCGCACTTCTGCCTGGCCGCCCAGCTTTCCCTCGGTGCCGACTTCGCGCGCGACACGCGTCACCTCCGAGGCGAAGGAATTCAGCTGATCCACCATCGTGTTGATGGTGTTCTTGAGTTCCAGGATCTCGCCCTTCACGTCGACCGTGATCTTCTTCGACAGATCACCCAGAGCCACCGCGGTGGTCACTTCGGCGATGTTGCGCACCTGGCCGGTCAGGTTGGCCGCCATTGAATTGACGTTGTCGGTCAAATCTTTCCAGGTTCCGGCGACACCCCGCACCTGCGCCTGGCCGCCGAGCTTTCCCTCCGTCCCGACCTCGCGCGCAACGCGCGTCACCTCGCCGGCAAACGAGTTGAGCTGGTCGACCATCGTATTGATGGTGGACTTCAGCTCCAGAATCTCGCCCTTCACGTCGACGGTGATCTTCTTCGACAGGTCGCCGAGCGCCACCGCGGTCGTCACATCGGCGATATTGCGGACCTGGCCGGTCAAGTTGGCGGCCATCAGGTTCACGCTGTCCGTCAGGTCCTTCCAGGTGCCACCCACGCCCTCGACGCGGGCTTGGCCGCCGAGTTTCCCCTCGGTGCCGACTTCGCGCGCGACGCGCGTCACCTCGCCGGCAAACGAGTTGAGCTGGTCGACCATGGTGTTGATGGTCGACTTCAGCTCCAGGATCTCGCCCTTCACGTCGACGGTGATCTTCTTTGACAAGTCACCCGACGCGACGGCCGTAGTCACCTCCGCGATGTTGCGCACCTGGCTCGTCAGATTGGTCGCCATCGCGTTCACATTGTCGGTCAGATCCTTCCAGGTGCCTGCCACACCCTTGACCCGCGCCTGTCCACCAAGTTTGCCCTCGGTGCCGACCTCGCGCGCCACTCGTGTCACCTCCGAAGTGAACGAGGCGAGTTGCTCAACCATTGTGTTGACGATTTTGCCGATCCGCAGGAATTCGCCGCGCAGCGGCCTCCCGTCGATCTCCACCATCATGGTCTGGGACAGATCGCCCTTGGCAACGGCGCCGATGACCCGGGCAACCTCGGCGGTCGGCTGCACCATGTCCTCGATCAGGTCGTTGACCGACCGAACACTGGATTCCCAGCTGCCTTTGGCGTTCCTGACATGGCCGCGCTCGCTTATGCGCCCATCTTTGCCGACCACCCGGCTGAGCCGCGCAAATTCACGCGTCACCTGGTCATTGAGTTCGACAATTTGGTTGAACGTATCTGCGATTTCGCCACTCAGCCCGTCATAGACGTTTTCGATGCGGACGGAAAAATCTCCGTTTCGAAATGCCTTGAGAGCGCTGAGTATTTGCCGAGAATCCAGATGTTCCTTTGGTAACCGAGATACGCCCAAAAACCCCTCCCCACGCGGACCCCATGGCCAGACCAAGCCGAAAGCCCAAACGCGCGGAAGCTTGTTTTGTTCCACATGAGTTTTGCGCCGCTTGGTGGCGGCGCAACGCTTTGGCCATAGCGCTTCTTGTCCACCGCTAATTGCAGCAACGAGACCGAGGCACGCATCAGCATCCCTCAATGCCGCTTAAAATACTGCACCTCCTTCTCATGCTTCTCCGCCGCCTCGCGCGTATCAAACGTCCCCAAATTCCGCCGCTTCCCCGTCTTGTCGTCCTTCTTCCTCGAATAAAGCCGGTATTTTCCGTCTTTCAGCTTCCTGATCATCGGTCTCTCCCTTGGAAAAGACGAAGGGCCCGGCTGATGCCGAGCCCTTCTCATTGTCAGTCGCGGTGTTCGGGCATTTGTTTCAGCTGGTCCTTGGTCCAGCTGGTCACGGCGTGGATGTCGCCGTCCTCGTCGCGCATGAAATCGAGTTCGTTGGCCAGCACGGCCACGGGCTTCGCGCCGATGCCGAGGAAGCCGCCGACATCGATGACGACCTGGCCGGCATGCAGGTGGTCGACCGAGCCGATCTTCTCGTCGCCGGGGCCGTAGATGGTGGCGCCTTCGAGCGCATCCGGGGTCAGTTCGGCATTGGTCAGCCTGATGTGGTGGGTGTGGTCCATGGCCTGCATCTCCTGTTGGGGTGGGCAGAAGGAACCTGCGAGACAGCCAAGGGTTCCGACATTGCCGTTGATGACGGGGCGGATGACGGAGGATAGCGCCCTACGGCTTCGCCCGGGTCATGGTTTCGCGCCGCCGGCTCGATGAATCATCTTCTCATCGAACCGCGCCAACGCATTGTTTCGAAAGGCCTTGCGTTCAGCGCCCGCGCTTCGCCTTGAGGCCGCGCGCGGCCTGCTCGATCGCGACGCGATCGGTGCCGAGCCTGTCGATCAGCGCCTGCGCCTCGTCGCCCGATATGCCGGTACGGGCCGCCAGCGCTTCGACCTGCAGCACGTCCGTGCTGGCGATCTCGCCGGTTTCCGGAAGCGCATCGTCGGCCGTCAGCGGCAGGGCGGCTTCCCTGTCGATCTCCATCTCAGCCTGGTGCCAGTGCCGGTCATGGTCGCCATGGCCGCCGCCTTCGCGCTGCCAGATCTCGTAGGCGCGGTCGCGGATCTTGTCGTCGCGGTCGTCGTTCATGTCAGTTCTCCCTTGTGTGGGGGATGAACGCCGCGCCGGTGCGAACGATCCAAAAAATTTGCGTGATCGTCGGGATCACAAGCCGCGCCCTTCAGCCATGTTTACCCGGCACCGGCGCTACTCGCACTGGCGCCTGGGTCCGCCGGAATAGGGCTGGTAGCTGTTGTCGTCGGGCCGGTAGGAGCGATAGCGACTGAAGCAGGAATCGACATGGTCGGCGGAAAGCCCCGTCGTGACGGCCGAAGCGACGTCGCCCGCGACATAGCTGACTTCGGCCGTAGGCTGCGCGCTCTGGTCGGCGCCGGCGTCGAGATAGGGTGAGACGCAGGGGCGCAGCCGCCCGCTATAAGACATGTAGGTATTGTCGTCGGGATGGTAGGAGCGGTAATGGCTGGCGCACCATTTGACGTGGGATCCCGGCAGTTCGGCCGCTTCAGCCGAAGGCGCGATCGAGCCGGTCGCGGTCGGGTCGGGTGCCTGCTCCCTGGCGGCGATGTCGGGCGCGGCGGGCTGGTCGGCCGGCAGGCGTTCGAGGTTCTGCGACGTCTTGTTCACCGGCCGCGCGTCCCTGGTCCACAGCTCCGCGACGCTGACGGTTCGCCTTGCCTCATGCGGAGACTTGGCGGCGAGCAGCCAGGCGGCAAAGCCCAGCCCGCTGCCGAAGACCGCAAGGGTCAGAACAAAGCCGCCCACCAGTGCCAAAATCGCTTTCACGTCACGCTCCTTGAGCCCCTGCTTATAGAATGCGGAGCATCAAGGCTGGTTCCAGCACAGCACGTGCGAGCGTGTGTGGGCGCGCGCGGGCTCGGTTCCTGCTCAAACCGGCAGCCGCACCTCCACGGAAAACTAGTTCTCGACCGCCAGCAGCGCCGCCACCATCTCCTTGTCGCGCTGGCGCTGCCTGAGATAGCCGGCCAACAACCAGTCCAGCGAGAACCTGCCGGCGCCGGCGGCGGCCAGCACGAACATGCCGCCTGATATGGCCAGATCCTTTTCGAAATGCAGCAATTCGTTCTGGCTGGCGAAATTGGTGTGGAACAGCATGGCCGTGGCCAGGCAAAACAGGCCGAGCCCGATGGCGCCAAGCCGCGTCAGCAGGCCTGTCGCGATGGAAAGCCCCGCCCCCAGTTGCAGCGCCGCGGTGGCGATGAACAACGGCAGGCCGACGCCAAGGGCCGCCATGGCCTTGGCGGCGCCCTCGAAATGGCTGGCGAGCGTGGCGCCCTCATGCAGGAAGATGAGGGACAAAAGCAGGCGGCCGGCAAGCAGCGCCGCGTCCCGCAGGTACAGTCTGGCGGCGAGGCCGGTGAGCTTGGCGGCGCGTTCGTTCAGGGTCATGGTCGGGCTCCAGTGTCTTGACACCGTGCAGGCGTCGTCCGGCGCGCGGGATCGCGCGCGAATGTGTGATGCTTGAAAGGCCCGGAGCCGGCTCGAGGGAGAGGCGCCGGCTCCGGCAATGGGCGCCAGCCACGAGCGCCCGAACTTTGGTGGGTTGGGGGATGGGTTAGCGCCAGGCCCCTTCTCCGTCTCGGTTTCGCCGAGCCACCTCCCCCCGCTTCGCGGGGGCGAGGAAATCCTAGCTGCCGAGGTCGCGGCTTTGGAGAGCTTGGGTTCCTCGCCCCCATGGAATGGGGGAGATGGGCCGCGAAGCGGTCGGAGCGGGGGCTGCCCTGGCCTTCGCGAGCAAGGCAACCGCCTTGCCCGCCCTACTTCGTCACCTTGGTGTCGATGGCCTTCTGCAAATCGGCAAGCTCGTCGCAGCCGGCGGGGCACAGTTTCTGCAGCGAGGCCAGTTGCTCCTGAGCCTTGGCCATGTCGCCGGTCTCGACATAGAGCTCGCCCAGATATTCGCGGGCGGCCTTGTGGTCGGGCTTCAGCTCCAGCGCCTTGTTGTAGTAGGTCAGCGCGGTGGTGGGGTCGCCGGTCTTGCGCAGCGTGAAGCCAAGCAGATTGTAGACGTCGGCCTGCTGGTTGTCCTGCGCGAGTTCACGCAAATCCTCCAGCGCGCCCTTGTAGTCCTTGGCGTCGATCTTGGCCTTGACGGCGGTGAGGTCTGGCGCGTCGGCGCCTTCGATGTCGTCGACCGCATAGGCCGGCATGATCGTGGCGACGGGAACGACGGTCAGCACGGCAATGGCGCCGAGCAGGCCGTAGAGGGCGTGCTTGCCCAGATAGGATTGTTTCATTGTCTGTCTCGCTTGTCTGGATTGGGAGCTGACGCTCAAATTTCGACCGGAGTGAAGCCATAGGCATTGCCGTCCTTGACGAAGACGCCGGTGCCCGGGAACGGGAAGTGCGAACCGGAAATGCGGATGTTGTCCGCGATCACCCGGTCGATGATCTTGTGGCGCGTGGTGATTGCGGTGGGCCCATCCTGGTCGTAAGCGCCTTGCCATTCCGGATGCGGCGCCAGCAAAGCCGGCACATACATGGTGTCGGCCGAGATCATCAGCTGCTCCTTGCCGGAGTTGGCGAGATACACCGAGTGGCCGGGCGTGTGGCCGGGTGCGGCGATGATCTGGATGCCGGGCACCACCTCGGCGCCGTCCTCGACCAGCTTCCAGTTCTTCCATTTCGGGAAGTTTTCGGCGATGCGCTTGCCCGCCGGCTTGCGGCCCTCGGGCAGCTTGGCCAGCCGGCTCGGGTCGGTCCACCAGTTGTATTCGGTGGCGTTGACGATCAGCTCGGCATTGGGGAACACCGGCGTGTTGGTACCCTTCTCCATCAGGCCCCAGACATGGTCGGGGTGGAAATGCGAGATCATGATGGTGTCGATCGCCTTGTAGTCGATGCCGGCGGCGGCCATGTTGGCCGGCAGATGCGTGGCGTTGGCCTGCCACTGGCCGACGCCGGAGCCCGCATCCATCATGATCAGCTTGCCGCCCATCTTGAGCACCACGACGGTGAGCGGAATGGGCATGAAGTCGGTGGTCAGACCCGCCTTGGCGAGTGCGGCCTTGGTGTCGTCTACCGAGACATTCTTGATGAAGGCCGGATCGTGCGGCTTCTTCCAGATGCCGTCATAGATGGCGGTGACCTCGATGTCGCCGACCGTGTATTTGTAGAAGCCGATGGTCGGCTCCACCGGCGTCTGCGCGAAAGCGGGGCGGGTGAATTCAAGCTTGCCGGCGAGGCCGAAGGCAGCGGCGGCAGTGGCGGTTCCGAGCAGTGTGCGGCGTGTCATGCTGAACATGGTGGTTCTCCTCTGTTGAGTGGTGGCTAAAGGCACGTCTTGGAATGACGGAGGGCCAAGCCCCTTGGGATGTTCGAGGACCGGAGCGCGCTCAGTTGCCCCAGATGCCCTCGTCATTGTGCCGGTTGATCATGTCCTGCACCGACTCTTGCTTCGGCCCGGTCGTCACCTTGGTGTCGACGCCATGGGTACGTGCCGTGTAAGGGATCGAAGCCGTCGCGTTGGTGTCGACCGGAGCGGCCGGCTGGTTGGAATTGTTGGCGCCATGGTCGCTGCCGGCAAAGGCGGAACTCGAGGCAAGCAACATCGCGGCCACGCTGAGAGCGAGCTTGGTCATTTCGCTAAATCCTTGTTTCGTTTCTTCGCGTCGCGGGCCGATTTGCCCCGCTGATGACAAGACCCGGAAGCGCCGCGCTTTATTCCCGGGCGCCGACAGATTTTTTTCAAAAAGCCGGAAAACAGGCGGTTGCGGGCATGCGCAGGCCCACCCAGACACAATCCAGAAACAAGATTCAACAGTTCAGAAAAACTGGCGAAAAGATCGGATGGCATATCAATCCCTCAACGGCCGGAAATCTGGCCGCCGCACAGGCGCACGGGGTTGGGTACGGGCAATGCAACGAGGTTCGGACGGATCGATGGGTGCCCTTCCCGGCATGTCGCTCGCCGCCGGCAGCGCCCCGGCGACGCCCGGCGTCCATGCTCCCGAACATGTGAAGAGGGAGCGGCCGATTCCGTGATAACCGCGCGGCCAAAGAGGGACCCGGCGGTCAGCGATCGCCGGTCGGAATTCCGGAATCTTCCGTTTTGGAGGCTTCGGTCATTCCACCTCCATCAACAACGATCAAATTGCAGCGGCGGCACAGCCGACAATGCCTGCTCGAGCGGCGGCATGACCGAGATGTGCCCGTGACGGCTTGGCCAGGACGAGAAAGTTTGGAAATGGACCACGGTATCGATATCGCCGAACTGGACAGGGAAGCGGCAAGGTTGGGCGGAGAGCCCGGGACCAGCCGCGACAGCGTCCATGCACCTGCGGAAATTGCCCTCGGAGCGCGCCGCCAGGTCCTGGCAGGCGCCGATTTTGCCCGGGCGGGTCAGTCGGACGAGCGGCTCGACAAGGTCTTCGAGCAACTCGCCGAAACATTTGCCACGCTGCCGGCGGTGATCTCCGAGGGCCGCGCCTGGACCTATCAGGAGCTGGACAGCAGAGCCAACCAGTTCGCCCGCCTGCTGGTCAAGCGCGGCGTGCGGCCGGGCGACCGCGTCGGGCTGATCCTCGACCGGTCCGCGGAAACCTATGTCGCCCTGCTCGCCGTGGTGAAGGCGGGCGCCGCCTTCGTGCCGCTGGCCACCGCCTTTCCGCAGGAGCGCATGGCGCTCATCATCGAGGACGCCAGCGTCAGCCTGGTCGTCACCATCGCCACCTATGCATCGCGGGCCGGCGAGTTGCCGGTTCCGCATCTGTTGATCGACAGCGCCGCCGCCGAAATATCCGCCCAGTCCAGCGCGCCGCTGAAGCCGCACAAGGCATCGGCCGCCACTGCGATCGAAGACACCTGCTACATCCTCTATACGTCGGGCACGACCGGCAGGCCCAAGGGCGTGGCCATCCGCCACCAGAGCTTCGTCAACTTCATCCGCGTCGCCGCAGCGTCCTACGGCTACCGGCCGGGCGATCGCGTCTACCAGGGTATGACCATCGCCTTCGACTTTTCCTCCGAAGAGATCTGGGTGCCATTCGTCGCCGGCGCGACCGTCGTGCCGGCCCCGGGCCAGATGCCATTGGTGGGCGAAGAGCTCGCCGATTTCCTGCGCCATCACGACATCACCTGCATGGCCTGCAGCCCGACGCTTCTGTCGTCCATGACATCGGATGTGCCCAGCCTGCGCACGCTGCTGGTCGGCGGCGAGGCCTGCCCGCACAATCTGGTGGTGCGCTGGTCGAAGCCCGGCCGGCAGATCCTCAACACCTATGGCCCGACAGAGGCGACCGTCACGGCAACCATGGGTGCGCTGACGCCGGACCGGCCGGTGACCATCGGCGCGCCGCTGCCCACCTATTCGATCGTCATTCTCGACCCTTCGCTGCCGCAACTTGCCGAGCCTGGTGAACTGGGCGAGATCGGCATTGCCGGCATCGGGCTGGCGGTCGGCTATCTCAACCGGCCGGACCTGACCGAACAGAAGTTCATCGCCGATTTCCTCGGCCTGCCGAACAACCCCTCGAAGCGCATCTACCGCACCGGCGACCTTGGCCGGATCAATAACGCCGGCGAGATCGAGTATGCCGGTCGCATCGACACCCAGGTCAAGATCCGCGGCTATCGCATCGAACTCGGCGAGATCGAGGCCGTGCTGCTGGACCAGCCGGAGATCGCGCAGGCCGCCGTCACCACCTGGGAGATCGAGCCCGGCCGCGTCGAGCTCGTTGCCTATTACGCGCCCAAGGCCGGCCAGCCGGCGCTCTCGCGCGCCGACATTGCCCAGACGATGAAGCAGCGGCTGCCGGACTACATGGTGCCCTCCTACCTGGAGGAACTGCCGGCGATCCCGATGACGGTCTCCAACAAGGTCGACCTTCGCCAGCTGCCCAAGCCGACCAGCGTCCGGCTTTCGGCCGACCGCGCCATGGTGGCGCCCGGCAATGACGACGAGCGGTTCCTGGCCGACGCGCTATGCGCCGTGCTGAAATTCGACGACGTGTCCGTCGAGGACAATTTCTTCGACGATCTCGGCGCCAACTCGCTGCTCATGGCGCATTTCTGCGCTCGCGTGCGCACCCGCAAGGAATGGGCGACGACGTCGATGCGCGACATCTACCTCTATCCGACCGTGGCGCGCCTGGCCAAGCACCTGAGCGCGGCGGAAGAGCTGACGAGCGCCACCAACGAGCCCGTTCTCACCCGCCAGGCGTCCAATCTCGTCTACTGGACCTGCGGCGCGGCGCAGCTGCTGTTTTACGCGCTCTACAGCTACGTGGCGCTGTGGGCGATCAATGACGGCCTCGACTGGGTCTATGACGCGCTCGACGAGCCGCTGCAGCTCTACATCAGGTGCGTGGTGCTCTCGGCCGGCGTGTTCTTCGGCATGTCGGGCTTTGCCGTTGTCGCCAAATGGGTGCTCGTCGGCCGCTGGAAGGCGGAAGCGTTCCCGATCTGGGGCCTGCGCTACTATCGTTTCTGGGTGGTGAAAACCTTGATCCGCACGGCACCTGTCGTGCTGTTCCGCGGCAGCCCGCTCTACAGCCTTTACCTGCAGCTTCTGGGAACCAGGATCGGCAAGAACGTGGTCATCGAATCCCGTGCCGTGCCAGTATGCACGGACCTGATTTCGATCGGCGACCGAACCATCCTGCGCAAGGAATCGCTGATCCTCGGCTATCGCGCCCAGGCCGGCTATATCCACACCGGGCCGCTGGCCATCGGCCGCGATGCCTTCGTCGGCGTCGGCTGCACGCTCGACATCGACACCGCGATCGGCGATGGCGGCCAGCTCGGCCATTCCTCCTCGCTGCAGCGCGGGCAAAGCATCCCGGACGGCGAACACTGGCATGGATCGCCGGCGGTGCCGACCACGGCGGACTATTGCAAGGTGCGCAACGTCAATCCTCCCCGCATCCGTCGCTTCCTCTACGAAGCCGTGCAACTGATAGGGCTGTTTGCCATCATCACCCCGCTGCCGCTTTTGTTCCATAGTTATTGGGAGAATGTCGGCGACGACTATCAGGAGACGATCGGCATTGTGGCGATCGGCACGACGGTCACGCTTTTCGGCTACATCGCCGTCGCCTTCCTCGCCGCCACGCTGGTGCCGCGCCTGTTCAGCCTGATCCTGAAACCCGGCCGCACCTACACGCTTTACGGTTTCCGCTACTGGCTGCAGACGGTTGCCGAGTTCTCGAGCAACTCGCGCGTCCTCGGGCTGCTGTTCGGCGACAGCTCGGCCATCGTCCATTACATGAGCGCCATCGGCTGGAACCTCAACAAGGTGGTGCAGACCGGCTCCAATTTCGGCTCCAACCAGCAGCACGAAAACCCGCTCCTGTGCGAGATCGGCACTCAGACCATGGTGTCGGACGGGCTTTTCATGATCAACATGCACAAGTCCGCTTCCGCGTTCCGGCTCGAGCCGACGCGGATCGGCGAGCGCAACTATCTCGGCAACAACATCTACTATCCGCCGGACGGACGCACGGGCGACAACGTCCTGCTCGGCACCAAGGTGATGGTCCCGATCGACGGGCCTTTGCGCGAGAATGTCGGCCTTCTGGGCTCGCCCCCCTTTGAAATCCCGCGCATGGTGAACCGCGACAAGGAACTCATTGCCGGCATCGATGAGGAAGACCGGCTGAAGCGCATTCCGCTCAAGAACCGTCACAATCTGGTGACGATCCTCCTGTTCATCGCCACGCAGTGGGTCATGCTGTTCGCCACGCTGGCGATCTGGGACCGGGCGCTGAACTACTACACCGAATGGGCGGAGATCGCGCTCTTCGTGGCGGTGCTTTTGACCTCGGCCATCACCATTCCGTTCTACATCTTCGTCGAGCGGGCAAGCCTTGGTTTTCGCAAGCTGAAGCCGCAGATGACGACGATCTACGACGTCACCTTCTGGCGCCATGAGCGCCACTGGAAGCTGGCGGATTCGCCCATCGTGCGCCTGTTCGCCGGCACGCCGTTCCGGCCGATGATCCTGCGCATGCTGGGCGTCAAAGTGGGCAAGCGCGTCTATGACGGCGGCGCCAATTTGACCGAGCGCTCGCTGGTGGAGATCGGCGACGACGTCACGCTTAACGAAGGCTGCGTCATCCAGGCCCATTCGCTGGAGGAAGGCGCGTTCAAGTCCGACTTCATCCGCATCGGCGATGGCTGCACGCTCGGGCCGTCCGCCTTCGTCCACTACGGCGTCGTGATGGGCAAGGGATCGATGGTCGATGCCGATTCCTTCGTGATGAAGGGCGAAGAGCTGGAGCCCAACTCCATCTGGCGCGGCAACCCGGCCAAGCTGCACCGGTTCGTCGAGCCGGTCAGCGAGGGCTCCGGGGCATCTTCTTGACGGACCGCGCGACTGGCACCGTGGACATCCGTATCGTCCCGGTGACCAAGGCCAATCGAGCCATGGTCACGGCCCTGCGACTGGCTCCGGAGCAGATGGACTTCGTCGCCGGCAATGCGGACTCGCTCCGCGAAGCCCGGTCCGATCGGGACGCGCGGCCGCGCGCGCTGATGGCCCGGGACCAGCTTGTCGGATTCCTGATGTACGAGGCGCCACGGGACGATGACGAGGCCCGCATCTACCGCTTCATGATCGACCGTGCCTGGCAAGGCCGGGGCTATGGCAAGGCCGCGCTGCGGGCGGTGTTGGAGGAAATCCAAGGGCTCGGCCACGTCAGGCACGTGTCGATCTGCTACGAACCGGAGAACGAGGCGGCGCGGCGGCTCTATCGCAGCGCCGGTTTCGTCGAAGAGGGGATCGACGAGGACGGGGAAATGATCGCCGATCTCGTCCTGGCGCCCGCCGACCGATGACGCCGTCAGTCGATCCGTCCGAGGAAATCGCCCTGGCACGCGCCATGGCCGCCATGGTCCCGGCCGGAGTCCGCACCGGTTGCCGGATCATCCGCGAAGGCGACGAGACCCATCTGTTGTCGGCGGAGGCAGGTTCCATCCCCGCCCGCCAGCCCGCCATGCGGCGGGCCAGCGGCGCGGCGCGCTGGATCGCGCACCGGCTGCTGGCGGATGCCGGCTTCGACGGTTTCGCCCTCTTGCGCACGCCCTCCGGTGCGCCCGCCTGGCCGCAGGGGATAACCGGCTCGCTCGCCCATGACGACGACATGGCTGTAGCGGCGGTCGCGCCTGTCGCCGCCATAGGCTCGCTCGGCATCGATGTCGAACCGGCGCTGCCCCTGCCCGACGAGATTTCCGCCCTCGTTGCCATGCCCGCCGATCGGATCGGTGCCGCCGACCGGCAGCTTGCCGGCCGCATTCTCTTCGCCGCCAAGGAAGCGGTCTACAAGGCTGCCTATCCGCTGGATCGCGAGGTGCTGGGCTATGAGGACATCGCCGTGGACCTCGAGACTGGCCACGCGACGACGAGGACCGGCCGCAAGGCGCGGCTCGCATACTGCGTTGCCCCGCGCGTGGCCGTGCTGGCGTTTGTCGACGGTGATGGGGTTTAGGGTCAGCCCGACTATTCCTGCTGCGTTACGACATCATGAGTTTCCGGCCGAATGCAGCAATCTTTGGCGTCAGCGCCGCCCCTCACTGTCCTGCCGGACATCTCTCCCCGTATAGTGACGGGGAGAGAGGACCGGCCGCAACGCCGGTGGTTTTCCTGCAACGCTTGAGATTGGCGAAATCGGCGACGGTCGCGCCCCTCTCCCCGTCACTATACGGGGAGAGGATGCCGGCAGGCAGGTGAGGGGCGGCGCAGACGCTGGCCATTATGAACAGTTGCTATGACGCGTGGGATATCCTTCGGAAAGCACTCTGGCCTCACGAGCCGGCAGTCGGGTTCTTCGAAGACAGATCGTGCCCTGCGCCGACCACCTCCCGGTAGGCCCTCACCGCGCCATCCAGCCCGCGTATGCGCCAGCTTTCCCCGTCCTGTCCCTCGATAGGACAAGGTCCCAGCGGCACCTTGCCGCCGCCGTCCGGAAGATCCAGCACATAGACCGGATTGCAGATGCCCGAGAGCCGCGCTCTGAGCGCTTCCACCAGCGCCTGGCCGTGCTCGATCGTGGTGCGCCGGTGCGCCATGCCACGCGCGAGGTCGCCATGGTGCAGGTAATAGGGTTTGACGCCCAGCCGGTACATCAGCTCGCGGCAGAGCTCTTCCAGCGCCTCGACCGTATCGTTGACGCCCTTCAGCAGAACGCTCTGGTTGAGCAGCACGAAACCGGCCTGTCGCAAGGTGCGGCAAGCCGCTTCGGTTGCATCGGTGATCTCGCGCGCATGGTTGAAGTGGGTGACCACCGTCACCATCAGCCGACCCTGCAGTGCCGCGACCAGCCCTGGCGTGATGCGCGACGGCAGCGCAACCGGCACGCGCGTGTGGATGCGCAACAGCCGCACATGGGGGATAGTCTCGACACGGACGCGGATTTCGGCAAGTGCCTTATCCGGCAGCGACAGCGGATCGCCGCCGGTCAGGATCACTTCGCGGATTTCGGGGTGGTCCGCTATATAGGCCAGCGCCGGCTCCAGCGCCTCGCGCGTATAGCCACGGCCGATCGAGGTCAGCGATTCCTTGCGGAAGCAGAACCGGCAATAGACCGCGCATTGATAGGTCGGGAACAACAGCACCCGGTCGGCATGGCGATGCGTCAATCGCGGCACCGGGCTGAATTCATGATCGGCGATCGGATCGCCGAGCTCGCCCTCGGCCTCCTCCAATTCCCCAGGCGACGGGATCACCTGGGCCCGGATCGGATCGGCCGGATCGTTCCAGTCGATCAGGTCGAGATAGCTTTTTGGCGCGCGCACCTTGTGCAGCGTGGCGGCAGCCTGCGCGGCTTCGCGTTCGGCCGGCGAGAGCGGCAGGGAAGCGAGGTCGCGCACATGGCGGACGCCGGCGCGGACGTCATCCTGCCAGGCGGTGTCGGGAGCGCGGGTTGTATCTCTGAGGTTGGGCATTAGCAGGTCTCGGGCTGTTCGCGCGGACCTATCGGCTGGATGGGCTGTTGGGTCAACCGCCGCGCTCTACGGCGCCCCCTCTGTCCTGCCGGACATCTCCCCCCTCGAGGGGGGAGATTGGCAGTTCAGACGCCGGCTCTCCCTTTATAGCTTTATAGCTTTGGAGATTGGCGAAAGCGGTCGCGACATCCGATCTCCCCCCACGTGGGGGAGATGTCCGGCAGGACAGAGGGGGCGCCGGAGAGAGCCGACTTTGCCAAGAACCCTAACCTTCACAACCTCCGCCCACCCGCGCCGGCCATCGCCACAAAAGCGCTCTCAATGCTTTCAAACCTCAGCTCCGGGTAAAGCGCGCCCGCTTCCGGAGTGGCCGTCTCGAGCGCGGTCTCGCCACGGAGCCAGAACGCCCGCAGCAATCCAAGGCCGGGAACCGCCGCGATCATCGCCTCCAACTCATCGGCGCTCATCTGCTTGACGCGCGGCGAGCGGCCACTCACCCGGCGCCACAGCTCGATCATCGCGCTCTGCGTGATCTTGTTCTGCGCGATGCGGATTTCGCTGCGAACAGCATCGGGATCCTCCAGCGCGCGCATTGTGACGGCGGCGATATCCTTCTCGCTGACAAACGTCGCCGGCACATTGCCGTCGCCATAGAGCGTCACCTCGTCGGGCGGCAGCGGCGAGGAGCCGAAGCGCGTCAGGTCTCCCAGGGTCGCCACCCAGGTCGAGAAGAAGCCGTTGGTGTAGATCACCGTATAGGGCAGGTCGGCCTCCCGGACCGCGTCGAAGACGGCCCGCTTGATGTCGAGCGGTTCGATCGAGCCGGGCGCGGCGGCGGCGAAGTCGAGGCCGAAGCCGGCGGACGGCACATAGCGGGAGACGCCGGCATCCCTGACGGCGCGCACCAGCGTCATCTCGCTGGCCGAGCCGACATGCACCGAGCTGATGACGCGATCGACCTTGCCGACGGCGCGCACAAGGCTGTCATAGTCGTCGAGATCGCCGACATGCACCGTGGCGCCGAGCTCCTTCAGCGGGCGCATCCGCTCTCCATTGGCTGATGTTGCCGGCCGGACGAGTACATGCAAGCTGTCGCCATTGCGCGCGCTGGCCTTCGCCATCTCGCTGCCGAGAAGCCCGGTCGCGCCGATGATCAACGTGCTGGTCATATCGCCCTCCCATTGCCGAGAATTGAACCGTCCCAGTCGCGTTCAAGGCCGATGTCATGCAAACGGCGGTCGGAAAGCCGGGAAACCTTGCGCAATGTGCGGCGGCGCTCGAACGCTGCCGCGCTTCGCATGGCAAGGCCGCTCACCGCGGCAGTGATGGGTCCAAGGGTCAGGTTCATGTTCGTCTCCTGTGTTCTAGCGGGCGCGAGAATGCCGATGTCGCCCACCGGGCGAGCATGACGATTGCTCACACTTGTCTGGTCAATTCAGCGCATCGATAAACCGGAAGTCCGGTGTGGATGCTTGGTATGCCTGAATATTGGGCGGTTTCGGGCTGGACGACAAACGACTCTTTGTGCAGGATTTGTGAGCAACGCTCACAGGTGGAACCCATGCCGCGCAGATTGCCGCCCCTCACCGCCTTGCCCGCCTTCGACGCGGCCGCCAGGCATTTGAGCTTCTCCAAGGCGGCGCAAGAGCTCAACCTCACCCATGGCGCCGTCAGCCGCGCCATCCGCAACATCGAGGACAGGCTGGGCATCCAGCTCTTCGATCGCGGCACGCGCTCCGTGCGGCTGACCGCTGTCGGCACGGCCTATGCGGCGGAGGTCGGCAAGGCGCTCGACCAGATCGCCGCCGCCACCATCGCGGCCACGCCCGACCGCTCGACGCGCATCCTGAACGTCAGCACGTCGGACGGCTTTGCCGGCCGCTGGCTGGTGCCGAGGCTGCACCGCTTCCATCGCGCCAATCCCGACGTCGACGTGCGGCTGGCGACTTCGGGCGTGCTGGCCGATTTCGTCAGCGACGGCATCGACATATCCATCCGCTACGGCCGCGGCGGCTATACCGGGGTGACGGCGGAATTCCTCGCCGACGAGGAGGTCTTCCCGGTCTGCAGCCCGGAACTGCTGCAAGGCGAGCACCCGCTGCGGCAGCCCGGGGATTTGAGGCATCACAAGCTGATCCACGACGCCTTCCGCATCGACTGGGCGACATGGCTTGAACAGGCCGGCGTCGAAGGCATCGACCCCAAACGCGGCGTGCGCTTCGATTCCGCCACCTTCGCCGTCGAGGCCGCGGTGCATGGCGAAGGCGTGCTGCTCGGCCGCAGCGCGCTGGTCTCGGCCGACCTCGCGGCCGGGCGGCTGGTGCGACCCTTCGACCTCGCGCTGAAATCAGCTGCCAGCTACTACGTCGTCTATCCCGAAGGCGCGCTGCGCCAGAAAAAAGTCAGGGCGTTCCGCGACTGGCTGTTCGCCGAGATCGCGGCCGACTGGGTCGGCGTGCCCAAGAGCCAGGCGCCCGAAGCCATCTGAGCGCATCCGGTTCCATCGATTGAGCAGGCGCCAGGCCGAAGCCGAGACAGGTGGACAACTCGGGGCTGCCCACCTGGCCCCCGCCGCGAATGCATGCCGCCCCAAAGGGGGCATTGGTTTTTCGGGAACCGACATGCATTGAAAGGCCCCGCGCACAGAGTGGACGTTGGCGTTCGCGGCGACCAGTCGTCATATGACGGGTATCGCGTTCGAAGGCCTATTCCTCGGCGCGAAAAGCTTCCGGCACGATGAACACCTCGTCGGCGCGGCCATAGCCGCCGTCGGCGACTTCCTCCACCAGCACCATCGTGTAGGGCCGCACGCCCTCGCCGAAGAAGTCGACGAACATGGCTGTCGTGCGATGGATGAGGTCTTCCTTCTGCGCCTTGGAGAGCGCCGCCTGCGGCATCTTGATATTGGCGAATGGCATGGTCTTTTCCTTGTTTCTGGAGGTTGGTTTCAGGTTTCGGGGATGGAGCAGGTCGGCGGATAGCAGCGGCCCGCCTCCTCAGATCACGCCGCCATTGGCGCGGATGATTTGCCCGTTGACCCAGCCACTGTCCGGCCCGGCCAGGAACGACACCACGCCGGCAATGTCGTCGGGCTGGCCGAGCCTGCCGAGCGGGATCATATTTCCGATGGCCTCGATCTGCGCCGCGCTCTTGCCGTCCGTGAACAGCGCCGTCTCGACCGGTCCGGGCGCCACCGCGTTGACGGTGATGCGGCGCGCGCCAAGCTCCTTGGCCAGGATGTGCGTCATCGCCTCTACCGCCGCCTTGGTGGCGGCATAGACGCCGTAACCCGGCTGGTAGAGGCCGACGACGCTGCTCGAGAAATTGACGATGCGGCCGCCGTCGCGCAGCCGCCGCGCGCCTTCGCGCATGCCGCGGAACACGCCGCCGAGATTGATCGCGATTTGGGTATCGAAGAAGGCGTCGTCGGCCTGCGCGATCGGCGAAAGCCTCATGATGCCGGCATTGTTGACCAGGATATCGATGCCGCCGAAGGCCTTCTCGCCGGCATCGAATAGGTTGGCGATGCCCGTGGGATCGGCGATATCGGCTTGCACGGCGATCGCCTTGCCGCCATCGGCTTCGATGGCGCGCACCACCGCCTCGGCCTCCGCCTGTCCCTGCGCATAGTTGACGACGACGGCAATGCCGTCGCGGGCAAGCCGCCGCGCGATCGCCGCGCCGATGCCCTTCGAGGCTCCGGTCACGATCGCCGCTTTGGTTTGACCCGTGCTTGTTTGGTTGGCCGTACTTGTTTGGCCGGATGTCATGGAAGTCTCTCCTTCTCGTTGGTGGGACGGATATAGGCCGCGCCAATTTCCGGATAATCAGCTATCTCTTGACATCACTATTCGGAAACTGCGAACAAAGCCCATGGATCGGTTCGACACGATGCGGCTCTTCGTCCGCGTGCTGGAGCGGCGCAGCTTCACCGCTGCCGCCGCCGATCTCGGCCTGCCCCGCTCGACCGCGACGGAAGCGATCCGGCGGCTGGAGGAGCATCTCGGCGCGCGGCTGCTGGAGCGCACGACGCGCCAGGTGAACGCCACGCAGGACGGCGAGGCCTATTATCGGCGCTGCCTGTCGATCCTGGCCGAGATCGAGGATGCCGAGGCCGCCTTCCGCAATGCCGAGCCGTTCGGCCTGCTGCGCATCGATGCCAGCACGCTGCTCACCCGCACCTTCCTGCTGCCGCGCCTGCCGGAATTCCTCGCCCGCTTTCCCCGCATCGACCTGCAGATCGGCCAGAGCGACCGGCTGGTCGACCTCGTGCGCGAGGGTGTCGACTGCGTCATCCGCGTCGGCGAACCGCCCGACAGCGGCATGATCATGCGCCGCCTTGGCATGATCCGCGAGATGACCTGCGCCAGCCCCGCCTATCTCTCTCGCCACGGCACGCCCGCCTCCCCCGACGCGCTGGACGGCCATCAGGTGATCGGCTTCGTCTCCTCGCGCACCGGCGAGGTGCTGCCCTTCGAATTCACCGTCGCCGGCAAGACCCGTGAGGTCAGGTTGCCCGGCCGCGTCGCCGCCAACAATTCCGATACCGCCGCCGACCTGGCGCGGCTCGGCCTCGGCCTCATCCAGGCGCCGCGCTATCGTTTCGAGAAGGATTTGGCCGACGGCAAACTGGTGGAGGTGCTGGCCGAATACCCGCCATCGCCGACGCCGCTGTCGGCGCTCTATCCGCAGAACCGGCAGCTTTCGCCGCGCCTGCGCGTCTTCCTCGACTGGGCGGCGCGCATCTTCGCCGAGGCGAACTTGTAGGGCGAAGGATGCAGGGTTGCATCCATCGTTGCCCATCGGCGCCATCTGATGCCATTGTCTCCGCGACAGCGCGCCATGGGGAGATGGCGCACCGCCAGGGAGGATTTTCATGACCACGACACAAGCCGGCTTGCCGCGCTATGACGATGCCGTCGCCGGCTTTCGCATCGAGGACGAGATCGCCAGGCTGCAAGGCGATCCGGCGACCGGCATCAACGCCTATGTCGAATGCTGCGGCCGGCACACCGGCCAGAACCGGTTGGCGCTGCGGGCGATCTCCGCCGGTGGCGAGCTCAGCGAATTCACCTTCGAGGATCTCGACGACATGTCCGGACGTGTCGGCAATCTGCTGAAGGGACTGGGCGTCGGCCCGGGCGATGTCGTTGCCGGCATGCTGCCGCGCATTCCCGAACTGGTGGCGCTGATCCTCGGCGTCTGGCGCATCGGCGCCGTCTACCAGCCGCTGTTCACCGCCTTCGGCCCGAAGGCCATCGAGCACCGCCTGGAATACAGCGCGGCCAAGGTGGTGGTGACCAATCCGGCCAATCGCGGCAAGCTCGACGAGGTCGCCAACCTTCCACGGATCGCAACCATCCTCGGTGCGGACGATGCCTTGCGTCAGGGCGACATCGATTTCCGCGCCGCCCTGGCCGCCGCTTCGCCAGCCTGCGAACCGGTGATGCGCCGGGGCCAAGACCTGTTCATGATGATGTCGACTTCCGGAACGACGGGCCTGCCCAAGGGCGTGCCGGTGCCGCTAAGCGCCTTGCTGGCCTTCGGCGCCTATATGCGCGATGCGATCGGGCTGCGGCCCGACGACATCTTCTGGAACATCGCTGATCCGGGCTGGGCCTATGGCCTCTATTACGCCATCACGGGTCCCCTGCTGCTCGGCATCGCCACCACCTTCAACGAGGGCGCCTTCACCGCCAAAAGCACCTATGACGTCATCGAGCGGCTTGGCGTCACCAGTCTCGCGGGCTCGCCCACCGCCTTCCGCCTGCTGCTCGCCGAAGGCCCCGACGCCGCCGCGCGTGTGAAAGGCCGGCTGCACGTGGTGAGCAGCGCCGGCGAGCCGCTCAACCCGGAAGTGATCCGCTGGTTCGACGCCCATCTCGCCGCCCCGATCCACGACCATTACGGCCAGACCGAGAACGGCATGATGGTCAACAACCATCACGGCCTCGCCCACCCTGTCCGCGCGGGCTCGGCCGGCTTTGCCATGCCGGGCTACCGCATGGTGGTGCTGGACGAGGCCGGCAACGAGCTCGGCCCCAACCAGCCAGGCATCCTTGCCGTAGACATCGCCAACTCGCCGCTGCGCTGGTTCGGCGGCTACCACCAGGCCGAAACCCCGGCCATTTCAGGCGGCTACTACCGAACCGGCGACACGGTGGAATATGAGCCGGACGGCTCGGTCTCCTTCATCGGCCGCGCCGACGACGTCATCACCTCGTCGGGCTATCGCATCGGCCCTTTCGACGTCGAAAGTGCGCTGATCGAACACCCCGCCGTCACCGAGGCCGCGGTCGTCGGCGTGCCCGACCCGCAGCGCACCGAAATCGTCAAGGCCTTCGTCATCCTCGCGCCCGCCTACAAGGGCAGCCCGGAACTGGCCGAAGAACTCGCCCAGCATGTCCGCAAACGCCTCTCGGCCCACGCCTATCCCCGCGAGGTGGAGTTCGTGACGGAATTGCCGAAGACGCCGAGCGGCAAGATCCAGCGGTTTCTGCTGAGGAAGGCGGAGGTGGAGAAGAGAAAGGGGTGACGGGGGGTGGATGGGTTGATGGGGAGGAAGAATTGGAGTCCGAATGTTCGCGAATAGCACACGCTTGGTGGGACATGTGAGGTCTTGAAGGGGGCCGATTGCAGACAGGGTGAATCAGTCGTCGGATCTTCAGGAGCGGACTTTTAGGTCGGTACAGATCGGCCTGAGGTAACCCAAAGGCGAGTTCGAAATCAGCGTCGATTCAAATAGAGTTGCCGGGGATGAGGTGGGGTGCGAAAATCAGCGCAAGCTTTGGGCCGCGCGGCTCTTGGCAGATACCTTAGGGACCGAATTCGGTGGCCCGCTGAGAGCATGTGAAACGTAAAAATCGATGGCAAACGAAGAAACTGGGAGACCTCAAAGGCGATCAAAAGCGAAAGCCGACGCGCCTGCTGAACCGCCCCCGCCAGTCCGGAGCGCTCAGGCCCGTCCGGACGCCCCTCAGGAAACCAATGTTGAGTCTCCGACCATTTCCGTCGTCGGCATCGGCGCGTCAGCCGGCGGCATCGAGGCGCTTGGCCGCTTTTTCGATGCGATGCCGGCGGACAGCGGTTGCGCCTTCGTGGTCGTCTTGCATCTCGACCCGAAGCACGAAAGCGAGATGGCGCGCGTTCTGGCATCTCACACGACCATGCAGGTTGCGCAAGTCGTGGACGGCATGCGAATCGTTTCCGATCGGGTCTATGTGATCGCTCCCGATACCGACCTCAAAATCAGCGATGGCGGGCTGCACGTGTCCCGACCGGCAGAGGTCCGCGGCAACCGCCATCCCGTCGATGTCCTGTTCCGATCGCTTGCGTCGGACCAGCGGAAACGGGCCATCGCCATCGTTTTGTCGGGAACCGGCAGCAATGGCACCGAGGGCTTGAAGGACATCCGGGCCGAGGGCGGCATGAGCCTCATTCAAGCCCCCGAAACCGCGAAATTCGACGGTATGCCGAGGAGCGCCATAGCGGCGAATTTGGCCGACCATGTCCTTGCACCTGAACAGATGCCGGACGTGATACTTGCTTACACTCGCCATGGTTATGTCGCCGCTCCAATCGAAACCGCACCTGCCGTACTGGGCGGTGGCGAGGCGAAGATCGAGCAGGTTCTCGAAATTCTGCGCGCCCGGAGCGGATATGATTTCAGCAGCTACAAGCGCAGCACCCAGCGGCGGCGCATCTACCGCCGCTTAGGCCTGAAGAACATCGAGACGCTTAGCGGGTATCTGGACGAGTTGCGGGCCAATCCCGAGGAAATCACCACGCTTGTCTCGGACCTGATGATCAACGTGACCGGATTCTTCCGCGACGCCGAGGCGTGGAAAACGTTATCGGATCTGGTGATCGCTCCACTGGTCGCCGAAAGAGAGTCAGGGGCCACGATACGGATCTGGGTTCCTGCTTGTTCGACGGGCGAGGAAGCCTATTCCATTGCCATGCTGGTAATGGAGCACGCGGCTGCCGCCGGAAAGCGGTTCGATCTCAAGGTGTTTGCCACCGACGCGCAGGAAGACAACCTTCGCAAGGGCCGCGATGGCGTCTATCCGGCGGCGGCAGTGGCCGAGTTCCCGCCGGAGCGCATCCAGCACTTTTTCGAAAGACTGGATGGCAACTATCAGGTCAGCAAGGAACTTCGCGACACGATCGTCTTTGCGCAGCACAATCTGTTGCGCGATCCGCCCTTTTCCCGGCTGGATCTGGTTTCGTGCCGCAATTTCCTGATCTATCTCGAACCCGACGCGCAGCAGCGTGTCATCGCACTTTGTCATTTCGCGCTGCGTCAGGGCGGACATCTGTTCCTTGGTAATGCCGAGACGGTCGGCCACCTCGACGATCTGTTTGAGAGCTGCTCGAAGAAATGGCGGATATACCGCCGCGTCGGACCGACGCGGCATGACCTCATCGACTACCGGGAGCATCGCGGACCCGTGGGACCAGATCAGACTGACAAGCCAGCGTCACCCCCGCCCGACTCGGCAGCATCGGTCGCAGAAGCTGCGCGGCGCGCCTTGCTTGAACGCTATGCTCCGGCATCCGTCCTAATCGACCGCAAGGGCCGCGCGCTCTATTTTCATGGAACGACAAGGGATTATCTGGAGCAGCCGCCCGGCGAACCGACGAGGGATTTGCTGAGCATGGTCCGCGAAGGGCTCGCTCTCAAACTTCGATCCGCAATCCGTGACGCTTCCAGGGAAAACAGAAGCGTCACAGTCAGTGCACGCACCCGGTCCAGCAAGACCGGTGCGGTCACCATGACTGTCATGCCGCTGACTGGTCGGCCTGGAGAGAGCGGCCATCTGCTCGTGAGCTTCACACCGGAGGGGCCTCAGGCCGGCGGTGGCCCGGCAGCTCCGCGGGACGAAACGGCGGAAATTGCCGCTGGTGAACGCGCGCTTCAGGAAGAACTGAAAGCGACGCGCGCCGAGCTGCGGAGCACTGTCGAGCATCTTGAAACCGCCAATGAGGAGCTGAAAGCGTCGAACGAGGAAGCGACCTCGATGAACGAGGAGCTTCAGTCCACGAACGAGGAACTGGAAACCTCCAAGGAAGAACTCCAGTCGTTCAACGAGGAACTGAACACTGTCAATAGCCAGCTTCAGCACAAGATCGGCGAGTTGGAAGCGGCCACCAATGATCTCAACAATCTGTTGGCCGGATCCGAAACCGCGACGCTGTTCCTCGATGAAAAACTGCGCATCAAATGGTTCGCTCCCGCGACCAAGGAACTCTTCGATCTTGTTTCGACCGACATTGGCCGTCCGATCGCCCACTTCGCGCGCAAGTTCGCAGACGATAACCTGATAATTGATGCCGAAACGGTGCTGAAAAAGCTTGCCCCGATCGTTGCAGAGGTGCCAAGCGACGCCGGCCGCTGGTACTCGCGGCGCATGTTGCCCTACCGTACCCGCGACAATCGGATTGCAGGGGTGGTGGTCACTTTCAGCGATATCACCGAGCGCAAGCAGAGCGAAGACGAGACCATGCGAAGCGAAAAGCGCCTTCGCGATCTTATCGAAGCTCTCCCGAACGCGGTCTACACAACCGACGCCTCGGGCCGGCTCACTTTTTACAACCCGGCCGCCGTCGAACTCTGGGGCCGCGAGCCGAAACTTGGTTCGGATCGATGGAACGGCTCCTGGCGACTATATAGGCCGGATGGAGAGTTGCTGCCGCACGATGAATCCCCCTTGGCGATAGCCCTGAAAGAAAAGCGGCAAGTAAAGGGGGGAGCTGAGGCGGTGTGCGAGAGGCCGGATGGTACTCGTGTACCCTACATTTCCTATCCAACCCTGCTTCGCGATGCCACTGGCGAAGTCACCGGCGCGGTAAACATGTTGGTGGACATCACCGAGCGCAAGCGGGCCGAGGCGCTTGCGGAGCGGCTCGCGGCGATCGTTCAATCCTCCGATGACGCCATCATAGGCAAAAACCTCAAGGGTATGATAACGAGCTGGAACAAGGGCGCTGAACGCCTGTTCGGCTACTCGCCTGACGAAATCGTGGGCAAATCCATCATGACCTTGGTCCCCTCCAATCGCCACGGCGAAGAGGCGAATATTCTGGACCGCTTTGGCCGAGGAGAGCACATCGAGCACTTTGAAACCATCCGTCGGCGCAAGGATGACAGCCTGGTCTGGGTATCCTTGACGATTTCACCGCTTGAAGATGATCAAGGCAAGGTCATCGGAGCATCGACGATCGCACGCGACATGACCGAGCGGCGGCGCGCCGACGAACATCGGAAGATCCTGATCGGTGAACTTAATCACCGGGTCAAGAACACGCTGGCGGTCGTCCAGTCCATCGCCTCCCAGACCTTGAGTAATGCCTTGACCATGGAAGAGGCGCGAGAAGCATTCGGGTCCCGGCTGATCAATCTGGCAAAGGCACACGACGTACTCACTCGCGAAAGCTGGACCAGTGCGAAACTGGATGAGATTGTCGCCGATACCGTCAAACCTCATTCCGGGAATGGAACCCGGTTCCGGATTGAAGGTCCGGACATCCAGCTTACACCGAGTGCGGCGCTTGCGATTTCAATGGCGTTGCACGAGTTATCCACCAACGCGGCAAAATACGGCGCGCTTTCTACCCAGGACGGGCATGTCACGATCATCTGGCGCCTTGAAGGAGAAGGTCAGGACCGTCGCTTGACCTTGCGTTGGGAAGAAAGCGGCGGCCCGCCGGCAAGCACGCCGAAGCGAAAGGGCTTCGGCTCGCGCCTGATCGAGAAGGCTCTCGCTGCGGAACTGCACGGTAATGTGAACGTTGCGTATAAGTCCTCCGGCGTTGTTTGCATCATAGATGCGCCCATGCCCGCAGGACGGGAGTTCTTGGGTGGCAATAGTGGCGACGCGTCCAGCAAGCAAGATTCTGATCGTAGAGGATGAGTTCCTTATTGCCTTGCATCTGGCGGATTTGCTGGGGGAAATGGGGTACCGGATTGCAGGTCCGGTCGATAACCTGGACGAGGCGATTGTCTTTGCGCGCGATGAGGAGATCGATTTCGCGATCCTTGATATAAACTTGGCCGGCACGCGATCGTTTCCGGTCGCCGACGTTCTGAAGCAGCGCGGCATTCCGTTCCTGTTTGTGAGCGGATACGGGAGCGATGGTCTAGTGGACGGCTATCGCCACATAACCACTTTGGCCAAGCCTTACGCTCCGCAGGAGTTGGAGCGGGCAATTGCGGCGAGCTTTGCCACGTCTAGCCGCTGATCCGAGACGAGCGCCCCGACATTGCACCGAAGGTTTCCGGCATGAGCCAGTCTTGCTCGACGAGAACGCGAAGCTTGTAGGCCCGATCCAGCGCCTGCTTGCTGGCAGCTTCCCAGGGTCCAGCGGCGTCAGGTTCCTGCAAGCGTGCTTGCTCGGCCATTTCCAGACAAAATTCAGCCCGCTCGTTTAGAATTCTCACTGCGGCCCTCATAACCCGCTCCATCTCGTCGAATTGGGCAGAGGCCAGGACCTCCCCGGTGTAGCTGTGACCTATATGGCAGTCGAACTTGATGATCGTACCATTCTGGGATTTAAGGAGCGCGCCACCGCATTCCGGGCAGGTCAGCGCCAGCGGGCGATCGAATTTTTCGCCGTCGATGGTCGGAGAAACCCCCTCGGCCTCAGGTTGAGAAGACTTGTTCGGCATAGCCGCTTCCTTTCCTGCCTTTCTGTTGACCAGTTCAACAAGCAATCCGGGCATGCGGGAGAGCGCCACGCGGTAGTCCAGCGCCACGTGAGCGGCAGCACTGCCCGGCATTTCCGGATACGCCGCATCGTCGGGATCCTGGACAATCGCAATGCCGCCGCGGCGCTTTATTTCCCCCAGTCCCAGCGATCCGTCATTCAGATAGCCGGTCAGGACCACGCCGATCGCATTTGGACCATAGGCCTCGGCCACGCTACGAAACAAGGGGTCGATCGCCGGGCGCGCCCAGTTCTCCTTCGGAGTTCTCAACAGACGCAGCTTGCCATGTGAGACTATCATGTGGTGATCGGGCGGCGCGACATAGATTTGGCCGGACGAGATCTGTTCGTAGTTGGTGGCATGTTTTGCCGGCACAGGTCCGGCGGCATTCAATATCGCGGGTAGTTCGCTTCGATGGGCGCCGATATGCAACACGATCAGAATCGAGGCTGGAAACGCTTCCGGCAGCTTGGCAACGAGATCGCGCAACGCATCGACCCCGCCCGCCGAGGCGCCGATTGCGATCACTGTGGAGCGTGCCATGACGATCTTTGAAAATCCGTTCGTCGAACCTAAACGTCCAGGCGAGAGTAAGGTTCTACGCGGCTCAGGATTCAGAGAGAAAATGGCGTTTTCTTTTGCTTAGGGCAAACTCGCCAATTCCCTGAGCATAAGCGATGTCCGCTTCTGGCGTTTGGACGCGAGCGTGGGAACGTCATGCTTGAGGCGCAAAGCAGACGTCTAGCTTGGTCGGCGCAGGCACGGAGAACTCGTTGTGCTCCAGATAGCCCACCCCCCTCACCCCACGATCTGCAGCGCCCCCTGGCGCCGCACCTCGGCCTCGATCTCCCGCACTAGCGTCTCCAATGCCGGATTGCGGGCGTTGCGGGCGCGGCGGATGACGTAGGCTAGATCCGGCGGCTTGGGGAACGTTTTGTCGACAATCTCCATGCCGGGTTGCAGATGCCGCTGGCTGAGCAGCGCGACGCCGAGCCCGGAGGTCACGCCGGCGGTGATGCCGGCCGCACTCGAACATTCGAAGACGATCTCGAACACGGTTCCCTCGTCCTGGCCGAGATCGAGGCCCCAGCGGCGATAGAAGCAGTTCTCGTCGAAGGACAGAAACGGGACGGGTTCGCCCTTCGATAATGTGAGCTCGGGCGACTTCACCCAATGCAGCGTCTCGCGGAAGAGCACGACGTCGGTGGGGCGGACCTCGTGCTGGAACACCTGGATGATGGCCGCGTCGAGCGCCCCCTCGCCCAGCAGCTTCTGCAAGGCCAGGCTCATGCGCACTTGCGTGCGCACGCTCACCTCGGGGTAGAGCCGGCGAAACCGGCCAAGGATGCGCGACAGGTCCGTGCAGGTCGTATCCTCGGTCATCCCCAACGCGATCTTGCCTTGCAGCGTGCTCTTCGACAGGCTGAGGATCGCCTCGTCATGGATGCCCAGGATGCGCCGTGCGTAGCCCAAGAGATCCTGCCCTGAGCTGGTGAACATCGGCGCATTGGCCTTGCGGCTGAGGATTTCGCAGTCGAGGCTCGCTTCCAGCCGCCTGATCTTGTGGCTGACGGCCGACTGCGACAGGCCGAGGATCTCGGCCGCCCGGGTGACGCCGCCATGTTTCTCGATCGCCACCATCGCCCGCAAGGCATCGACATCCAGGCGGCGGCTCATCACTCCAGCCATGACAATCCTCGTTCGAAACTAAACCAACGCTCCAGGTCCTGGCGCGGAACCGGTTCTCAGGCAAATGGATATGCCAGATTTCGTGGCTATTTCATGGATTCATCGAAATTTGTCATGTGCAAAGGCGCATGCGCGCCGCCATAAAGTCGGCACCTGGGATTGGCAGTGATCCGCTTGGCGCCCGCCGGCGCCGCCTCGACGAAGAGACCGCATGACGCCTAAACCTCTGTACCATCGCCTGGCCTGGCCACTTCTGGCGGCGGCCCTGGTCGTAAGCTGGAGCTCCGGCTTTGTCGGCATCCGCTATGCCAGCGAGAGCGCCGACGTCATGCTGGTGCTGTTCTGGCGCACCTTGATGTCGGGGCTGGTCCTTCTGCCTTTCGCGCTCATGGTCGGGCCGCGCATCGGCGCTGGCGCCCTGATGCGGCAGATGGCGTTCGGCGTGGCGATGATGTTCCTCTATCTCGGCGGCTTCGCGCTTGCCATCGGCCAGCGCGTGCCGACCGGCCTCGTCGCGCTGATCTCGGACCTCGTCCCCCTCGCCATCGCGGCGCTTTCGCAGCCCGTGCTGGGCCATCGGCTGACATCGAGGCAATGGACCGGAACGGCGCTCGGGGTGGCCGGCGTTCTCATCGTTTCGGTGAACAGCCTCAGCCTCGGGACAGCACCGGCCTGGGCGTACATGGTCACCATCGCTTCCATGATGGTCTTTGCCCTGGCGACCGTGCTGCAGAAGCGGATGGGCACCATCAACATGCCCATCCACCAGAGCCTGTGCATCCAATGCCTGACGGCGGCGATCTTCTTTGCCGCCTGCGCCGGATGGAATGGCGGACTGATGCCGCCGCTTGATGGCCGTTTCGAGTTCGGCATCGCCTGGCTGGTGCTGTTTTCGACCTTCTTCTGCTACGGCGTCTACTATGCGAGCCTGCGCCTCCATAGCGCCGCGCAGGTCAGCAGCGTCATCTATCTCAGCCCGCCGGTGACGATGCTCTGGGCCTGGCTGCTCTTCGGCGAGCCGCTTTCATTGGCGATGGTCCTCGGCCTTGCGGTGACGTTGTTCGGTGTCTGGCTGACATCGTCGCGCGGCACGACATCGAAGACCGGTCCGCGCCCGGTCGGGCAGCCCGCCGGGCAATCGGCCGATTGATCGTGATCCCGCACCAAACCAACCATCCAACCCAAGGGAGTGAACCCCATGAAGCTGACTGATTTCAAGGCCCTGACCTTCGACTGCTACGGCACCCTCATAGATTGGGAATCCGGCATGATCGAAGCCCTGAAGCCGCTGACCCAGCGGGTTGGCGGCGCCTTGAGCCGCGACGATATCCTGCAGGCGCATGCAAGACACGAATCCAGCCAGCAGAACTGGACACCGCAAAAACGCTACAGCGACCTTCTGGCTGTCGTCTACAAGCGGCTCGCCGAGGAATGGGGCGTCGTGGCCGCGCCGGAGGAATGCATCGACTATGGCCAGAGCGTGAAGGACTGGCCGGCCTTTGCCGACACCGCCGCCGCCCTGCAATACCTCAAGAAGCACTACAAGCTCGCCATCCTCTCCAACGTCGACAATACGAGCTTCTCCTTCAGCAACAGGAAACTCGGCGTCGATTTCGACGCGGTCTACACGGCGGAGGATATCGGTTCCTACAAGCCGTCGCCCCGGAATTTCGACTATATGCTGGAAAAGCTGGCGACGCTCGGGATCAGCGACAAGGAGGTCCTGCACACGGCCGAAAGCCTGTTCCATGACCATGCCGTGACCAATGGCCTTGGCCTAAAATCATGCTGGATCCAGCGCCGGCACGCCGATCAGGGTTTTGGCGCCACCATGCATCCCGGCGACATGCCGAAGGTGGACTTCCGCTTCGACAGCATGGCCGACCTGGCGAAGGCGCATGGGCAAGAATTGCGCGCCTGATTGGCCATCCGCAGCGGGAGTAAGAACGCGCCGGACGTCAGTTCTTTTTATGGGGGATGCCGCCGCGCTCGAGCGACTTCTCGGCCAAGGCGCCGGAACCCCATAAGGCGCGGCCGAGCAAGCCCCTGCGCTTGCGCGGGAGGAGATCGATATCGCTGACGAGCTTGGCGCCTCCTTTGCGCCGCTCGAGCGTGATCTTGCGGCTGTGGAAGGCCTCCAGCTCGGCCCGGTGCGCGACGCTCACGATGGTGACATCGGGCAATTCGCGGATGATGGTTTCCATCATCTTGTCCTGGCTCTTCTCGTCGAGTGCCGCCGTCGCCTCGTCCAGCACGATGATGTCGGGCGCGTGCAGGAGGAGCCGGGCGAAGGCCAGCCGCTGCTTCTCGCCGCCCGACAGGGTCTGGTCCCATGGCGCGTCTTCGTCGATCTTGTCGCCGAGATGACCGAGCCCGACCTTGTCGAGGGCGGCCTTGATCTGCGGAACCGTCCAGTCGTCGGCAGCACCTGGATAGGCCGCTGCCCGGCGCAGCGTGCCCGAGGGAATGTAGGGACGCTGCGGCAGCATGAACATGCGCTTGCCCGGATGGAAATCGACGCTGCCGCCGCCCCACGGCCACAGGCCCGCTATCGCCCGCACCAGCGTGCTCTTGCCAGAGCCGGATTCGCCGGCCACCAGCAGTCGCTCGCCCGGCTGGATCACCACCTCGGTTTCCTTGACCACGGCGGTGCCGTCATCGAGCGACACCGAGAGATTGTTGAGGCTCAGCATCGTGTCGTCCTTGGTCTCGCCGCGATTGATGCGCCCAAGCGCGTCGCTCTCTTCCGCGCGTTCGAGTCCGTCGAGCGACATCATCAGCGAGGCGATGCGCCGTGCCGAGGCGTTCCAGTCGGCAAGACGCGGGTAATTGTCGACCAGCCATCCGAACGCGCCCTGCACGATGGCAAAGGCGGACGCCGCCTGCATCACCTGGCCAAGCGACATCGAGCCGTCGAGGAATTTTGGCGCACACAACAGCACCGGCACAACCGGCGCGAACAGGCTCGACCCCTGCGAGACCAGCGCCGTGCGCATGTGCTGGCCGGCAAGCATCCCCCACCGCTTCAGCACGCCGGCGAAGGTCCTGTCGATGCCGCTGCGCTCCTCCTCCTCGCCGCCGAGCAAGGCGATGCTCTCGCCGTTTTCGCGCACGCGCGTCAGCGTGTAGCGAAATTCCGCTTCCGCCTGGTTCTTCTGCTCGGAGAGCTCGACGAAATGCCGGCCGATGACCACCATCGAGGTGGAAGTGATCGCTGCGTAGATGACCGCGGTGATGACGAGAAAGCCCGGAATGTTGACGGTCGACCCGCCGATCGGCAGCGTCAGCGCGCCGCCGATGGTCCACAGCACGACGATGAAGGTCGACGCGGCCAGGAAGGCGTTGATGACGCCGGAGATGAAATCCACGGGCGATTCCGTGGCGATCCGCAGATCCTCGGCAATGCGAGCTTCCGGGTTCTGGTGATCGCCGCCGACGAGATTGAGCTGGTAGTAGCGGCCATTGGTGAGCCAGCGGCCGATGACCGACGTGGTGAGCCAGGAGCGCCAGCGGCGCTGGATCGTCATGCGCAGATAGACCTGCGCGACGACGAGGCTGACACTGCCAAGCACCAGCGGCACGAACACGGCGCTCAGGAAATAGACGGTCGGCGCATTGCGCTGTTCGATGGCGTCGAAGATCGAGCGGTTCCAGACATTGATGCCATACTGGAAGCCGACATTGACGCAGATCAGGATCAGGAGCCCGATCGTGCACGGCCACGCGAGCTTGTCGCCGCGCCGGCTCCAATAGCCGCGCGCGCTGATCCAGAACCGCTTCAGCAGGTATTTCTTGCGCGCCTGCTCGGCCTGTTCGGGGCTCAGTTGCGGATCAGGCTCCACCGCCTCCGGCGGCGGTGCGGCCTCGCCGACGACCTCGGAAGCCGCCTCGACATCGGGGGCCTCCCGCTGGCGGGGCTTCCTGGCACCGTTTGGTTTGGCGCCGCCGACCGGCTTGGGTTTGGATTTGATGTCTGCCACAACGGCCATAACGGCCTGGATATCGGAAGGTTTCATCGTCTTCCTGATACGGCGGTTGCCGGCGGTGCCAAAGCTGATCCGGCGTCCCCGATATCGGCGACGCCTCACCATGACTTCACCGCCGCACAATCGCCACCAAGCCACGCGAAGAGCTTGTAAAAACGGAGGTTCCGCGATGCGTCTGGTCTGGACTTTGGTGTTGGCGCTGGCGAGCGGTGCGGCCTATGCGGCTTCGCCGGAGGACGACTACATCGCCGCGCGCGACAAGGCGATATCGGCCATCGCCGCGATGGAAAGCGCCAACGCTCCCGTGGAAACGCTCGATGCGGCCAATGACAAGGCCCGCGCCGATCTCGAACAGCGCCTTTCCACGCTTCTGGGACCTTTCACGGTCAAGGGTTTTCCGGCGGCCGGCACGATCAACATCGAAAGCCTCAGTTCCTCCGATGTCGGATTCGGCATGCTGGACGGGCTGCGCCACGGCACCGAGGACGGCCCCAGCGTCGTGGCGTCGACACGCGGGCTGGTCGAGCGCTGGCTGCAGTCGCGCGCCGCCGAGACCGACGCCGATCTCAAACTGCCCACCGGCTTCGACGCTGCGCTGAAGCTCGATGCCTTCTACACCCAGGCCATCGGCAGCGACGCCGCTTTCACCGGCACGCTCGACTTCAAGCTGAAGACGCCCGACGGCGCCGACATGGCGATCGCCCGCCTCGGCGGCTGGGCGCAGGATGTCGGGCCGAACTACGACCAGGAGGTCGTCGTCACGCTGGTCAAGGGCAACAGCGTCATGATCGCCGAGGCGCCGGCGACACCTCCCGTCCCGAAGATCGCGGCCTGCGACGCGGTCTGGACCGCCGCCGATGCCGCCGCCCAGAAGCTGGTCAAGCAGGCCACCGGCGACAGCGACGAAAACACATCCGATGCCGCCGACGCCGCCTGGGCGAAAGGCGACGGCGACTTCCGCGCCTGCATGGGCAAGAGCCTGCCTGACAACCCCGTCTTCCCCGCACTGCTTGCCCAGGCGCAGGCGCTTGCCGACCATATGGCGGGGAAGTAGGGCGCGGCGCCGAAGCTGCCAATCTCCCCACTTGTGGGGGAGATGGCCGGCAGGCCAGAGGGGCGCGCTGTCCCGCCGACGTCTCAGTGGATCACTTTTGCCTTTGGAGGGGCGCGCACCGCGTAGCCCAGCAAATAAGCAAGGCCGAGTTCCTTCACGCCCCCCTCTGCCCTGCCGGGCATCTCCCCCACGAGGGGGGAGATTGGCAGTTTCGCCGCCGGCGCCGATTCCGCCCCCTTGCCGCCTGCGCATCGCGTCACGATATTGTCGGCGCGCTGGCCTTTGAACAGAGTCGCCAGAGCAATTGAAAATGGTTGAAGGACGAACCTGGATCGTGCATGGCGCGGCGGGCGGATGAACAGCGTGGGAAAATCTGAATGACGACAAACACGAAAGCGACGGAAACCAAGGCATTCGAGGCGGATGTTTCGCGGCTGCTGCACATGATGGTGCACTCGGTCTATTCCGACAAGGACGTCTTCCTGCGCGAACTGATTTCCAACGCCGCCGACGCCTGCGAGAAGCTGCGCTTCGAGGCGGTCAGTCATCCGGAATTGCTGGCCGATGACCCCAAGCCGCGCATCTCGATTTCAGCCGATCCCGACAGCAAGGAGATCACCGTCGAGGACAACGGCATCGGCATGAGCCGCGACGACATGACGGAGGCGCTGGGCACGATCGCGCGCTCGGGCACGCGCGCCTTCATCGAGCGCGTCGGCACCGGCAATGCCAGCGAAGACACGCAACTCATCGGCCAGTTCGGCGTCGGCTTCTACTCCGCCTTCATGGTGGCGACCCGCGTTGACGTCATCAGCCGCCTGGCGGGAAGCGACGAGGCCTGGCGCTGGTCGTCCGACGGCAAGGGTTCCTACGAGATCGCGCCCGCCCCGCTCGAAGCCGCTCCCAGGCGCGGCACCCGCGTCGTGCTGCATCTGATGGACGATGCCGTGTCCTATACCGGCTCCTACCGGCTCGAGCAGCTGGCGAAATCGCAGTCGGGCCACGTGCCCGTGCCGATCACGCTCGTCGAGAAACCCGGCGCCGAGGCACGCGACATTGCCGATGGCACGGCCCTTTGGGTCAGGCCGAAAAGCGAGATCAAGCCCGAGGAATATACCGATTTCTACCGTAGCCTCGCCGGCCAGTATGACGAGCCGGCCGCCACCATCCATTTCCGCGCCGAAGGCAGGCAGGAATACTCAGTGCTCGCCTTCGTGCCCGGCTCGCGTCCCTTCGACCTCTTCGACCAGGACCGCAAGGGCCGCATCAAGCTCTATGTGCGCCGCGTCTTCATCACCGACGATGCCGATTTGTTGCCGCGCTATCTGCGCTTCATGCGCGGGCTGGTCGATTCCGCCGACCTGCCGCTCAATGTCTCGCGCGAGATGATCCAGGAAAGCCCGTTGCTGGCCGCGATCCGCAAGGGCCTGACCAATCGCGTGCTCGGCGATCTTTCGAAGCTGGCCGAGAACGAGCCCGAGGCCTATGCGAAAATCTGGGAGAACTTCGGCGTCGTCCTCAAGGAAGGGCTCTACGAGGACCACGAGCGGCGCGAGCAGCTCTTGAAGCTCGCCCGCTTCCGCTCGACGGCCTCGGGCGAAGGCTGGCGCGGCCTTGCCGACTATGCCAGCGCAATGAAGGAAGGCCAGAAGGCGATCTTCTTCATGGCCGGCGACGACCGCGCCCGCCTCGAAGCCTCGCCGCAGCTCGAAGGTTTCAAGGCGCGCGGCATCGAGGTGCTGCTGCTCACCGACCCGGTCGACAGTTTCTGGACGTCGATGGCGCCGGAATTCGACGGCAAGCCGTTCAAGTCGGTGACGCAGGGCGTGGCCGAACTTTCCGACATTCCCTTGCTCGACGAGGCGAAGAGGCCGGACACGGCGGCTACGCCCGAAGTCGACGGCTTCCTCGCCTTCGTCAAGGCAGCGCTTGGCGAAGCCGTGTCGGACGTCAAGCCTTCCGACCGCCTGACCGAAAGCGCGGTCTGCCTGGTAGCGCCCGAACATGGACCGGATCGGCAGTTCGAGCGGCTGCTCAACGCCGCCGGACGCCTCGACAAGACGGCCAAGCCGATCCTCGAGATCAACCCCCGCCACGAGCGCGTCCGGGCGCTCGCCAGCCTCGGCGACGACGAGCAGGCCTTCAAGGACGATGCCGCCCACCTGCTCTACGACGAGGCGCGCGTGCTCGACGGCGACAAGCCGGCCGACGCCAGGGCGTTTTCCGAGCGCCTTGCCCGCCTGATTGCGCGCGGTATCTCGAAGGGCTGAGGCGCGCCGACCAAGCCTCCTCGACGTGTTTGTCGCTCGAAGGTGCAAGGCGGGGTTGCGCAGCGACCCCGTCCGCCGAAAATTGGCGTCTATCCCAGCAGGGAACGGGCTGAAATCCACTGGCTCAATCGCCCACTGTAGACATCGCGCTTGCAATCACCCAATCTTGGCGCCGGGAACAAAATAAGCGCTTCCAAGAAGGCGCGAACGTCCGGGTGCTCATGAAACGACGATGGACATTGTATGATCCACGGCTGGCCTGGATGCTCGTCGCGCCGGTGCTCCTGCTGCTGATCTTTTTCCTGGTCCTGCCGATCGCCGTGATGGCCGGCTATACCTTCTTCACCTTCGTCACCGCCGGCGTGGAAACGAGCGCGCTGACGACCGCGAACTGGCACGAATTCCTCACCGACAGCTATTATTCCGGCTTCCTTGTGAAGACGCTGCGGGTCGGCGCGATCACCGCGCTGCTTTGCGGCGTGCTCGGCTATTTCCCCGCCTATTTCATCTGGGCCACGACCTTCAGGCACAAATGGCTGCTCTTGCTTCTGCTGATCGTGCCGTTCTGGATCAGCTTCACCATCCGCACCTTTTCCTGGATCAACATCCTGGGCGAACAGGGCGTCATCAACGTCGCGCTGCTGAAATTGGGCATCATCAACGAGCCGCTGCCGATGCTCTATAACGAAGGCGCGGTCATCCTGGGCATGCTGCACTTCCTGCTGCCCTACATGATCCTCAACATCTATGTCAGCCTGGAGAGCATTGATCGCACATTGATTTCGGCGGCCCGCTCGATGGGCTGCACGAGCGCGCAGGCGTTCCGCGAGGTCACGCTGCCGCTGTCGCTGCCCGGCCTGGCGGCGGGCCTGCTGCTCTGCTTCGTGCTGGCCGCCGGCAGCTATGTGACGCCGCAGCTTCTCGGCTCGGGCCGCGACGCGCTGTTCGGCAACCTGATCTACGACACCATCATGGGCGAGCTGAACTGGCCGATGGGCGCCACGCTTTCGATCGTGCTGTTCATCGTGCTCGGCGTCTTCGCCGCCGTCTACACGCGCTACATGGGCATGTCGCAGATCGTCAAAGGACTGGGTGGATGACGGGGCTTGGCGGATGAGCGGGACCCGGCGCAAGCAGGAAGGCAGATGGGCCTGGCGGCTGACCGGCTTCGTCACGGTCTGCGTCTATATCTTCATGTTCGCGCCGATCGTGGCGACAGTGATCCTGTCGTTCAACGCCTCGATGTTCGGCGGCTTCCCGATGACCGGCTTCAGCCTGCAATGGTACGGCAAGCTGATGGCCAACGACGCGGTGCTGGCCGCCTTCCGCACGTCCTTGTGGATCGCATTGGTCACCGCCATCGTCACCACCGCCATCGGCGTCACCACGGCGTTTGCCCTGGTGCGCTTCGAATTTCGCGGCAAGCAGGCGCTGAGCACGCTGGTGATCCTGCCGGCGCTGGTGCCCGAAACAATCCTCGGCGTCGGCCTGCTGGTGCTGATCAAGGCCGTCGACCAGCCCAGAACCATGCTGCTCCTGGTGCTCGGCCATATCCTGCTGGCCGTGCCCTATGTCGTGCTGATCGCCCAGGCGCGCATAATCGGCATCCGGCGCGTCTATGAGGAGGCGGCACTGTCGCTTGGCGCCTCGCGCTTCTCGTCCTTCCGCGAGATCACGCTGCCGCTGCTCATCCCGGCCGTGGTCGGCGGCGCGCTGCTCGCCTTCACCATCTCGTTCGACAACACTTCGGCCAGCCTGTTCTGGCGGCCGGCAGGCGTCGAGACCATGCCCACCCAGATCCTTTCCATGCTCAAGATCTCGATCAGTCCGGAAATCAACGCGCTCGGCACCGTGATGATCCTGGTGACCGTCGGCATCCCGCTGATCGGCGGCCTGATCCTGCAAAGCCTGACAAAACTGAGACGACGTGGCGAACCAAAGGAGGAAACACAATGAAACTGACCACCACAAAGCGGTTGGAACGACTGCACGACCGATATGCCAATGGCGATTTGAGCCGCCGCACCTTCCTGACGCTGACCGCCGCCGCGGCAGCCTCGGCGGGCCTTTCCATGCCCTGGATGGGCCGGGCGCTCGCCGCGGTCCAGGAGGTTCGCTTCGACGGTTGGGGCGGCACGGTGCAGGACGCGATCGACAAGTTCGCCTTCCAGCCCTACACGACCAAGACCAAGATCAAGGTGGTCCAGGGCACGTTCGGCGACGAGGACGAGATCATCACCAAGATCAAGACCGCCAAGCCCGGCGACTACCAGGTCATCCATTCCTCGGGCGTCAACTATTACATCAAATATGTGAACGCCGGCCTGACCTCGGAGATCAACGAGGCCAACATTCCCAACATGGCCAACGTGCTGCAGCCGATGATCGAGCCGTTCCGCAAGCTGACGCCGAAGCTTTCGGCCGTGCCCTATGACTACGGCACGACGGGTATCGCCTACAACACCAAGGTGATCTCGCCGGAGGAAGCCAAGGAAAAGGGCGCGGCACTGCTGCTCGACAAGAAATACGCCGGCAAGGTCGGCGGCTATTCCGACATGACGACGCGGGTCTGGTACGCGGCGCTCGCCACCGGGCAGGATCCCAACAATCTCAAGGACATGGACGCCATCTGGGCCAAGGTGCGCGAGACGCGCGACCTCGCCAAGAAGTTCTGGAGCTCCGGCGCGGAGCTGATGGATCTGCTTTCCAAGGGCGAGATCGTGGTGACCGATGCCTGGTCGGGCCGCGTCGCCGCGCTGCAGGACCAGGGCCATCCGATCGGCTATCTCGATCCGGCCGGCTCCTATGCCTGGATGGAGGACATGCTGATCCTGAAGGGCTCGCCGATGGCCGAGTGCGAGGAGCTCATCAACTTCATGCTCGACCCGGCGACCTCGATCGCGGTGGCAGAGGGCCAGAGCTATCCGCCGTCGCTCGACCCCAACAAGGTCAAGCTGACCGAGAAGATCGAGAAGCTGCCGGCGTTCGACAAGACGGGCACGATGAAGTCGCTGACCTTCGCCGATCCGACCTACTGGGCGACCAACGAGGACGCCTGGACCAAGCAGTGGAACAGGATCTCCAAAGGTGCCTGACAGCCAGGACACGACACTCCATCCCCGGCCTGTCCTGGCCGGGGCAGCCGGCGCGAGCGCGGCCGCCGAGGCAGACAGCCCGGCGGTCGAGTTCCGCGACATCGACATCGCCTACGGCAAGTTCGTCGCGGTGCGCGATTTCTCGCTCTCGATCCGCAAGGGCAGCTTCGTCACCCTGCTCGGGCCCTCGGGCTGCGGCAAGACCACGATCCTGCGCTCCATCGCCGGCCTGGTCGACATTTCGGGCGGCCAGATCATGATCGACGGGCGGCGGGTCGATGACATCCCGATTTACAAGCGCAACATCGGGCTGGTCTTCCAGAGCTACGCGCTGTTCCCGCACAAGAACGTGTTCGACAACGTCGCGTTCGGCCTGAAGTACCGCAACGTGCCGAAGCCCGAGATCGCCCGCAAGGTCGGCAAGGCGCTCGAGATGGTGCGGCTGCCGGGCAGCGAGAAGAAGCTGCCGTCGCAGCTGTCGGGCGGGCAGCAGCAGCGCATCGCGCTTGCCCGCGCCATCGTCTTCGAGCCGCAGGTCTTGCTGCTGGACGAGCCGCTGTCGGCGCTTGACGCCAACATGCGCGAGGAGATGCGCGTCGAGATCAAGAAGATCCAGAAGGAAACCGGCATCACCGCCATCTTCGTCACGCACGACCAGGAGGAAGCGCTCTCCATGTCGGATCGCATCGTGGTGATGAACGCCGGCGCGGTGGAGCAGATCGGCACTCCGGAGCAGGTCTATGAGACGCCGGCCACCGCCTTCGTCGCCGACTTCCTCGGCAAGGCCAACATGCTTGCCGGGACCGTGAGCAGGTCCGGCCAAGCCGTGCTGCTTGCCACCGGGCAGACGATCAGCGTGGCGTGTCCTAGGCCGCTTGCAGACGGCAGCAAGGTCACGGTCGTGGTGCGGCCGCAGAAATTTTCGGTCGGTGCTGGAACGAGCGGCAACCGGCTCACTGGCCGCGTCGTCTCGGCCTCGTATCTGGGCGGCAGCGCAATCTACGAGATCGACATCGGCGGCAAGACCAGCCTCCGCGCCAACACGCCGATCACTGGCCGCGTGCTTCGCGAAGGCGAGGCGATCGACCTCGGATTCGACCCGGAGGGCTGCGTCCTGCTCGACGACAGCGGGCGGCGGATTTCCTAGACCCCGCACTTCACGTTGCGGACTTCATTGTATCATGGCTCCGCCGGGCATGCGGTTTGGATGCCTGAGATGCGTCGGCGTGATGCCGGTCTGCTGGCGGAACACGCGGCTGAAATGGCCGGCATTGGTGAAGCCGCAGCGGTAGGCGATGTCGCCGATCTGCAGGTCGCTGCCTTCCAGCAGCGACTTCGCATGATGCACCCTGAGCGCCAGATAGGCGGCCATTGGGCCGATGCCCAGTTCCGATCCGAAGAGCCGTTCGAGCTGGCGCCGCGAGCAGTTCAGGCGGCTTGCGATCTCGGCGACCGACAGCGTCTCCTGGAGGTTGCTCTCCATCAACAGCAAAGCGCGTTTCACCGCCCGGCTCGACGCACCAGGAAACAGGTCGCCCACGGGCTGCACGTCCCTGCTGCTTCTGATCCGGTCGAGGACGAGGATCTTGGCGGCCTTTTCAGCCGCCTTCTGGCCGATGAACTGGGACACGAAGTGGCCGGCAAGGTCGGCGGCGCCGGTGCCACCGGCGCATGTCGAGCGGCCCCGGTCGACGGTAAACAGGCTGTCGGCATGAGCGTTCACCTCCGGGAACCGGCTGCGGAAATCCTTGATGTGGAACCAGCTGACGGCGGCGCTATAGCCATCGAGCAGGCCGTAGCGCGCGAGCACGAAGCTGCCCGTGCAGAGCGCCGTCAGGGGCACCCCCTTGCCGGCGGCCCGCAACAGGAACGCCTCCTTCTCGGAACTCAGGCTGCGGTTGGTGTCGAGCAGCCCGCCGACCACGACGACATTGTCGAAGTCCTCCGGATTGCCGATCCCCCCGGTCGGCAGCAATTCGACGCCGCAACTCGCCCGGATCGGCAGGCCGCGTTCGCCGACGATCTCCCAGTCGAACTCTATCCTGCGGCTGCGGTCACCTTCGTCGCCCGCCAGCCGCAGCGTGTCGATGAACAGCGACAGCGGCGACAGGGTGAAGTCGCGAACCAAGAGAAACGCAAACCGCCTGGCCATTGTTGTTCGAAACCGTCTTGTCTCAAGCTTATTCAGCCAGCACATTATCCTGGAACAGCGGACGATGTGTTTGCCAAAAGCGGCACCGGATTTCTTGCTTATCGCTGGCCGCGCAGTCCAGGGCGCCCTCCCTCAACACACCGCCTCAAGTTAATAGGATCGCCCGCCGACTCGGACCAAGTGCATTCCAAGGGTCGATCGGGCGTCGATGGGACGAGGAGAAGTGTGATCAGCGCCTCGGGAATGCGCATGGCCAGGGAACTGATTGAGCCTGATTTCGGTTGTCTGTTGTGCGAATGATCGTTCCACGGCAGGCATCTGATGAGCGAAAATGAGACATGAAAACTGCAGCCAAGCAGCGCGGCCCCCTGCGGAACATCCTGAGCGGCATCGCGGCGGCAATCGCGAAGAACGCTGGTCGCGCATCCGAGCAAGGCACGGGTACCGCGTCAATGGTCGCCGAATGGCCGCTCCCGCCGTCGGCGACACTGGGGTCCTCCATGCGCTTGAAGGGGATCGAACGCGAGGTTCGGGCCAGGCTGCCTTGGACGGTGAGGAAATTCGCCAAGGCCGAGACAGGCCGCATCGTGTTGCGCATGGTGCAGACCGACGCGGATGCGTTTCGGGCCGCCTCGGCAACCATTGCCAGGACACTGGAAGGGATCGAAGCGCTGGCCGTGCTGCCGCGCGAGGCCGAGGACATTCTCACCATTTCCTCACGCGAGCGCCACAAATGGCTCAGGGATGGTCGCCTGAAAAGCATCGGCACGCGCACCGTGAAGATGCGCGGGCGATCCAAGGCCGTGACCTTCCACGTCTTCGATCCACGGCACATCGAGGACGTTCTCGACCGTGACCTGGCGACCGCCTGGCGGGAGGAAGATGCGAAGGAAGCGTCCGAGAACAGACGGCGCGCCGCCGGCAAGGCCGCACTGACGCGAGCCGGCAAGCGGTCGGGCAACGCCCGCAAGACCAGAATTTCGGGCTCTGACGATGCGCCAAAGCTCGAAGGCTGGGACACGTTCGAGGCGGAAGGACTCCTGCGCTAGCGCAGGAAAACGTAACGATTTTCCGTCGAGGATCGTATCCGCACTCGTTCCCGGTTATGGATATTTCGCCTTGTCTGGGCCGGCAGGCCCCAGGTCGCCCTGCAATTCCTGCGGCAGCGGCAGGCTCGAACATTGCAGATGCACGTCGCGGGCGAGCCGCTTTCGCTGCTTCTGCTCCTGCTCCTTGGTGGCCGCTATGATTCCCAATCCATAGGGGCCAAGGGCGACGAATTCCCAGCCCGGATGCGTTTTTTCGCGGACCGCGTAGTCCGAAGCCGCCGCCCGGGCTTGCTGGCATTGCGGCGTCGCCCATTTCTGGTCCTGCTGCGAAAGCGAGGCTCCATAGTCGACCGGAGAGGTCGCGCATCCAGCCATCGTCGCGGCCAACGCGGACATTGCAAGCCCCATCGCAATTCTCATCCCGAAGCCTTTCCCAACCTTTGTGGACAGCACACGGAACTCCCACCCCACAAGGACATGGCCCGATGGGCAGGTCGCCGGCCAACACCGCCATTCGCCCTTTACGAAAATCGACCGCTGTGTGTCGATAGCGAAAATGTGTTCGGACACGATGTCTGGTTTGCGCCAGAAACGGTCATCCGTCGTCAGTCATCCAAAAGCCGCGATTGGATCGAAACGAAAAGTTGTGCTTGGAACCAAAGCCGGGGCAAGACTGTTCTGCTAAGACTTTGATATGCGTCGTACCAGGCCGATGGATAAGCGGCGATCTTTGAGGAGCTCTCGTCATGAAAATTTCATCCGGATTTCGTTCAATCGCCGTTGCCGCCATCGCCACCGTGGGCGTCAGCTTGGCCAGCGCCGCGCATGCCGACAGCGGCACGATCCGTTTCTCCGTCTACAAGGCGGCGTTCTTCGTCGGCGGCTCCGGTGGCGAAGGGACGTTCACCTTCCATGGTAAAAGCTATCCCATCTCGATCGGCGGCGTCTCGGGCGGCCTCGCCTTCGGCGTCTCCAAGACCTATTTCCGCGGCACCGTGCGCCACATCAGGCGCGCGCGGGACGTGACCGGCGTCTACGGCGCGGCCGGCGGCGGCGGCACGCTCGGCAAAGGCGCCCAGGTGATCGTGATGACAAACGACAAGGGCGCCCAGCTCCAACTCACGGGCAAACAGGTGGGCCTGCAGGTCAACGCCGACCTGAGCGGGCTGGCCATCTCGCTGAGATAGGAGCGTCCTTTCCCGTCCGGAATTGCGTCGAGCTGTTCACCGTTTTGTGAAACAGCGAACCGGCGGTTCAGGGGAGAGCAGGACGATGATTGCCGAAACCGAGGTCGCGAAATTCTTCGCGGCCTATGCGGAATTCTACAATGACGCGCTGTTGCCCGAAGCCGATTTGAAGGATGTCGCCGACATCTATTCGTCCGCCTTCATCTCCGTCACCCCTGGCGCGGTCATGGCCGGCGAAAACGGCAAGCAACTGATCGAAATCATGAAGAAGGGCTTCGAGGGCTACAGGACAATCGGCGCCAGGAAGATGACGTGCAAGGACGTGTCCGTGACGCCGATCGATCGAGACCACTGCGTGGCAAAGGTGCAATGGGCCGGAGAGTACCAGAACAAGAAGGCGGCGCTCATTACCATTGATTTCGAGGTCAGTTATCTCCTGGAAAGGCGTGGCGGCAAGCTCAAGGTGTTCGGCTGGATCAGCGGGGACGAGCAGGCCGAATTCAGGAAACACGGACTGCTTTAGGCCCCGTTTCGGAGAACGGCGCCCGCCCCCTACCCGCTCAGCTCCGCAGGCCCGGCGCTTCCTGTCCGGTGCGCTCGACATATTCGGTGTAGCCGCCGCCATAGGTGTGGATGCCTTCGGGCGTCAGCTCCAGCACGCGGTTCGACAGGGCGGCCAAGAAGTGCCGGTCGTGCGAGACGAACAGCATCGTACCTTCATACTGCGACAGCGCCTCGATCAGCATCTGCTTGGTGGTGATGTCGAGGTGGTTGGTCGGCTCGTCCAGCACCAGCAGGTTGGGCGGGTCGAACAGCATCAGCGCCATCACCAGCCGCGCCTTCTCGCCGCCCGACAGCACCCGGCATTTCTTCTCGATCTCGTCGCCGGAAAAGCCGAAACAGCCGGCAAGTGCCCGTAGCGGCGCCTGGCCGGCCTGCGGAAAATTGTCTTCCAGCGTCTGGAACACGGTGCGCTCGCCTTCGAGCAACTCCATGGCGTGCTGGGCGAAATAGCCCATTTTCACGCTCGGCCCCCGCGCCACCGTGCCGGTGTCGGGGTCGGAGGCGCCGGCCACCAGCTTCAACAGCGTCGATTTCCCCGCGCCGTTGACGCCCATGATGCACCAGCGTTCGCGGCGGCGGACCTGAAAATCGAGCCCTTCATAGATGGTGCGGCTGCCATAGGCCTTGTGCACGTTCTTCAAGGTCACGACATCCTCGCCGCAGCGCGGCGCCGGCTGGAACTCGAAATTCACCACCTGGCGGCGCTTGGGCGGCTCGACGCGGTCGATCTTGTCGAGCTTCTTCACCCGGCTCTGCACCTGCGCGGCATGGGAAGCGCGCGCCTTGAAGCGCTCGATGAAGGCGATCTCCTTGGCCAGCATGGCCTGCTGGCGCTCGAACTGCGCCTGCTGCTGCTTGTCGGCGATCGCCCGCTGCTGCTGGTAGAATTCATAATTGCCGGAGTAGGCGGTGAGCGAACCGGCATCGATCTCGACGATCTTGTTGACGATGCGGTTCATGAACTCGCGGTCGTGCGAGGTCATCAGCAGCGCGCCGTCATAGCCCTTCAAAAACTGCTCAAGCCAGATCAGGCTTTCCAGGTCGAGATGGTTCGACGGCTCGTCGAGCAGCATGACGTCGGGCCGCATCAAAAGGATGCGGGCCAGCGCCACGCGCATCTTCCAGCCGCCCGACAGCTTGCCGACATCGCCGTCCATCATCTCCTGGGAAAAGCCGAGACCGTCGAGCACTTCGCGCGCGCGTCCGTCGAGCGCATAGCCGTCGAGCTCCTCGAAGCGGTGCTGCGCCTCGCCATATTTTTCGATGATCTCGTCCATCCGGTCGGCCTGGTCGGGATCGGCCATCGCGGCCTCGAGCTCCGCCATCTCGGCCGCCACCTCGCTCACCGGTCCGGCGCCGTTCATCACCTCGGCCACCGCGCTGTGGCCCGCCATGTCGCCGACATCCTGGCTGAAATAGCCGATGGTGACGCCGCGATCGACCTGCACCTGGCCCTCGTCGGGCTGCTCCTGGCCGGTGATCATGCGAAACAAAGTCGTCTTGCCGGCGCCGTTGGGCCCGACAAGGCCGATCTTCTCGCCCTTCTGCAGCGAGGCCGACGCCTCGATGAAGACAAGCTGACGGCCATTCTGCTTGCCGATGTTTTCAAGTCTGATCATGATAGTTCCGGGAGGCTCAAGCCGAATGGAAGGGATTTGCCCGCGCCCTTACGCGAATGACAGTGCCGGGGGAAGAGGCAGAAGCGCCGCAGCGGGTATGCGCGAACGGCGGCGCGCCGATAGGCCGCCCAAGGTCGGCTTTCCAGCCGCGCAGTCAAAAATCATTCGCTTGTCGAAATCCACCTTCGTCGAACGACTTTGGCGCGGCGGCCCGCACGGCCCGACCAGCAACGCCAACAGGACAGGACCATGGCAATGGCCAAGATGCTCGTGATCTACAAAACCCCGGCCGATCCGGCCGCCTTCGACCGGCACTATTTCGACGTTCATACACCGCTGGCCAAAAAGCTTCCCGGCCTGCGGCGCTACGATGTCAGCAGGCGGCCGATCGTCAAGCTTTCGGCGGGCGAGATGCCGTATCTGGTGGGGACATTGTATTTCGACAGTCTCGACGACATCCGTGCCGCGTTCGCCAGCGAAGTCGGCGTTGCCTGTGCCGCCGACCGGCGGATATTGGCCCCAGGTGACGACGATCTGACGATGCTGCTGTTCGACGCCGACGAAGTGTGAACCCGGCCTCCAGACACACTTCAGAAACAAGATTCAACATCCGGGAAAAACTGGCGAAAAGATCGTCTGCGATAACCATCCCGTGGCGGCCGGGCTGCGGCCGCCAGACAACGCAACGGGATCTCGCCTGCAATGCAACGACGTTCGGCCGGATGGATGGGTGCCCTGACAGGCATGTCGCTTGCCATGCTTGCCGTCGCGCAGTCGGGCGCGGAGGCGGCGGTCACCCGCAGCGAATATTGCAGCCGGCTCGGTCTTCAGCTCGACGGCGCCATCCGGACCAAGGCCGAACCCGGCGCCAGTGCGAGCCAGATCGCGCAGGCGACGGCACTGCAGGACAGGGCGAACCGGTTCTGTGCCGAGAGCAAGCAGGCGCAAGGGATCCGGACTTACGCCAACGCCCTGAAGCTGCTTGGTGTGACACCGGTCGACCTCAACCAGTGACGGCAACCATCATCCCAGAAAACCAGTCTTAAAAAAGGGCGGCTTTTCTTGCGCGCAATGCCGCGAGCGGTCCGCCCTTCTCATGCCGACAGCCTATTTCTCGCCCAGATACTGGAAGACGGCCTGTTTCCACCAGTCGCTTTCCAAGGTTTGCAGCAGGGCGACATCGAGCGGCTTGCGCAGCCGGCTGCCGAGCGGCAGTGCGATGGCATATTGCTGCTGGTCGAACGTCGCGTCGAGGACCTGCAGGCTCGCGCCATAGTTCTGTCCGACCAGCCAGCCAAGCAGCGGCTTGTCGTGGACCAGCGCATCGATCTTGCCGGCGCGCAGCGTGTCCAGGCCCTGCTGGACGGTGGCGAAGTCCTGATGGCGGATATGGGTCGAATCCAGATAGGACGCGGTCGAGGAATTCCGCACGGCGCCGACCCTTACCGTGCCGAGGTCGCTTTCGCCCTGCACCATGCCTTCCATCTGCGTCACGGTCAGCACCGATGTGACGCCCGCGGTAAACACCGCGATGGCGATGATTGATCCCATCATCCAGAGCGCGGCGAGCACGCGTCCCGGCACGGTTCGCGGACCGAAATCGCCGGTGCTGGCCTGGGTCGCGGCAATCGTCGACCACCACATGCTGGAAAACAGGCCCTTGGCGACGCCGCCGCCGAAATCGTCATTGTGGCGGCGTTCGAACATCCAGATCAGCACGCCGACCACGACCGAGATGACGATCAGCGCCAGCACCGCCTGCAGGAAGCCGAACGAGGTCAGCGTGCGCAAAATCGGCCGCCACGACGGCTGGCTGTTGAGCGGTGTGGCGATGCCGAGCCCGGTCGTGAAAAAGGGCTGCGTGAAGTCGACAGTCTTTTCGCGGTCGGCCGTGACCGTGATCGCGGCCATCGCCACATCGAACTTGCCGCCGACAACGCCATCGATCTGGTCCTGCACGCCAGGCACTTCGACATAGTGGAAGCGCAGGTTGAGCCGCCCGGCTATTTTCTGCCAGAGGTCGATGCTCAATCCGGACCAGGTGCCGTCCTGCAGCTTGAAGGCGAAGGGCGGCGCGACCTTCATTCCGACCGATATGTCCTTCGATGCCACGTCCGACGGCAAAGGCAGGTCGGCGGGCGTTTGTGTCTGGGCGACGGCGGCGCCCGCCCCGACACACGCGGCCACGGCCATGATGATCAGCGCCATCAGCCACGAAGCAACACTTCTCAACAGCACAACTCCCGGCGACCCGTTGCGCCGCGCGATCTGATCGCGGGCTCGAAAAGGTAGCCGCCATGCCGCCCTTCGTCCACCCGCCATGTCAGCGGGAGACGATGCGCGAATATCTGGCGAGAAGGATGCAAAAACAACCAGTTGGAACAATTTGCCGTTTCAGATGCTAAACGCCATCACGCAATGTCAAGCGCCGCCGCGCCCGGAATTCCGACCTCATCTCGCCTCACGCTGAACATAACAATCCGCCTTTACCACGGCAGCTCCGCCTCACCACGGCAGCTTCTTGCCATCGCGAAAGAAGCCGCCGGTCGGGCCGTCGTCCGGCAGGGTCGCGGCCCACACGATGCCGGCCGCCCCTTGCGCCACCGGGCGCCCGCCCGGCCCGCCCATGTCGGTGGCGACCCAGCCCGGGCAGATCGCGTTGACCAGCACACCCGAGCCGCGCAGCTCCGCCGCCAGCACGCGGGTCAGCGCGTTGAGCGTCGCCTTCGAGGTAGAATAGGCCGGCGCGCCCGCCCCCATCGAGGCCAGCGAACCGCCTTCCGACGACACATTGACCAGCCTGCCGTGGCCGCCAGCCCCAAGCAAAGGCGCGAAGGCGACCGCGGTCCGCCAGGCGCCGAAGACATTGGTCTCGAACGCCTCACGAATGACGGTCCAGTCGGGCTGCAACGCGCGCGAGCCGGTGTCATAGTGGATGGCGGCGTTGTTGATCAGCACGTCGAGCCGGCCAAACCGGCGCTGCACGTCGTCGGCTGCCCTTGCTGCCGCGTCAGGCGCGGCGACATCGAGCGCAATGGCCTCGACGGCGCCATCGAGCGCCTGCGCCGCCGCCTCGCCCCTGGCGCGATCGCGCACGCCGAGCAGAACGGTGAAGCCGAGTGCCGCGAGTTGCCGCCCGGTTTCAAGCCCGATGCCGCGATTGCCGCCGGTGACGAGCGCGACTTTGTTGTTGGTGTTCATGGGAATGCCTCTTTGTCCGTCATCTCGGGGCAAAATGGCATGGGTGGACTTGTTTTATTAGAGGGAGGAGATCGCAGTCATCATGCGAGGGGGCGCATGAGACGGTTTGCGCAGGAATCGGGTGTCCGCAGGCGGGGCGCCATGCGATCGTTGATCCATCACGAGGGCCCGCCATGCTTACGCTTCACGATTATCTGCCATCGCAGAATGGCTGGAAAGTCCGGGTCCTGCTCGGCCTGCTGAAGATCCCTCACGACACCCGCATCGTCTCGATTTTCGAGGGCGAGAGCCATACCGATGCTTTCCTGGCGCTCAACCCGGCAGGCGCGGTCCCGGTCCTTCAACTCGAAGACGGCAGCGCCATCGCCGAATCCAACGCGATCCTCACCTACCTCTCGGAAAGTACGCCCCTGCTGCCAGCCGACCGCTACCGGCGCGCCAAGGTCATGCAGTGGCTGTTCTTCGAACAGTACAATGTCGAGCCGGTCATCGGCTCGCTGCGCTTCTGGAGCTTGACCGGACGGCTCGATCGCAACCAGGCCATGGTTGCCGGCAAGCGCGAAGCCGGAGCCCGCACGCTCGCCGCCCTGAACCGCAGCCTTGGCGAGACGCCTTTCCTCGCCGGCGCTGGCTTCACCATCGCCGACATCGCCGTCTATGCCTACAGCCATCGCGCCGAGGATTGCGGCTTTTCGCTCGCGGACTATCCGGCGTTCGCCGCCTGGGCCGATCGCGTGCGCGATGCCATCGGACCCGGCTACCCCGCCCATCCCTACGGCATCGACCCGCATTCCGGCGCTTAGGCCCTGTACTTCCAGCCCCCGGGATAGCGCCGTTGCGCCTATCACGCCAACAAGCCGCGTTGGGACGACAACGGCTGAACCCTCCCACCAGAACCTGTCTGTTTACACCATGGCAGAATAGGGATATTTCATATCCTTAATAGAGTTGGTCGCCATCGACCCGGAACCCGTGGATGATCCTGAAAAGCCAAGTCGAATGGGCACTGCACTGCTGCGCCATTCTCGCCGGTCTGCCCGAGGGACGCTATCTCTCCACAAAGGCGCTTGCCGAATTCCACGGCCTTCCCAAGGAATATCTTTCCAAGGCGTTGCAAAGCCTGTCGCAGGCAGGCCTCGTTCATACGACGCTCGGCCCTTCGGGTGGATACCGGCTGGCACGGACACCGGCCGAACTGACCTTCCTGGACATCGTGGAGGCGGTGGAGGGCAAGGCGCGTACGTTTGTGTGCAGCAACATCCGTGCAAACAACCCGTGCCGCCCTCAGGGCTATTGTGAAAGCGGCCCTTGCGCGGTGTCGCGCATCATGTGGGAAGCCGACGAAGCCTGGCGGGCAAAATTGCGCGGTGTCAGGCTTTCCGACCTCACCGAAGCGCTGGCGCAGGAGATTCCGGCGGAGCTCTGGAAAAACAGCTTCGAATGGGTGCTGGAGCGCGCCGGGTGAGCATTAACGCATGATCCGCGCCAGCGGCTGGCCTGCCGTCGCCGGCAGCATGATGGCGTAGCTTTGGGGCGACATCGCAAGCGACAGGCCGTTCGCCTCGCAATGACGATGGACAAGGTCGATCACCTCGTTCCTCGCAAGCAACCGGTCGCCCGGACCGGCGACGCAAAAAAGCAGGTCCATCCCGATGGCCGCCGCGTCGATCTCCTTGAGCGCGACAAGCGGTGCCGGCTCCTTGACGATCCGTTGGCAGTTCCGCAGAGCCGCATGCATGGCCTCTTCGATGACGTGCGGCGCGTGCGTGGCCGCAAGCCGCACGGCCAGGGTCAATTGCTGCCTCTCGTCGGGACGGCTGAGATTGGTCATGCTCAGCTTCGCCAACACGCTGTTTGGCAGGACGACGATATTGTTCGCACCCGTAAGCAGATGCGTGGAACGCCAAGTTGTCTCGACGACACGTCCTTCCGTGCCGTCGCTCAGCATGATCCAGTCGCCGAGCGTGAAGGGTCGGCCCAGCGTCAGCGCAATACCGGAGAAGACGTCGCCAAGCGTATTCTGCAGCGCAAGCCCGACAATGATCGCAACCACGCCCGACGTTGCCGCCAGCGTTCCGATGGGAGCGCCAAAGACGAAGCCTGTTATCGACAGCGCCACGCCGAGATAGATGGCGGCGACGACAAGGTCCTGGAGCAGGCGCGCCTCTTGCGGTCGGTGCTCCAGAACGATGTAAAGGCGCACAAAGCCGACAAGCGTCCAGGCAAGATGCGTCCACCAGAGGACGCGCGCCGACTTCGCCAGATATGCGCCGGAGCCTTGTAGATCCGCCTCGCCCATCCAATGCGGCAGGATATCGCTGAAGCCGAGCACCGCCGTCATGCCGGCGAAGAACAGGATCTGGACGATCAGGCGCGCCATGGGCCGCCCACGGCCCTGGAAATACCACACGGCAATGCCGACGAGCCCCAGAAGGTTGATCAGGACCAGAGCCAGATGATCGCCGAACATGGGTCCTCCGACAGGATTGAATTTGCTGGCAGGGCCGGCCGCCAGGAATGGCATCCGGCCGCTTGCGCCTACTTCTTGACCGGATAGGTCAGTTCCTTCTGCGCGGTATCGACCACGAAGACAGCCAGCAGCTTTGCGGGTTTCGTCTTGCTGCCGTTCTCGCTCACGCTGTGGCGATCGCCCGGCATCTCCGAAAAGCTCTCGCCGGCCTTGTAGACCTTGGCCGGGTCGTCATTGACCTGGCTGCGGATCGAACCTTCCAGAACCGTCGCATAGATGAAGGCCGAACTCGGATGGGTATGCGCCGGCGAGTAACCGCCGGGACCATATTCGACGAGGATGCCCTTGATGCTCTTGCCCGGAACATTCGGCAGTTCATGCTCATAGACAAGGGTGACCTTGGCCGCCTTCTCGCCAGTGCGAGGGGCTTGCGTGGCGCCGGCCGGGCCGGCCAGGGCTGCCGTCACGACGAGGGCGGCGACGATTGACTTGATCATTTGAAAACTCCTTTTTCCATTGAGCGGTATCCCGGGCCTAGGCCGCTGCGTTTGCCGGCGGTGATTTCCGCGCCGAGGTGGCGAACCACTGCTCGAACGTGATGTGGCCAAGGCGCGGATTGTCGTCGGAGACCAGCGAAGTGTCGTTCAGCCTCGCGCCGAAGTAGAGCGCCTCCGGATCGGCCACGACCTCGCGAGGATCGCCGACAGCCTTGAGGTAGCGGGCGACGAGTTCGCTCATCCGCACACGGTCGGGCCCCGAGATCTCGATCATGCCGTTGATCGGCGCGGCGAGCGCGACCCCGGCCATCACATCGGCGACGTCGTCGGACGCGATGGGCTGTACATAGGCCGGCGACAGGTGCACGGCCTCGCCGACCGTGCCCGACTTGGCGATGCCGGCCAGGAACTCCATGAATTGCGTCGAATGAACGATGGTGTAGGGAATGCCGGACGCCTTGATCAGATTTTCCTGGACGAGCTTGGCGCGGAAATAGCCGCAGTCCTGCAGGCGTTCGGTGCCGACAACCGAGAGCGCGATATGGTGCCTGACGCCCGCGGCCTTGCCGGCGGCGAGCAGGTTGCGGCCTGACGTGGTGAAGAAGTCCATCGATGCCTTGTCCTCGAAGGACGGGGAGTTGGCGAGGTCGATCACCACTTCGGCGCCTTCGAGTGCCTCCTGCAGGCCTTCGCCGGTGATGGTGTTGACGCCGGTGTTCGGCGCGGCGGCGATCACCTCGCTGCCCTGCTTGCGCAAGCGGTCAGTGGTCTTGGAACCGATGAGGCCGGTGCCTCCGATGATGACGATTTTCATGATGGTCTCCGTTTGCGGCCGAGATCTCGCGCCGCGTCGATTGATGGTCAGCCGAAAGGAAGGGTTTTAGTTCAGGCCAGCCTTGTCGAGGCCGTAGAGCTTGTCCGCGGAGCCTGGCACGGTCTTGAAGGCGACGCTGACACGGTTCCAGGCGTTGATGGCCATGACCGAGAAGGTCAGGTCGGAGATCTCCTTTTCCGAAAGCTGCCCGCGCACGCGCTCATAGAGTTCGTCCGGAATACCGCCTTCGGCGAGCTTGGTGACGGCTTCGGTCCAGGCAAGGGCAGCCCGCTCACGAGGAACGAAAAGGGGTGATTCCCGCCAGACGGCGAGATGATGGAGGCGCAACTCGCTCTCGCCGTGGATCGTGGCTTCCTTCACATGCATGTCGAGGCAGAAGGCGCAGCCATTGATCTGGGATGCCCTGATGTGGACGAGGTCGCGGGTCTTCTCCTCGATGGCGCTGTGTGCCTCGGCCATGCTGAAATCGAGGAGCTTCTTGAACAGTTCAGGCGATTGCTGGGCGGCGTTGAGGCGCTGTGTCATGGTCTCTCCTTTTTTGAGGATATCTTATGTCCTTAAGGATAATAAATATCCGTAATATCTGGACAGTAAAGCGCCATCCGCCTAGGATGCGGACATAAGGCTTATGTCGAAAAGTATGAGGGCGAGGATGGACGTCGTATCGGCGTTGAGAACGTTCCTGCGGGTGGCGCAGACAAAATCCTTCTCGGCGGCTGCGCTCGACCTCGATCTGACGCAGCCGGCAGTGTCGCGGCAGGTCTCGGCGCTGGAAGCGCATCTCAAGACGCGCCTTCTGCACCGCACGACGAGCGCGCTCGCCTTGACGGCGGAGGGTGAACAGATGTTGCCTATGGCGCTGCGCGTCCTCGAAGCGGTCGAGGCACTCGGCCAGGCCAGCGGCGCCGAAACGGCAACAGTCTCCGGAAAAGTGCGGCTGAGCCTGCCCACGCCGCTCGGCCTGTTCATCGGCGACCGCCTCGCGGGGCTGCTGGAGAGCCATCCGGCGCTGGATGTCGAGCTGATCTTTCGGGACGAGCCTTCGGACCTCATCGCCAACGCGATCGATCTCGAGGTGCGCCTCGGGCCGGCCGGCGACAGCAGCCTGGTGTGCCGCAGGATCGGCTGGACAACAGCCTTTCTGGTGGCCTCGCCAAGCTATCTCGAGGGACGCGGCTCGCCGCGAACGCCGCAAGACATCAGGGATCACGCCTGCATTTGCTACAGCCGTGCCGGCGATGGCCGTTCGTGGTCGTTCTCCAGCGGAGCGGACGACGTTGTCCTGCGCATCGAGCCGCGTCTTGTCGCCAACAATTCGATGGCCGTTCATCGCGCGACACTGGGAGGAGCCGGGCTTGCGGTGCTCTCCCACATTCTGGTCGGGGCGGACATCGAAGCAGGCAGGCTGGTCAAGCTGATGCCGGATTTTTCGCCGACGCGCCTGCCGATCAACGTCGTCTACCCATCCCGCCGGAATATACCGTTGCGTGTGACGACAGTCCTCGACTTTCTTGTCCAGGCCGTCCGCGGCGATATCTTCATGGCATCGTCGGCACCCTTGCCGCCCGAGCCATCGACCCGCATTCCCGCGCCCGAGGACCCCTATTTCTTGCCTTGCGGATAGATCGTCTCGCCGCGCTTCAGCATCGCCACGAAGGTCTCGATCTTCTTCTTGCGGCCAGCCTCGGTCTTCATGTTGTGGGTGCGGAAGGCAAGCGAGAAGCGGTTCTGCGCGCTGAGTTTTTCCAGCATCGCCTTCGCCGCCGGCTCGGCGTCGATCGCCGCTTGCAGATCGTCGGGGATTTTCATCTCCTTGCCGCTGCCATAGGCGCGCGCCCAGCGCCCGTCGGCCTTGGCCGCCTCGACCTCCCTCAGCCCATGCGCGGTCATGCGGCCCTCCTCGACCAGCCGCGCCACATTGTCGACGTTGATCTTGCTCCAGATGCTCTTTTTGCCGCGCGGTGTGTAGCGCTGCAGGAAACTATTCTCGTCCAATCCCTTGCGCACCGCGTCGATCCAGCCGAAGCACAGCACGACGTCGATCGCTTCCTTCGGCGTGATCGATTTCAGTCCCGACCCCACCTTGTGCACCTTGATCCACACTTCGGTTTCCGTGGCATGGTGCTGGCCGAGCCAGGCGTAAAAACTGTCCGCGTCGGGGAATTCCCTGACCTTGTCGGGATCGACCTTGACCGGCGGCATCAGCGGGTCTGCCCGTTTAGAATTGTTGTCGCCTGCATCAACATCATGTTGCCTCCGTCATCGTGCGATTCCCGGCATTATCGCATGGCCCACTGTCAGCTTTCGTCAGCAATGGAGCACGCAGCCAGGAAACAGCGGAACGTGCCATCCAGTGCCGCGTTGCGGCAAGAGTGCACGGTCCGATGGAGGTTTCCTGATGGCAATCGAAACCATTTTCGCCCATGTCAGCTGCTCCGACCTCGAAGCCAGCATCGGCTGGTACGAAAAACTCTTCGGCAAGCCGCCGCTGCGCCGGCCGATGCCGGGGCTGGCCGAATGGCAGTTCACCGACAGTGCCGAAGTACAGTTGTTCGAGGACAAGCAGAAAGCCGGCACCTCGACGCTGACGCTCGGCGTGCTGCCTCTGGCGCCGGAGCGACAGAGACTGGTGGATAATGGGCTTGAGCCCGGCCCAATCGAGGAGGCCGACCATTTCTGGATCATGCGCATGCGCGATCCCGACGGGAATCTCGTGGTGTTCGCGAGTGCCGAGCGGGAATAGAGCCGGCGCGGCCCCAGGAGCTACGCTCGTGCTCTACGCCGGTGTCGGTGCCGCCGGCGTCAGCCCGTGGCGACGCATGATCTCCATCATCTTGGCCTTGTCCGGGGGGCCACCAGCGGCGGCATTGAGCAGGCCGAAGGCTTCGCGAAAATAGTCCGGACCAATCGCCGCCGGCGTGATGACGCACAACGCCTTCGCATCCTTGGTGCCGTTGTTGTCGAAGCGGTGAACGGCGCCGCGTGGGATGCACAGCGCCTCCCCCGGCCCAACCTCGATCGGCCTGCCGTCCACGGTCCACGTCAGCACCCCGTCAATGCCATAGATCGTCTCTTCGTAGTGATCATGGCTGTGCGCCGGCGCGGGCAGGCGCTGTGCGCCAGGCACCATCAGCTCGAAGGCGGCGACGCTGCCGTTAGAACTCTCGCCGGACACGAGGAAGCGGACCGACAATCCCTTGGTGCCGATGATTTCGTCGGCTGGGTTGACCTGAAGATTCATGGCTGACATTGCGCAAGCCCCTCCGGTAAATTACATTTACTAGATATGAGTAAACTCAATTTACCGGATCGTCAATGACCACCTCCACCGAAGTCCTGCAGACCAAGACCGAGGACCTTTTGATCGGCGCCCTGCTGCGCGTGCCTGCCCAGGCGATCCAACGCCGGCTGATCAAGGAGCTCAACGCCGCCGGTTTCGAGGAATTGCGCTTGCCGCATATGGCGGTGCTGCAGTTTCCCGGCCCGGACGGCGCGCGGCCCGGCACGATCGCCGAGCGCGCCGGCATGAGCAAGCAGGCCATCAACCAGTTGCTCAGCAGTCTGGAAGGCTATGGCTATCTCCTTCGCTCCGACGGCGAAGGCAGCGCGCGCGTGGTGCGGTCCACCGAGCGCGGCCACGCCGCTTTCTGGAAAATGGTCGACATATTGCGCGACATCGAAGAGGAGTGGCGTACCGAACTTGGGCCGGAGCGCTTTGCCCAACTGAAAGCACTGCTGTTCGTCGTCTGGGACAGCCCGCTGGCGCGTTGAACGAGACGGTGCTCGTGCGCAGCGCGCATCATCGGCGCCTCCGATGGCACCATCGGTTTCTTCCGTTTCCGCTTTCCGCATCGACCTGCCAATCCCCTGCCCTTGTCCCAATCCAGCAAAGGCAGAGCGAAATGCGTCTTTCGAACCAGAAAATCCTGATCGCCGGCGGCGGCTCCGGCATGGGCCTGGCCCTGGCCAGGCGTTGCGTCGAGGCTGGCGCTGAAGTCATCATCGCCGGGCGCCGCGAGGACAGGCTGCGGCAGGCCCGTGAGGCGCTGGGCAATCCCGCAGGCCTCCACATTGCCGCTGTCGACATCACGCGAGAAGACCAGGTCGCGGCGTTGTTTGCCGGGATCGGCGGCCTCGACCATATCGTCAGCACCGCCGCCGACATCGAAGGCGCCTATAGGCTACTGCCGGAGCTTGACCTGAACGCTGCGCAACGCGTGGTCGACAGCAAGCTCTTCGGCCCGCTGCTGCTCGCCAAGCATGGTGCGCCGCGGCTTGCGGTGAGCGGCTCGATGAGCTTCGTTTCCGGCATCGCAGCCTACCGGCCGGCCCCGCGCGGCTCGGTCGTCGCCGCCGTCAATGCCGCGCTCGAAGGGCTGGTGCGGGCGTTGGCGGTGGAACTCGCGCCGATCCGCGTCAACGCCGTCTCGCCCGGCTGGGTCGACACCGAGATCTGGGGGCAAGTTGCGGGCGACAGGAAGGCAGAGACGCTTGCGGCGATGGCCGAGCGGCTGCCGGTCGGCAGGATCGGCCATCCCGACGATATCGCCGACGCGGTTTTCTTTCTGATGGGCAATGGCTTTACGACGGGAACGACACTGCATGTCGAAGGCGGACATCGCCTTGCCTAGACGGTAGCGCCGCCCCTTCAGCAATTGTTTGGAAACAAGACCTTGGGGCGGCTCTCCGATTCAAGACCTGAACCAGCCAGCAAGCGTTCGGGCACCAGCGTTTCGCGCGCGGCGGCAAGCAGTTGCCGGAGCGCCGGCGGTTGGACGCGCCGGCGCCGCCAGATCATCGTCAGCGGCGCCGTCCGCATCTCACCGGGCCATGTCAGTTCGGTGAGATCACCGCGCACCAGCGCGTCGCTGACCGCGAGACGTGGAACGAGGCCCAGCCCCGAGCCGGCAGCCACCAGCCGCGCAATGGCGCCGATGCTGCCGACTTCGGCGGCGAGTTCCGGCGCGCCGATGCCCGCTTCGGCAAAGGCGATATCGAACATGTGTCGATAGATGCATCCAGGCTCCGTTGCCACGAAACGCTTGGCCGCCAGGGCAGCCAGGTCGCGCGGAACCATGCTCTGCCCCGGTGCGGCGACAAGCGCCAGCGGTTCGGCCGCTATCGTGCGCCTGACGAAGCGTTGATCGGCGCCGCCGTTCGAAAGGTCGCGGCGATCGAAACAGAACGCGACATCGATGTCGCCCTCCTCCAGCTGGCGCAGCAGCGTGCCGCTGTCGGCCACCTTCATCCGCACGGTGATATCGGGATGACTGGCCTGGAATCCCGGCAGCCAGGGCGCCAGCCGGGCCGAGGCGATCGTCTCGAGCGCGCCGACGGTCAGCACGCCCCTTGTCTGCCCAGATGCCGCCTGAACTGCTGCCCGTGCCTCACCGTCGAGCCGCAGCAATTCTTCGGCGATGGGCTTCAGCGCCAGCCCCGCCGGCGTCAGTTCCAGGCCTGATTTCGGGCGCGTGAACAAGGCAGTGCCAAGTTCGGCCTCCAGCGACTGGATCTGGTCGCTGACACTCGATTGGGCGAGATGAACCGCCTCGGCGGCGCGCGTGATGTTGCGGCTGCGCGCCACCGCGAGGAAGGTCCTGAGCAGTCTTGGATGCATCGTCTGGCCGAAATCGTCCGATCTACTGCAGCTGCGGTTTCTTCAGGAAACTGCCGCGGTCGGCGGACTTGACGCGCAGCCAGGTTTCGCGGCCGTCGCGCACCACCCGCATCGGAATTTCGGCGCCCGCCGAGCCGCTTTCCCACAGCTTGCGATAGAAATCGGCGAGCCCGTCGACGGCGCCGTCGCGCACCTCGGAGATGACGTCGCCTTCGCGCAGGCCGGCCTTGGCCGCCGGGCCACCATCGGTCACGCTCATCACCACCACCTTGCCGTCGCTTTCAGCCGACAGCGCGCCGAGCCACGGGCGCGGCGGCTTGGCCACCTGGCCCCGCGTCAGCAGATCGTCGAGGATCGGCGGCAAGAGGTCGATCGGCACCACCATGTTGATATCGGCAACCTCGCCGGCGCGGCTCATCTGCAGGCGCAGCGAGCCGATGCCGAGCAGCGCGCCATCGGCGCCGAACAAGGGCGCGCCGCCCCAGGACGGATGCGCCGGCGCGATGAAGATCGCCTCGTCGAGCAGATACTCCCAATAGCCCGCGAATTCCTGCTTGGTGACGATCTTGGCCTCGACCGCCCGGCCGATGCCGTCGGCAAGCACCACAGCGTCGCCGATCCTGGCCTTGCCGGCATCGCCCAGCGCCACGGCCGGCAGACCGGTCGGCGCCAGCGCCTGGACGAGGCCGAAGCCCGATTCCTGGTCGTAGGCCAGCGCGTGCGCGGGGATGACGCGGCCGTCATGCGCGGTCAGCCAGACCTCCTCGGCCTCGGTGATGAGATAGCCGATGGTCAGCACCAGACCGTCATCCCTGATGACGACGCCGCTGCCTTCCCTGAGCGTGCCCAGCGCCCCGGCGGTGAAGGCATCGTCGGGAACGGTCGCCCGCACGGCAACGACGGAGCGCGGATTGGGATTGATGGTCATAGATTTTGTCCTGCGATGCGAATGCCTGACGGCTTCTTCTATAGGTATGCCGCTGAGAGGAAGGCGCAAGGGGTGGCGCTTTCCTTCTCCCCTTGTGGGAGAAGGTGGATCGGCGCGCAGCGCCGAGACGGATGAGGGGTGTTCCAGCGGAGTGAGACGTTGGCTTTCCCTGGAGCACCCCTCATCCGACCTCGCTTCGCGAGGCCACCTTCTCCCACAAGGGGAGAAGGAAGATTCGACGTCCGTGCTGACATTGACAATAGTTCAACACAAGTTGAACTTCCTTCTCCGCAGCCCTAGCTATGGGGTGACCTGCCCATCCTTCCCACGATACGAGAGCCGACATGACCGAATACACCCCGCCGAAAGTTTGGACCTGGAACAAAGCCAATGGTGGCACCTTTGCCAGCATCAACCGCCCGATCGCCGGTCCGACGCATGACAAGGATTTGCCCGTCGGCAAGCATCCGCTGCAGCTTTATTCGCTGGCGACGCCGAACGGCGTCAAGGTGACGGTGATGCTGGAAGAGCTCCTTGCGCTTGGCCACAAGGGCGCCGAATACGACGCATGGCTGATCCGCATCAACGATGGCGACCAGTTCGGCAGCGGCTTTGTCGAGGTCAATCCCAATTCCAAGATTCCCGCGCTGATGGACCACAGCGGCAAGACGCCGGTGCGCGTCTTCGAATCCGGTTCGATCCTGGTCTATCTCGCCGAAAAGTTCGGCGCGTTCCTGCCGGCCGAACAGCCGGCCCGCGCCGAAGTCCTGTCCTGGTTGTTCTGGCAGATGGGCTCGGCCCCCTATCTCGGTGGCGGGTTCGGCCATTTCTATGCCTATGCGCCGGAAAAGTTCGAATATGCCATCGACCGTTTCTCGATGGAGGTGAAGCGTCAGATGGACGTTCTCGATCGCCGGCTGGCCGAGACCGAATATCTCGGCGGCAAGGATTACACCATCGCCGACATGGCGGTCTGGCCCTGGTATGGTGGGCTGGCGCTCGGCAGGATGTATAATGATTCCGGGGAGTTCCTGTCGGTGCAGGACTACAAGAACGTGCAGCGCTGGGCGAAAGCGATCGATGAACGCCCCGCGGTAAAGCGCGGCCGCATGGTCAATCGCGCCTTCGGCGAACCGGCCATGCAGTTGCACGAACGCCATGATGCCAGCGACTTCGACACCAGGACGCAGGACAAGCTGGCCGCCGAGTAGATTCAGGGTAGCTTGCCCGACGTAAAAAAGCCCATCATCGAGTTGAATCGGTGATGGGCTTTTTACTTGAGACGGATCAGTGAAGAACTTCAACGATCTGACGGGTGTCGGGGTCCACCAGCACGGTCTCATCGTTGATCACCGCGACGCGGTACTTGACGTTGGGAACTTCACGCAGTTCGACCTTGTCCGGCACGGACGAGCCGAGCTTGAGTTCGACGCCCAGAAGGTTCACCGACGCCAGCGGCTCCTTCTTGATGTATTCGCGAACGACCGTTTCCTGTTCCGGCTGGACCACGATGGTGTCCGCCAAAGCCGCGCCGACGCCGCCCAGCAGGACGATGGCAGCCGCGGCACTCGTAAGATAATGTTTCATGACAACCTCCATGATTCGTAATTGCTCCGCCTCAAGCAAAAACTCTCACGCAACTCGGAGGTTCCATCCCTATATGTGAAATGAATGTGGCATTCGACCAACAATATGCCACAATTTGTTGGATATTTAAGCGAAACTATCAACGCGGATATGCTTCGCATTCCCAAAAAATTCTTCGAGTTTCTGGAATGGCAGGAAATAACGCTTTGCAAGGCAAGCACCCTGCCACGTCTTGATCGGGTTATTCGCCCCGCGTCCCACCTTGGTAACAGCTAACGTCTGGCGAGGGGTGCCGTTCCCCTGCTTTACCTCGCCTTCCAAAAAAGGCCCACCCTGCCGGGAGCAGAGCGGGCCTTCAACCGACCGGCGGAGGTGGCGCCTCGCCGGCCACGGCAGGAAAACGCACGCATCGCAGCTTCGTTCCACCTTGGCCGCCGCGATTTGGCAGGGGTGGACAACGCTCGACAAACCGGTCAGCAAAGCCTCCAGATATCCTCCTGGCGAAGGAATGCGCTGCGGGGAGCGTCGTCCTGGGCGGAGCCAGGCCTCTTCGTTAGAACCGAACGCCGTCCCGATGTAGCGGCGGCACCTGGCTGACTCCATCCTGGCTTGTCACGGCGTCCTGTGCGCGCCTGTAGATAAGCCCCAGGACGAGCACGAAGTAGCCGACCTGCAGGACAACCAGAACCATCACTGTCCAGGCAAGCGCCTCCCAGAAGGAGCCGGTAGCCATATAGGTCCAGACCGCGACAAGCGTCGTGGTCGCCGACATGCCGACGAGAAATGGCCCAAAATACATCGCCCTTCAAGATCGCCGAACCGTCCCAGACCGGCGACTCCCTGCCACATCTCCGCACCCGCGCACAGGCTTTCATTATTTTAGCAACTACGCAAGTATGTGGTGTCCTGATGGGATCCACCTAGAAATTTGTTGCGCGCCAGCGCTGACAGGAGCAGTTTGATGCTCACGGACCGGGGTAATCGGGAAAAGAAGTCCGGTGGGGATGGGGAATGACGCTCAAATTGATCGGGGCCGGTTTCGGCCGCACCGGCACATGGTCGACCTTTGCCGCGCTGAACAAGCTTGGCCTGCCCTGCTACCACATGCAGGAAGTGATCATGAACAAGGCCAACACCGGCCATCTCGATTTCTGGCGCAAGGTGGCCAACAGCCCGCCCGGTTCGCAGCAGGATTGGGACAAGGTGTTCGCCAACTACACCGCCACGGTCGACAATCCCGGCTGCTGCGTGTGGCGCGAACTGATGGTGGCCTACCCCGACGCCAAGGTGCTGCTGACATTGCACCCACGCGGCGCCGAGGCATGGTACGAAAGCACGATCGACACGATCTACTTCACCGAGAACCTGTGGCAGTTCAAGATCCTGGAATGGCTCACCCCGTTCGGCCGCAAGTTCGGCGACATGTCGCGCAAGCTCATCTGGGGCCGCACGCTGGCCGGCGTCATGGGCGACCGCGACAAGGCGGTGGCCCGCTACAACGCCTATGTCGACGAGGTTAAGGCGGCCGTGCCGCCGGAAAAGCTGCTGGTGTTCAAGGTCAGCGAAGGCTGGGGCCCGCTCTGCCATTTCCTCGACGTGGCTCAGCCGAACGAACCCTTCCCCAACCTGAACGACCGCGAAACGATCAAGAAGATAATTCGCGACATCATCAAGGGCTCCTACATCATGCTGGGACTGACGGTAGCCGCCATCACGGCGGTGATCGCGGCATTGTGGTGGTGGCTGGGGTAACGGCAAGCCCAGGCGCGCCTGCCTGCATCGAGCAGGTCGAGTTTTTCGCTGCCTAAACAAACGACCTCAACGACCGCCGGCTTTCGGTCCGGCACTGATTGCCAACGGCTCTCGCGGCAATTTTGCGCTTGCCTTTCCTGGCGGGCGGTCGCCGGTCGATGGCTGTCGGAACAGGCTTTTGCCCCTTCTCGAGCTGACGTCGAGACAGGATCATTATATATCAATTGGATAAAACAGCGGAACGTCCAATGGACATTGCCGGAACCGAACAAGGCCCCCCGGACCTTTGCGCGTACCACCCAAGACCTTGGTCCTACAAGGAAGACCGCACGGTTCGATTCACGGCGCGGTAACACGCCGTGGCCGTCACTTCAGAGGCGTCAGCACCTTGCTCCGGCGATAAACCGTCCGCTCTCGGCTTGCCGGGCCAATGCTGCAAAGGCGAAGAGGTTGTTCTCTCGTCGACGCCCGTCGGGTGGTTGGCCGACCATGCCCGGTCAGGATGCCGGACCTTGCAACCTTTGCCTATTCCGCTTTCGCGGAAGTTTCAGCCGTCATGCAATGTGCGATGATGTTATTGCGGCGGTACGAGCCGCCCTGGCTGGCGCGGGCGCCGAGCACACCCCAACAATGCGCCCCCCCGTCCGTGTCGGCCAGGCGCTCGGCGCATTCAGCATTCCGATTGCGTGGGCGCAACATCTCCACTCACTCCGGCGCACCCGCAAACAGCACGACGCCGTCGCCCCCGGTGGCCGGCCAATCCCTGATTGTGCGGTCGTAGCCGCCGGTCAGCACCGTGCCGTCGGCGGCGAAGGCCACCGCGTAGATCGGCCCGGTCTGGCTGTCGAACATGGCGATCTGGTTGCCGCTCTTGATGTCCCACAGCCTTGCGGTGCCGTCGAGCGAGCCCGACAGGAGGCGCTTGCCGTCCCCTGACAACGCCAGTGCGTAGACCGTACCCTCGTGGCCCTCGAAGCGCTTCACCTCGCGGCCGCTGTCGAGATCCCAAACCTTGATCGTCAGGTCGCCGCTGCCGGTGATCAGGTGATGCCCGTCGGCTGTGAACACGGCGCCATAAGTGCCTTGCTCATGGCCGTGCCAGCTGCGCAGCTGCTTGCCGCTTTCGATGTCCCAGAGTTTCAGCGTCCCGTCGATGCTGCCCGACAGGGCCTGCCTGCCATCGGGCGAGACTACGACCGCGCTGATCGACCAGTCATGGCCGGTCAGCACATGTTGCACCGACCCGTTGACGAGGTCCCAGATGATGACGTTGCCGGTGTCGTGCCCGCTGACGGCGTGCTTGCCGTCCGGGCTGATCGCCAGCTTGTTGACGCCGCCGTTCTGGCCGGATTGGAAGACGTGCAGCACCGCGCCGTCGGCGAGTTTTCGCTGAACGATCTCGCCGTCGTCCCCGGCCGTCAGGGCGCTGATGCCGTCGGGCATGTAGAGCGCGGTGCGCGCCATGTCCTTGTGCACGCCGAGATTGCGGATCAGGTGCTTGCCGCCGATATCCCAGAGCTTGATCGTGCGGTCGGTGCTGGCGCTCATGATCGAACGCCCGTCCGGCGCTACGGCCAGCCAGACGACGGCATCACGATGGCCTTCGGGCAGTGTGGGCAGCGGCGCTGGCGCCGGCGGCGGCGGCGCCACCGTGGCCGGCGGAATGAGCGCGACCTCAGGCGGCGCCGGCACGACCGGCGCCGGCGAAACAGGCGGCACGACCACGGGCGGAGCTGGTTGCACCGATACGGTTGGTGGGTTTGCCGCAGCCGGGGGGGCTGGCGGCGGGGCCGGCGCTGGCGGCGCGGGCTTTGGCGCGGGAACCACGGGCGGCGCGCTGGCGACGTCCTGGCCACCCTCATGCGGCCGCCACGAGCCGAACTTGTCGCCGAGCAGCGCCAGCACGACAACCACCGGCAGCACTAGGAAGGCCCGGCGCAGGCCCGGACGGCCCGCCGGCTCCACCTCGACATCCCTGCCGAACAGCGGCACTCCGGCCGCATGCACGGGCCGGCCGGGCAACTGGCCCGTCAGGAACAGCAGCGCACCGATGAAACAGGCAAGTGCGGCCACCGAATAGGCCGCCAGACGCGGCGCGGCCGCGTCCAACCCGGCAAAGCCGTGCCCGGCAAGGGTATCGATCAGCGGATAGACCCCGGCCAGACAGGCAACCGCGACCACGGCCAGGACGAGCCCCAGCACCCTGTCAGCCAACCTGTTCATCGCGCTTCCCCTCGCCGGCCCTTGGACCAGACTATCAGCGTCATGGGCACATCGCAAAATGCCGCCCGTGCTCGCGGAAGACGGACGCAGACACTGCGGCATGAAGAATATCCGCGGCGGCCCTGCTCGAGAAATCAGCTTGAGGTCGATCGCGCCGCCGCAGCCACGGTCTCCGGTTCGATCAAACGACGCCGATAAAGGCTAGTGTCCAATTTACCACGGTCGCCGCCGATATGGACTAAGCTATCCCGGGCGAAATATTGACAGCAGGCGGAGTTATGACACACTCCGCCCGGGATATAGTGGAGAGCTTGCATCATGAAGAAGATTTATGAACGGCCCATTCTGATCCGGAAGGGCAATCTGAAATCGATCACAGCCTCGGTCAACGGCCCGATCGTGATCTCCATCACGAAGTAATCAGCCGGCCAGCACGAGGTCGTCCACCACCATTTGCCAGGAGTGTTTTGCCGAAAGGCGGACACGGGTGACTTCCCCGAGCATCGGCGCGTAGTGGAGCGGTGTCAGCGCCGACAGCACCACTTCATCGCTGGCGACCAACTGCTCACCCCGCCAGCTTTCGATCAGCGCCGTTTCCCCTTCCGCCTTCAGCCACGCAACGCTGAGCAGCACGGAGTGGAAGGCGAATGGCGTCTCACGGCTGAACTCGGCCGGATAGCCGCTGCTCGTATAGGCCACGTGGTCGCCAGAGACATTGCCGTTGACATAGCCCTCGCTATCCTTGGTGTGATCCTTCGCCATGGCGTTCAGGTTGCGCCACTCCAGCCCCGCATGGCCGCACGGGATCTTGCGGAAGCCGCGCTGGGTGACGTCGTCGAAGCCGATCGTGCGCAGCGCCGCCCCGTCGGCCAGGGCTCGGGGTAAAAGCAGGCCGAGATCGGCCGGATAAGGTGACAGCGCCAGCCGGCGGTCGAGCCCGCCGCCGCTGATCACCACGGTGTCGGCTTCTTCGGCAAGCTCGAAGCGAAAGGCCGAGGCCGGGGCCAGCGTCCGGCACTCCAGCACCTGCCCGTTCGCCATCACCGACAGCGTCGCGCTGCCGCCCGCCGCCATCCTGCCGGCCAGGCTGCGCACCGGCGCCAGCCCGACCGGCCGTGGCAGGTCCCGCGACACCAGCCCGGTGGGCGAGCCGGGCGCCAAATGGAACTCCATCGACTGCGTCTCGTTGGCGCTGGGCGAGCGCCAGCCCGGCGGCAGCGAAACCGAGAACCGGTAGGCGCCGGGCAAGCGGAGTGCAGCCTTCACCGCCGACGTCGACATGGTGAAATTGGCATAACCGGCATTGTTGGTCCTCGATGACGCGACGAAGCCGCCTTGTCCGTCGAACAGCCGCACCATGATGCCGGCCATCGGCCGGTCGGCCACGCCGTAGCGGCCGTCGCGGTCGACATCGAAATAGACGAAGGACGAGTAGTTGACCGTCCCGGTGCTGCGGCTCCAGTCGGTGCGAATGGCGTAGTCGTTGGCAGGATTGGCCCGGCGCAGCGCGCGGCGGCGGACACGCGCTTTGCGCAACAGCCGGATGACGGCGACGGCGGCGGCAATGATCGCGAGCGCTGCGAGAAGGATTCCGATGAGGCTGAGGTCACTCATGGCGGACGGGCTTCGATGATGGCCGCTCGCCGTCTTCACGAATGCAATGCATCAGCCGGCCCCCTCGCTGCGCTGCCAGCTTAGCGCGAGAAATGACCTGCGGAAAAGGGCTGCATGCGCCGCTGATGATGAGCGGGCGCGAGATCCCTCACCCCAATTCCACCCAGACCGGCGCATGGTCGCTGGCGCCGTCCTGCCCGCGCACGTCGCGGTCTATGCCCGCCCCCTTCAGCCGGCGCACGAGCGTCTTCGACAACAGGATATGATCGAGCCGCAGGCCGGCGTCGCGCGGCCAGCGGTTCCGGCGGTAGTCCCAGAAGGTGTAGAGCGTCTCCTTCGGATATTTCTTGCGCAACGCATCGGTCCAGCCTTGGTCGAGCAGCGCGGCGAAGGCCGCGCGGCTTTCCGGCTGGACCAGCGCGTTGTCGTCATAGGAGCGTGTGGCGTAGATGTCGCGCGGCTCGGGCACGATGTTGTAGTCGCCGGCCAGCACCACCGGCAGGCCGGTGTCGAAGAGTTGTGCCGCATGCGCCCCCAGCCGCGCGTGCCAGGCGAGCTTGTAGGCGAATTTCGGCCCCGGTTGCGGATTGCCGTTCGGCGCATAGAGGCAGGCGATGACGATACCGTCGACCGCCGCCTCGATGTAGCGGCTCTGGCGGTCGGCATCGTCGCCCGGCAACGCGTCGCGGGTCAGCACCGGTTCGGCACCGCGCGCCAGGATCGCGACGCCGTTCCAGGTCGGCTCGCCCTTCCACACCGCGCCGTAGCCGGCATTGGCGAGGCTTGTCAGCGGAAACTGCGTGTCGCGCGCCTTCAATTCCTGAAGGCACACGACATCGGGTTTTGCGCTGGCGAGCCAGGCCAGGAGGTTGTCCAGCCGGCTGTTGATGTTGTTGATGTTGAACGAGGCGATCTTCATTGGTGGACGCCGCTGGCGCCCCGCACTTCGTCATCCTCGGGCTTGACCCGAGGATCCATGCCGTGACGTCTGGCGTAGAATGCGACGGGCCGGAGTTCTGCTCCGTGGCGGCTCTCGAAAGTCACGGCATGGATCCTAGGGTCTGCACGCGTCGCTTCGCTCCTTGCTTCGCCCTAGGATGACGAAACCGAGGGCCGCGCCACCCACGCCTTCACCCTCTCGGCAAGCGTCTTCAAATGATCGCCCGTCGAGAAACCCGACACGCTTTTGCGCGGCTTGAGATCATGGTCGCCATCCTCCAGCCAGATCACTTCGATGGCATCGGAAAGGCCATAACCGGCCACCTCGTCCCGGGTGCCGAATTCGTCGCGCGTGCCCTGAAATATCAGCGTCGGCGTCTTCAGCCCGGCGAGATGTTTTGTCCGCAATTGCTCGGGCTTGCCGGGCGGATGGAAGGGATAGCCGAGGCAGACCAGTCCCGATATCTCGCCCTTGGAAAACATCTCGTCGGCGACCATCGAGGCGATGCGCCCGCCCATCGACTTGCCGCCGATGATGAGCTTCCCGGTCACGCCGTTCGCCCGGAGGTCAGCAATCGCCTTGATGTATTCCGGGTTCACCGCCTCGGCGCGCGGCGGCGGCTTGCGCTGGCCGTAGCGGCGCGCCGCCATGTAGTGGAACTCGAAGCGCGCGACCTGGAAGCCCACGGCGGCCAGCGCCTTGGCGGTGGCGGTCATCGAGGGAGAGTCCATGGAAGCGCCCGCGCCATGCGCGAGCAGGATGGTGACGGGGGCGGTGTCGTGGCCGTCGAACAGGAAGGTGGTCATGGAATAGAACTCCGGTGGCGGCTCAGCGTCGGTGACCCCTTCTCCCCTTGTGGGAGAAGGTGGATCGGCGCGCAGCGCCGAGACGGTTGAGGGGTGCTCCAGCGGAGTGAGACGTTGGCGTTCCCTGGAGCACCCCTCATCCGACCTCGCTTCGCGAGGCCACCTTCTCCCACAAGGGGAGAAGGAAAGGCAGCTTCGCCATCGCGCCAACTCTCCACGGTTGATGATTGGCGAAAGCGCCCGCGACAGCCGATCTCCCCCCTTGAGGGGGAGATGTCCGGCAGGACAGAGGGGGGGCGTTCAAGCGCAGGCATGACCAACCCTCACCCCGCCGACTGCGCCAATTGCATATCCACGAATTGCACGCCCCTGGCCGCCACCCCAGCCCATTCGGACGCCGCGTCGAGTTCGAGATACCGTACCCAGAGCCGCCGCGCCTCCAGCAGATTGCCGGCATCAAACTCCAGCCGCGCCAAATTGAACACCGGGTCGGCATAAGTCCTGTCGAGCGCGATCGCTTTCTGCAGGTGCCGTCGCGCCGAGGCGTCGCGGCCCTGTTCGCTCATCAGGCCGGCGAGGTTGAACCAGGCTTCGACGAAGGCCGGGTCGAGTTTTATCGCCCTGGCATAATCGTGCGCGGCTTCAGCCGCGCGCCCGGACCCGCGCAAACAATTGGCGCGGTTGAAGGCGGCGATGGCGTCGGTTGGATCGATGGCAAGGCAGCGCTGGTAGAGTGCGGCGGCGCCGTCGTGGTCGCCGTCCTCCTCCGCCGCTTCCGCCTCGGCGAACAGGTCTTCCAGCGTGTCGTCGCCTTGTGTGGCGGCACCCAGATCGAACAGCAACTGCCCGTCGAGCTCGCTCTGGCCGCCTTCGAGGTAGATGGCGTCGGGCCGGCCAAATGCCGAGCCGACATTGAGCGACTTGGCGGTGAGCGAAGCGACCGGACCGGACCGATGCACCGAGCGCGCGATCGCGCCCCATGTGGCGCCGCCGGCGATCAGCCCGGCATATTTGCGCGCCAGGATCAGATCCCGGAAGGAATAGGGCTCGCCATCATGCTCGAAGGCATCGAACAGGCCGAGCCGGTCGAGATCGGCGCCGGACAGCCTCGACTGGTCGATCAGCGATTGGCGCGACAGCGAAGACGCCTCGGGCGCCTTCATCAGCCCGAGCAGTCGCAGGAAACCGTTCTCGCTGAGAAGCATGCGCCCGGCCGCGCGCTCGGCGACGACGCGGCGCTCAACCTCGGCATCGCCGTTTTTCGTCAGCCCTGCCTTGGCCAACAAGGCCCGTCCGAACACGACATGCGTGGTACGCCGGGTGACGCCGCGCCTGAGTTGGCCGTGCTGGCGCTCCACCTCGCGCGCGGCGAGCCGGAGCGGAAACGCTGCCAGCGCGCCGATCGTACCGAAGACAGCGCCCGCAACGGCCGGTGCCGTCATTTCTTGCTCTTGCCGACCGCCTTGAGCAGGTTGGCCTTGAGCGGATTTTCAGGAGCAGCGCCGCCTGCGGCCGCCTTCTTGGCGGCGGGCTTGGCGACCTCGTCGGCCTTGCTCTTCGACTTGGCCGGCGGCTTCGACTGCGACAGGCTGGCCTTCAGCGCATCCATCAGGTTGATGACATTGCCGCGCTCCGGTGCCGCCGCGATGATCGGCTTGTGGCCCTTCAGCTTCTCGCGGATCATCGCCATCAGCGCGACCTCGTAGCGGTCCTCGTAATTCTTCGGATCGAAGGTGGTTTCCTTCTGCTTGATCAGCGCTTCGGCAAGCTGCAGCATTTCCGGATCAGGCTTGCCGGCCGGAATGTTGCCGAAATATTCAGCCGTGCCGCGCACTTCGTTCGGGTTCCTCAACGTGCACACGAACATGCCGTTCTCGCGCGCGCCGATCGTCACCACGCGCTCGCGGCTGGACAGCACCAGCCGGGCGATGGCGAGCTTGCCGGATTTGCGCATGGCCTCGCGCAGCACCGCGAAGGTCTCTTCCGCCATGGCCCCGTCCGGCGCCATGTAATAGGGCGCGTCCTGGTAGATGACGTCGACCTCGTCCTCGTCGACGAAGGCCTCGATGTTCATCGTATGGTTGGATTCGATGCGCACCGCGTCGAGGTCGGTGTCATCGATGATGATGTACTGCTTGTCCTCGTACTCGTAGCCCTTGACCAGATCCGCGCGCTCGACGAGCCCCAGTTCGGGATCGACCGGCTTCATGTTGATGCGGTTGTGGGTCTTCTTGTGCAGCTGGTTGAACGAGATGCGTTCGCTGGCGCTGGTGGCGGGATATAGCCGCACCGGACAGCTGACGAGACTGAGCTTGAGGTAACCTTTCCAACTTGCCCTGGGCGCCATGATGAACTCCTACGCGGCCATGCGCTGACATTTTAGCTTGAGCATGATCTTATCCGAAAACCGGTTTCCGCTTTTCGGGATCATGCTCTCTGCAGCGCTTTTCGTCCGAAGGACGATCGACGCCGAGGAAATCCTACACCGACCCCGCACAATACCGACAAATCCCTGACGAAACCTTCCGGCGGGTTTTGGGTCAAGGGAAGAGAATAATTCAAATTGTCGGAAGCGTCGATGGAGATGGAACTGAGAGGACTTGGTGCTTCGTCATCCTAGGGCGGAGCAGTCGCGAAGCGACGTCGCGAAGACCCTAGGATCCATGCCGCGACGCTTGAGCTTCGCAACGGCGCAGAATACTCACCAACCCGTCCCGCGAAATAGCTCGAACCATTCCGGATTGGCCTTCTCGATCAATTCAACCTTCCATTGGCGTGGCCAGCGCTTCAACGATTTCTCGCGTTGGATGGCATCAGTAATGTCGAAGTGCTCCTCGTACCAGACTCGTCGTTGCACGCCGTATCGGCTTGTGAAACGTGAGCCTTTGCCTTCCTTGTGCTCAGGCATTCGGCGGCCCAAGTCGTTGGTAACCCCTATGTAGATGGTGCCGCCTTTCTGGCTCGCGGTCATATAGACGTAGCCGGTCATACTGCGATATCACCTTGCGATATTGCCAATGAACACTCCGAACGGTTGTATCTTATGACTGATGTCACGGCATGGATCCTAGGGTCTGCGCGCGTCGCTTCGCTCCTTGCTTCGCCCTAGGATGACGAAGTGTAGGGATTGCGCCGACGCTTCCGGCTTACACATGGCCGAACACCGGCAAATCCCGGGCAAACTCATCGATATCCGCCCACGGATCGCCCGACGTCTCCAGCAACCCAGGCAGCGAGGCATAATTCAAATCCTGCGGCGCATCGATCGCCTCGAGGTCGCTCCAGCTCACCGGTGTCGAGGCCGGCAGGTTGGTGCGCGCGCGCAGCGAGTATGGCGCCGCCGAGGTGTGGCCGCGGGCGTTGCGGTGATAGTCGATGAAGATGCGCCGCTTGCGGTTTTCCTTGCCCATGGTGGTGGTGAAGGTGTCGGGCGCGGTCGCCGCCAGGTGCGTTGATATGGCGCTGGTAGCCTGGTGCAGCTTCTTCCAGTTCTGCTTGCCCGTCACCGGCACGGTGATGTGGATGCCGCTGCCGCCGGAAGTCTTGGCAAACGGCACCAGCCCCAGCCCCTCCAGCTCGCCCTTGATGTGGACGGCGGCTTCGACCACCTCGCGCCAGGAAATCCCCTCGCCCGGATCGAGGTCGAAGACGATCTGGTCGGGCTTGTCGAGGCTGGTGCGGTGTGTGCCCCAGGTGTGGAATTCGACGACACCGAACTGCGCCAGCGCCAGATAGCCTTTCGCGCCCTCGACCGAGAGATAGGACTTGGTCTCTCCCTCGGAATTGGTCGCCTGGAACGTCACCACCGAAGGCGGCATGCCGGTGAAGGCGTGGCGCTGGAAGAAGCAGTCCTTCGGCAGGCCGGTCGGGCAGCGCACCAGCGACACCGGGCGGCCAAGGATGTGCGGCAGCATGAAATCGCCGACCAGCGCGTAATAGACGGCGATGTCGAGCTTGGTCGGGCCGGTCTTGCCGAACAGACGCCGCGTCGGATTGGTCACCCAGATGGTCGCCAGATCGGCCTCCGAGATCAGGCGCTTGCGCTTGGTCGACACCGGCGTCGACAGGCCGACATCCCTGAGGCCGCGAAACACGCCATGGCGCAGCGCATTGTCCGCCGTGCGGTTGGCATAGTGGACGCGCGCCGAGAACAACGGTTTCACCCAGTGCATCTCGCGCATGATTTCGCGCGGCACCCCTTCGGGCACCGAGGCGCCTGATGTCAGCGGCTCCAGCCGCGCCAGGAGATCGGCGGCCGTCGCGCGGTCGAAGCCGGTGCCGACCTTGCCGCGATAGTGCAGTTCGCCATCCTCCCATTCGGCCATGCCAAGAGCTGCCAGCCCTTCCGCCGCGTCGGAGACGGTGTAGCCGGCAATGACGAAGTCTTCGCTCTTCAGCGCCTTGGTCTTGGTCCAGCTCTTGGTGCGGCCGCTCTGGTAGATGGCGGTCGCCCGTTTCGAGACGACGCCTTCCAGCCCCATATCCGAAGCTTGATCAAAAAGCCCCTGCCCCGAACCCTCGACATGGTCGGAAAACTGGATGGCGGAATTGGCGCCGAGCCCGCCAAGCAGTTCGGCCAGCAGCGCCTTGCGCCGGATGAGCGGCACCTTCATCAGGTCCCAGCCGTCGAGATGCAGCAGATCGAAGGCATAGAAATGCAGCTTGCTGCCGGCGCCACTTGCCAGCGCGTCCTGCAGCAGCGCGAAGCGGGAAATGCCCTTGGCGTCGAGCACGACGATCTCGCCGTCGATGATCGCCTCGCGGCACGGCAGCTTGGCGAACGCACCGGCCAGGTCGCCATAGCGCTTCGTCCAGTCGATGCCGCCACGGGTGATCAACCGCACCTCCCCATTGGCGACATGCGCCATGGTGCGGTAGCCGTCGAATTTGATCTCGTGCAGCCACAGCTCGTTCGTATTCTCGGCAGGGCTTTCGCCGCCCGGCGGCTTCGGCACCTGGGTCGCCAGTTGCGGCTCGATACGGCTGAGCGCCGGCGCCTTGGCCGCGCCGGGCAGCTCGCCCGGCTTCAGCGAACCAGGCTTTGGCGCGGACTTGGCGACCGGCTTCGGCGGTGCCACCAGCTCCTCGATGCGCAATCCGGATTTGACGCTGTCCGGCCGCGCTTCGAGAATGTCCAACGCCGTGTCGGCGGCGAGGTCGCGCTCCTTGAACAAGAGCCAGTTCTTCTTGTTCTCGTCCTCGCCGGGCTTGGGCTTCAGCCGGGTCAGCATCCAGCCGCCATTGAGCTTTTCGCCGGCCAGCCGGAACTTGAAGGCGCCGGTGCGCAGGCTTTTGTCGACATCGTCCATCGGCGCCCAGCTGCCGGTATCCCAGACGATCATCGGCCCGCCGCCATATTCGCCCTCGGGGATGACGCCCTCGAAATCGATATATTCGAGCGGATGGTCCTCGGTCTCCACCGCCAGTCTTTTGTCGGCCGGGTTGAGCGAAGGCCCACGCGGCACCGCCCAGCTTTTCAGGACATCGCCGACCTGCAGGCGCAGATCGTAATGATCCGCCGTGGCGTGGTGCTTGTGGACGACGAAGCGGTTGCCGTCGCCGACGATCAGGCCGCCGGCGGGTTCGGGCGTCTTGGAGAATTCGCGCTTGGCGCGGTAGGTCTTGAGTTTGGGAGGGCTGGCCATCGGTCAGAGATCGAAGCGCGTGGCAACAGCAAACAAGAGTCTCAATCGTCAATCGCCGGCGTCAGCTCAAGCTCGGCCGGCGACAGCCCCTGCTGCAACTGGCTCAAGCGGAATTCGTCGACCCAATAGGCCTCGCCGTCGACCAGCACGCGCGCACTGTAGGTGCCGCCCGAGAAACTCTGCGCAGTGATGTAGACCTTGTGGCGGTCGAGTGCCTTGCGCACCGCGGCGCGCTTGGAGTTCTGGCTGTTCACGGCAGTGGACATGCGCTTCGCCCTCGGTCGCCTGACACGGAACCCGGCCGCTCTTGGCCGCCCGGCGACTGGCCCCAAGGATGGCGGAGACGCGCGGCCCTGTCAATTTCGCGGGCGCCCTTCAGGTCTTCAACCGCCGCAAACGGCGCATCACACCCTGCACGGCCTTGTAAAGCCGCGGCTTGGAGCGCACGAAAAGCTCGGTCTTGCCGCGCAGCCTGATATAGGCGGTCGAGCCCCTGCCCTTCAGCGTCATCGGCTCGCACAATTCGGCCAGCACCGAGCTCGCCGCGCCGATATGCTGCTTGTATCCCTGGCTGCCGACCGAAAGGTCGAAATAGCCGAGCCCTTGCCCCCGCCCCCATATCATCAGCTTGCCGATCGTGGTCAGGCCCGGCGAGACGTTGGGCACCGCCTCCTGGTCGATCCCGAGCAGCAGAGCGTGCAAGGTGCCCTTCATGACCAGCACGTAGATCACGGCGAGATAGGCTTGACCGACGCGCAGCCCGAACAGCCGCACCGAGCCGTCGGAAAGCCCCTGCAGGGCGGCATTGCGGTAGAACTCGACGATCGGCGCCTGCGTCAGGAGGTCGAAGCGGCCGAGCTCGCGAAAGCGGTTGAGCCTGAGCTCCACCAGCGTGCCGAACTGCTCCTCGATCATGTCAGGCGTCTCGGCTTCGACCAGGGCAAGGCGGCCGAGCTGTTCGAAGCGGCGGCAGTGCTTGTAGAAATGCTTTGTAAAGGACTGTTTGCAGATACGCTTGATCAGCGTTTCCGGCTCGCCATCCAGGACCAGGCCCGAGGCGATCTGGATGGAGTCGCGCGCCGCCGAAAGCAGCGCCAGCGGGTTGGCGACGCCGTGGATCTGTCGCGGGATTCCCGCCACGTGGATGCGGTCGGCCGGCGGCAGCACGACGCGGACCGCGGCCCAGGCGGCGTCGGCGCTTTGCGTGGTCCAAAGCCTGGCATCGGCCAGCAGCGGCGCCGAATAATCGCACACGCCGCAGCTCAGCCATTCGATCACATGGTGGCCGAGCGCCCGGCGCCGCATCAGCGGCAGCAGCATGACAGGCGCGCCCGTGGCGGCGTCGTTGACTTCGACGACGAGCAGATCGGCACTTTTGGGCATCAGCCGGCTGGCGATCCCTTCCACCCAGGCAAGGCCCTGGTGACCGGTGCACAGGCCAGTTTCCTCGAGGCGCTGCCAGAGCTGCCTTATGGTGTCGAAGCTGGTGTGCAGGCGCGCCGTATAGTGGGCGCCGACGTCAATGCCGGCTCTGATCGGAGAAACTGGTTGTACCGGTGCATCCGCCGCCGCGGCCGGCTGCACTGCCAGGCTTGCCACATGCTTCTCCTATCCGTTCTGGCCCGCCCCGGCATCAACCACGCAAGCGCCGCAAACCCCGCATCGTTCCCTGGACCGCTTTGAGCAGCCTTGGGTTGGAGCGCACGAACGCCTCGGCCCGCCTGCGGAACTCGATGGCGGCATTGGCCACACTGCCCCGCATCGTGAACCCATGGCGGAGTTCGACCAATACCGAACCCTTGGCGCCCATATGTTCCTTGTAGCTCTGGTTGCCGACGGAGAGGTCGAAATACCCAAAGCCCTGTTCGCGCGCCCAGCCGATCAACCTGCCCATGATTGCAAGCCCCGGCGAGACATTGGGCACGACGCCCTGGTCCATTGCTATCAGCAGAGCATGAACAGTCCCTTGATGAACCAGGAGATATTGAACCGCGATCAGAGCCTCGCCGACGAGCAGCCCGAAAAGCCGCACGGAACCGTCCAACAGGCCCTGAACGGCCGCGTTCCGGTAGAAATCGACGATCTTCTCCTGCGTCAGCAAATCGAAGCGGCCAAGCTCGCGAAAGCGGTCGAGCCGCATCCGCACCAGTTCACCGAAGATGCGCTCGAGCTCGGCCGGCGCGCCGGCCTCGACCAGCTCCACCCCGCCAAGCCGTTCGAGGCGACGCCAGTCCTTGCCGAATTCCTTGACGAAGGACGGCCTGCAAAGACGCTTGAGGACTGTTTGCGGGTCGCCGTCGATGGCGAGGCCGAACGTGGTCTGCATGGAATCGCGCGTGGCCGGGAGCAGGGCCAGCGGATTGGCGACGCCGTGGATCTGTCGCGGAATTCCCACGATGTGGACACGGTCCGACGGCGGCAGCGCCGAGCGCACCGCCGCCCACGCGGCCTGCGCGGATTGCCTGCTCCACGGGCTGGCATCGGCCAGCAGCGGCGCCGCATAGTCGCAGACGCCACAGCTCAACCATTCCACCACCCAATGGTGGAACGCCCTGCGCCGCATCAGCGGCACAAGCATTCTGGGTTCGCCCGTCGCGGCGTCGCCCACCTCGACGATGAGGAGTTCAGCGCTTTCCGGCAGCAGCCGCGCGACGATCCCTTCGGCCCAGGCGAAATTCTGGTGGCCGGTGCACACGCCCTGCGCCTGCAGGCGCAGCCAGAGCGGCCTGACCGTCTCGAGGCTGGTGTGCAGTTTCGCCGTATAGGCGTCGTTGGCGGCGATGGCGGCGGGGTGCGGAACCTGCCCGCCGGGCAGGTCGGTCACCGCGGCAACTTGCAATGCCTGGCCTGACACGTCCCTCTCCTACCGTCTTACCGCGGCGAACGAAACCGCCCGCCGCCACGAACCCAGCCGGCTGTCGCGCTGCTGGTCCGGATGTTCGATGTTCCACATGCGGTGATGCACGAAATACCACGATGCCACGAGCACGAAGATCTCGGAGAGCGCGGAACCAGCCAGCGACCAGGGCGGAGACGCGACCGCCAGCAGGATCGCGATCAACGCCAGCCCGACGATGGCCCCGCCCAGGGTGATGAACGCGACGATGCGGAAGTCGCCCATGATCTCCAGCACGATGCGGGGCATGATGTAGAGCATGATGGGAATGAAATTCGCGATCACGAAAAGCCCGATGAACTCCACCGACGCATTCTGGAGAGCCTGCGATTTTATCATCGGCAGGACGAACAGGATGGCGCATCCATAGGCCACCGCGCCGAGCCCCATGACGAGGGCCCACAGCTTTGCCTGCGCCCAGACACGGCGCGTCTCGTTGTTGCGCATCAGCTTGGCGAGTTCCGGCTGCGTCATGTTCACGAAGGCAAGGCTGCTGATGCGCAGCGGCGCGAACAGCACGATCACCGCCGCCAGCGGCGCGTAGGCGGCCGGCCCGGCAATGCCGGCGACCAGCAGCGCCAGGCATTGGCCCTGGATGTTGGTGGTGGTGGCGCTGAATGCCGACCAGCAGAGCTGGGCCCAGAGCCTTGCATAGCGCCGCCGCGTCGGCATGCGGAAGCTGATGCGCATCGTGCGGCGCGCCAGCCGGACCAGGACGAAGATGCCGAACAGATTGGCCGCCGCGAGCGCGTAGAACACGGTCTGCAGCATGTCCCCGGCCATCCAGATCGCCAGGCCGGCCATGACGGTGCCGGCGATGGTGAAGGCGGCATCGCTGATGGAGACGATCACCTGCTGGCGGCGCGCGAAGAAGGCCGTGCGCATGTGGCTGCGCAGCGACCATGCACCGACGAAGCAGCCGGCGGCAATTCCGCTGGGGTCGCCCAAAAGACGCATCACCACCGCCGTGCCGACGGCCATCAGCAGCGCGACGACCAGCGCCGCCGTCCCGAAGGCCACGTCATAGGCGTTGACGCCGGCGCTGTTGGTGCTCTTGCCCATCCAGATCGAGGCAGGAACGGCGGTGAGCGACCTGATGTAGGACAGGCCGACGCCGCCCATCACCATGCCGATGGCGAACAGACCGTAGCCTTGCGCCGACAGCATGTGCAGCAGCGCGATGTTGAGGGCGAAGTGGAAGCCGCTCTGCATCGCCTCGCCGCCGATCATCAGCACCAGGCGCCGCACCAGATGGCCAGGCAGTTTCACGGCCGTGTCTCCGCCTGGCGCGCGGTTGCCGGCCGGCTCGGCTTGGCGATGGTTGCCTTCAGCTTGTCCGTGGCTATGGCCGCGATCGCCGCCGCCGCGACCGGCTCGCTGAAGACTGCCTCGTAGCGCGCCCGCCCGGCGGCGACAAACGAGCGCCAGGCCTCGGGCCGCAGGATGATTTCCTCGAGTTTGCCGGCCAGCGCGGCGGCATCGCCAGGCGGAACGTGCCAGCCGGTCTCGCCGTCGGCGACCACCTCGACCAGCCCGCCGATCGCCGACACCAGTGGCGGCCGGCCATAGGCCATCGCTTCGATGGCAACGCGGCCGAGCGATTCGGGACGCCGCGACGGCACGGTGACGATATCGGCCCAGCGATAGTGCTCGGACGGATCGGGGATGAAAGGAAGGACACTGACGCGTCCGCTGAGCCCCATGCCGTCGACCAGTTCGGCCAGCGCGCGCTCGCGTTCGACGCTTTCGAAGGCGCCGCCGACCAGCCGCACCTCGACCCTCGACTTGAGGTCCGTCGGCAGCGAGGCGATCGCCTCCAGAAGCACTTCCTGGCCCTTGATCCTGTTGATGCGGCCAAGCAGCAGCACCTTGAGCGGACGCTTGCCGTCATAGGTCATCGCTTCGGCCGCCGGCGGGCCGGCAACGCCGTTATAGACCACATGGGAGCGCGCGGATCGGGGCTCGCCGAACGCGGCGCGGGTGGCGCGCGAGTTGAAGATGAGATCGGCACGGCTCCAGTGCATCAGGCCGACAAGGATCCTGCGCATGGCGCCTTCGGGAATTTCATGGATGTGCAGCACGGCCTTATCGGGCAGAAGGCGGGCGGCCAGCGCATAGTCGGCCACGATCGAGGTGTTGACATAGGTGAGGTCGCAATCCCTGAGCCGCCGCCAGGCCCTCAGCACCGCGACCGGCAGCCGCGCCATCTCGATGGTGGCAAGGCGCGCAATGGCCTGGCGCCTCAGCACCCAGAGCGGCTCGAAGACGATCCGGGTCGCATGCGGTTCGAGGATCTGCACGATCGGTCCGCCGCGCGGCAGGACCACTTCGATGTCGGCTGACGGAAACGCGGCGCGCAGCGCGGCCACGCTCTCCGCGAAGCTGCGGTCGGAGCCATAGAGTTCATAGCCCTGATGGATGCAGGCAATCCGCATCTTCACATGCATCTTTCTGTCAGGGGTGGTGTACGATTCCGCCGCCTGACGGCATCAGCGACAGGAAACTTCAAGTCCAACACCCCTTTGGACTCCACTGGTTGCCATGAAACGGATGTGATCCGGATCACCACTCCAATGCTGCACGCCCTCCGCCGATTCTGGCGCGCAGAAGTCCACGAGCAAGGATCGTGCCGGGCTTGGTTTGACCGTCTTGCGGCCGCCAGGTCCCGGCAATGCCTCGTTTCGATACATACGCATGGAAGGTTGACCGATAGTGAAACAACCCCGGCGGCCTGAAGAAATATTTTACAACCCCGGTGCGATAATGAGCGAACCCCGACTCTGGTATGGATATCGCCAGGCAGCGGTTTCGGGATTGGAACAGCCTCGCATTGCGGAATCGAGCGGATTGAAAGCGCCAGTAGCCATGAGACCGGAGACGCCCACCATCCTCATCCTTGGGACGCGCGGCATTCCCGCGGCCCATGGCGGCTTTGAGACCTTCGCCGAGAAGCTGGCGCTGTTTCTTGCCGGGCGCGGCTGGAAGGTCGGCGTCTACTGCCAGGAGGAGGTCGAGCGGGTCGACCGGAGGGTGCGCGTCGACACCTGGAAAGGCATCGATCTGATCCATGTCCAGGTCGCCTCGAAAGGCCCGCGCGCGACGCTGGAGTTCGACTGGCAATGCGTGCTCGACGCCGCCCGCCGGCCCGGCGTCTGCCTGGTGCTCGGCTATAATGGCGCTGTCTTCCTGACCTGGCTGAGGCTGATGCGGCGCAAGATCATCACCAACATGGACGGCATCGAGTGGCGACGGCCCAAATGGGGTGTGGCGGCACGCACATGGTTCTGGCTCAACGAGTGGATCGGCGCCTGGGCCTCGCACCGTCTGGTCGCCGACCATCCGGTGATCGCGGATCACCTGGCAACGCGCCGGCCGCGCAACGCCATAGCCACCATCACCTATGGCGCCGACCCGGTGACAGCGGCGCCGGAGGCGCCGGTGCGCGCGCTCGGCCTCGAACCCGGCAAATACCTTATCTCGATCGCGCGCATCGAGCCCGACAACAACATCCTGCCCATCGTCGAGGCCTTCTGCAGCCAGAAGCGCGACATGAAGCTGGTGGTTCTGGGCACGCTCTCCCCTGAAATTCCCTATCATGTCGCCGTCCGCAACGCAGCCAACGCCTCGGTCGTGCTGCCCGGCGCCATTTACGACCAGGCGGCGGTGAAGGCGCTGCGTTTTCACGCGCGCGCCTATCTGCATGGCCACACCGTCGGCGGCACCAACCCGTCGCTGGTCGAGGCGCTGGCCGCCGGCAACATGGTGATCGCCCACGACAACCCCTACAACAGATGGACCGCGGGCGCGGCCGCCATCTATTTCACCGATGCGCGCAGCTGCGCCGAGCGGATGCGGCAGGCGATGGAGGATGACGCCCTGGTCAGGACCTGCGGCGCGGCCGCCAGGGCTCGCGCCAACGAAGTCTTCCGCTGGGACGATGTCCTGCTTGCCTATGAAACCGAAGCCTACCGGCTTCTGGGCGTGACCGCCGCCGGCGCCGTGCCGGTCGATCGCCCCTCGCCCGGCGCCGTATGACGGGTTGGTCGCGACGGCGGCTGCTGAGGACCGCGCTGTCGACGGCGCTGGTGCCCGCCACGGCGGCGCTTTCTTCCGCACCACCCGCTTTGGCCGCCACTGGCGAATGGCGCTTTCGCCGCGGCGTCAATGCCTGGCCCTGGTTCGCGCTGACGCGCGAGTTTCCCGCGCCGCGCACCAACTATGCCTGGCCGCCCTTCCAGTCGCAGCGGCCGGTGCCGACACCGGACGACCTTCGCCGGCTGCGCCGGACCGGGCTCGATTTCATCCGCCTGCCGGTCGATCCCGGCCCCTTCCTCGCCGCCGACGCCGCCACGCGCGCGAAATTGCTGGCGATGCTGGACGATGCCGTCGCGGCCGCCCTCGATGCCGACCTCGGCATCATCGTCAACGTGCAGGCCAACGGCGCCACCCATTACTGGAATCCCGACCGCATGGTCTCCAGCACCGCCGCGCCCGAATTCGAAGCCTACCGCGTGCTGATCGGCACACTTGCCGGCGGGCTGCGGCGCTTCGCACAGGGTAAGGTGGCGCTGGAACCGGTCAACGAGCCGCCGCAATCCTGCTCCTCCAACGTCTGGTCAAACGTCCAGGCGGCCCTTTTGACGGCTGCCAGGGCATCGTCGTCGACCTTGCCGCTGGTCGTCACCGGTGGCTGCGGCTCGATGGTGAGCGGGCTCGCCGCGCTCGACCCGGAGCCGCTGGCGGCCTTCGAGCCGATCCTGTTCACCTTCCACTTCTACGAACCCTATCTGTTCAGCCACCAGGGCGCGCCCTGGATGCGCGAGCCCGTCTACCGCGCGCTGAACAACGTGCCATGGCCGGCTTCCGCCGGTTCGCTCGAACAGACGCTGGCCTCCGTCAGGGCGCGCATGGCTGATGACATCGAGACCTCCGAAGCGGACAAGCAGGCCGCCTATGCCGAAACCGAGCGCGTGCTCAAGGTCTATTTCGACGCCAGGCCCGACCGCTGGTTCGTCGACAGATATATCGGTCAGGCGCGCGACTGGGCCGACAGCCACGGCATCGCGCCTGGCCGAGTCATCATGGGCGAATTCGGCGCGCTGCGCACCGACGCCCGCTACGTCGCCGCCCCCAACCCCGACCGTGCCCGCTACATCGCCGATGTCAGGCAGAGCGCCGAGGCATCAGGCTTCCCCTGGGCCTTCTGGGACCTCTTCGACGGCATGGGCATGATGGACGACACGACGCGCGCACTCGACCCGGCGATGGTCGAGGCGCTGGGGTTGAGGATGGCGGGGTAGGTTGCCGTCCCACACGGGCAATCGTCGAGTTCCTTCACGCCCCCCTCTGTCCTTCCGGACATCTCCCCCACGAGGGGGGAGATCGGAGGCACGTCCGCCTTCGCCAATCGCCTATGCTGCAAGAGAGAGCCAGCGCAGAAGCCGCCAATCTCCCCCCTCGTGGGGGAGATGCCCGGCAGGGCAGAGGGGGGCGCCGTAGAGCGCTACCCTTGCAACCGTTGTACTCCTCGCCCCGCCACCCGCACCGGCCGGTACAGCACCAGCGCGATCACCACGAACTTGGTCATCAGCGTCGTCTTGGACGCCAGGCTTTCGGAGGTGTTGAGCAGGATCAGCCAGCCCAGCATCGTCAGCCAGATGCCGGGATGGCAGCGGCGCGCCACTTCGTGCATGAACAGTACGAAGCCGAGAAACAACAGCAAGGTGAAGAAGGCGCCCTGATAGAGCACCAGGCGGATGATCGGGTTCTCGATGCCCTGTTCGAGGCCGTTGATGCGGCGCAGGCTTTCGATGAGATCGATATCGGGTCCCACGATCAGGTCGCGCAGTTCGAAATGCTTGAACAGCTCGAACATTTCGACGCGGGCATTGGCGCTGCCGCTGTCCGAAACGAAGCGTTCCAGCAGCGCGTCGAAGAAGCCGTAGGAGAACAGCATGGCGAGCACGACCGGCAGCAGCGAGGAGAGCACGACCGCGAGGGCGGCACCCGGCAGGCTGATGCGTCCTCGCCGCAGATAGGCGACGCCGCTGAAAAGCAGGTAGATGCCGCCGAGCGCGATCGTCGTCACCATCGCCGAGCGCCCGCCGAACACGACCAGCGCCGCGCATTGCAGGCCGACCAGCCCGAGCCGCATCGGCATGGACAGCGATCGCGAGCCCGAAAGCAGCGCCAGCACGTAGATCGCGGTGATCGTGGCGTTGGACAGCGGATGGCCTTGAAGCGCCGTCGAGCGCAGGTCGTTCATGAACACCTCGCCGTCGAGCCGGTAGGGAAAGACCAGCGTCTTGGTGGCGAACTCGAACAGCGCCAGCAGCGCGTTCACGGTCATGACCGCGTGGACGACGGTCCGCATCCGGGCGAACGTCCTTTCGTCGTCCTCGGCCAGCATCATCACCAGCAGCGCCGGCGCCACGAAAGTGTCGATCATGCCGGCCATGCCGGGGCGCTGCCTGACGATGACGACGACCAGCAGCATGATCGACATGACGGCCAGCAGCGCGCTCGCCGGCCGCCTGTCGGCTATGGCCAGCGTGTAGCCGACCGGGTTGCCGAAGGTGCAGGCGCGCCAGGCAAACATCAGCACGAGCAGATAGGTCGAGGGATGGATCTTGGTCGCCGGATTGCCGGTCAGGCCGTCGTAATTGTAGCCCACCAGCCACAGCATGCCGCCCGAGATGCTGAATAGCAACGCGACAACCGCGACTAGGCCGTAGCCGGTCACCCAGTCGAGGGAATTGCCGGCACGGGGCGCGGCCGCGACTTGACCCTGGCCGGCCCAGCCGGCTGGGGTGGCGGACCGGGCGGCACCCCGGATGGCAGCCATGTCAGGCCGCCTCGTCGACCAGCAAGGCGCCGGTCGGCAACCGCCCCATGACGGAAATGGCTTGCGAGGCCGCCGTGACATCGCGCATCGGCGTCGCGTTGAGCGTGGCGACAAGCACGATCTCGTCGACCATCGCAACCAGCGGCGAGGCGTTGAGATTGTCGGCCAGCGCGCCGCCGTCGACGATGACGAGTTCGAAATTGCGGCTCGCCTGGGCCAGCATGTGCTGCGTGAAATAGACGCCCTGCGCCTCGGAGAAGGCAGCCTTTGGCCGGCCCTTGCCCAGCACCGCGACGTTGCTGCCGGGCGCGTATTGGCTCAGCGCCTCGAAGGCATATTCGCCGCGCAGCACGTCGAGCAGGCCGGGCTGCGGCTCCTTCTGGCCGCCGCCGGCATTGTTGGTGTCGATGAACAGGACGCGGCTGCCCCTGGCGGCCGCCGCGCTGGCCAGCAGGCGCGCCACCCGGCCCCGCTGCGCGGCGTCCTCAGGCGCCGACGTCAGCAGGACGGACGGCACCAGCGGCCAGTCCGGCGGGCGCCGGCTGGAAGAGAACAGGCGTCTCAGCGCCAGCCCGGCGACGGCGTCCATCTTCTGTCCGGCCGGCGTGGTGGCGCCGCCGAAAGGCCACCAGCGGCGGCGCGCCGATTTTGCCGGCAGCACGCCCACCACGGGCGCGTCGATGGCCGATTGCATCTGCGCGCTGGAAAGCACCGTCGGCGATGAATATTCCGCGATCAGCGCCAGGCCGGTACCCAGCCCCAGACCGCCGAAGAACGCGCCGAATACCAGCAGCAACAGCGGCGGCCAGCTCTTCTTCAGCGCCGGCATGGCGTCGGAGATGATGCGCGCATTGGTGCTGTCGACATTGACCTGCTCGCGCGTTTCCTGCGCCCGTTGCAGATAGGTTGCGTAGACCGAGCGCACCGCCTCGAGATCGCGCTGCAATTCGCGCAGCTTGACCGAGGCCTGGTCGGTGTCGAGCGACTTGCTCTTCATGCCCGCGACCTTGGCCTCCAGTGCCTGCTGGTTGGCCAGCGCCCGCTCATAGTCGGTTTCGGCGGCGGCGACGATGCGGCCGAGTTCGCGCGCGATGAGCTGGCGCGTGTCGCGTAGCTGCTGCTGGGCCGCCATCATCGAGGGATGGCGCGGCCCGAGTTCCGTGCCGAGCTGCGAGACCTGGTCGACAAGCGTCGCCTCCTGCGCCCGCAGGCTCGAAATCACCGCCGAGCGCATCGCCTCCGAGGTCGCGTCCGGTGCGCCGCCCGACCGGCGCAACTGGTCGACCTGCGCCTTCAGCGTCGCGGTGCGGCTTTGCGCGGCCGCGAGCTGCGTGTTGATCTCGGTCAGTTCCTGGTCGCTGACCAGATTGCCCGCGGCCATCACCATGTTGTTGGCGGACTTGTAGGCCTCGACCGCATTCTCGGCCCGCTGGACGCGCTTGCGCTGCTCTTCCAGCCGCGCGGTGATGGAGTCGGAAGCATCCGTGGCCATCTTGGCGCGCGCGCTCGCCTGGTCGGCGAGGTAGGCCTGCGCGATGGCATTGGCGAGCTTCGCCGCCTTGTCGGCGCTCTTGGCGGTGACGATCACGTCGAGGACCAGCACCTTGTCGGCCCGCTTGACCCCCAGCCGCCGGCGCAGCGCATCGAGTGTCTTGCCCGTCTTGTCGGTCTCGGCCGACCCCGAACCCAGCACGCCGCCGAGCAAATGGCTCAGCAATCCGCCCTGCCCGTTGAATTCGGGATCCTCGGTCAGGTTGGTTGCCGCAATAGCCCTGAGCAGCACGCCGCTCGACTGGACGACGGCAACCTGGCTTTCCACCATGGTGATGCCGCCATCGGGCGGAACCCGGCTCGGATTGACGTCGTTGGTGACCACCTGCAGGTCTTGCGGATCGACGATGATTTCCGCCACCGAGCTGTAGAGCGCCGGCGTGAACAGTCCGTAGAGCAGCGCCCCAAGGGTCAGCAGCGCGGCGGTGGCGAGGATCAGGAAGCGGCGGCGCACCAATATGCGCTTCAGGTCACCCAGCTCGACGCTCGAGGATGGATAGGACGCGGCCGGTGGTGGCTCCGGCGCATATTGCATCACCTCCGGAGCGTGTTGTTGCGGCAACGAGAGCAGGGATGATTGCAAAGGTCGCTCCGACAACACTCCGTGTGCCCCAAAAGATTAAATTGCGGCTTCAGCCTAGCTATTACTCCAACTGTTAAAACACTGTTAATTATGTTGGGAGCTCTTCTGATTTCTGGCACGGAGTTTGCGTAGCAAAGACACGGGCCGTGTTGACAGGGCGCAAGCGAGCGGGAAACGAATGGAAATGGAGCGCCACCTGTCTCCAGTCCGACCGTTGCCCATCTCTCGAGCCCGAAAATCGAACACCGGCCAGTTTACCGACCATCAGAACTCTAGGGGTGCGACATGCAGGTGAGCCTGCGCCTGGACAGCGACTGCCTCCGTGCTTTTCACCTGCTGCTGCTGCAGCGCCTGGCGGCGCTCGCCAATGTCGAGGTCAGCGTCGACGCACGCCCGCGCGGAAGCGGCGTCCCAGGCAGCATAGCCGCGCTGTTCCAGCTCGAAACGGTCATCCATGGCTTGCCCGCCGACGGGTTGGCCAAGCGCCTGCCGCTGTCGGCGCTGGCACCATACCGCACCCAGCCTCGCGCCGCGCCGGACCTCGTGCTCGACCTGTGCGGCGACGCGCGGCAGGAGGCAACGCGCGTCTGGCGTGTGACCTATGACGGCGCCGCCGGCGAAGCCGCCCTTTTGGCGTCGATCCTCGATGGCCGGACGCCGCTGGCCCGCATCGAGGAGAACGGCGCCGTCGTCGCCGAAGGGCGGCTCGGAACCGAATATGGCGGCATCGCGCTTGCCGCCTTCCAGGACATGCTGGCGCGCACCGCGAGCCTGATCCTGGCGGCGGTGACGGGGGCTGCACGCGGCGCCCTGCCCGTCCTGCCCGAGCCGGCGGACGACAGGCCCGCGCCGTCGCTGCCCTCGGCCGGCAAGCTCGGCGTCAGGGCGGGCAAGGCGCTGGCGCGGCGCATCGTCCAGAAGATCTACCATCTCTGCTACAACGCCCCGCACTGGAAGGTCGGCTGGCGCGAGACGGACGGACGGGACCTGTTCGATCTGCGCGCCCATCCGGCATCGGGCTGGCAAGAGCTGCCCGACGACGGCAGCCGCTTCTACGCCGATCCGTTCCCGATCCTTTACCAGGGACAGGTAACCCTGTTCGTCGAGGATTATATCCACCGTCTGGGCCGCGCCATCATCTCGGCGGTGCCGTTCGGCCCGTCGGGGCCGATCGGCCGCCCGGAGCCGGTGCTCGACCTGCCCTACCACCTGTCCTACCCCTTCGTCTTCGAGCGTGACGGCGAGGTCTGGATGGTGCCCGAAAGCTGCGCCAACCGCACGGTCGATCTCTACCGCGCCACCGCCTTCCCCGGTGGATGGGTGAAGGAGGCGACGCTGCTGTCCGATATCGTCGCCAGCGACGCCACCCTGGTCGAGCATGGCGGCATGTGGTGGCTGTTCGCCACCGTCCGGGACGGTGAAGGCACCGCGAGGGACGGTGGCGGCGCATTCTCCGATGAACTGCATCTGTGGTCGGCGCCGGACTTTCGCGGTCCCTGGACGCCGCATCCCAAAAATCCGGTGCTGATCGACATCGCCTCGGCGCGGCCGGCCGGACGCATGGTGGAACGCGATGGCCAGTTGCTGCGCCCGGTGCAGGACTGCCGCAGGAGCTACGGCGGCGCCCTTGGCATCGCACGCGTCACTCACCTTGATTTGAACGGCATGGACCAGCTTGTCGAGACCATCTTAACTCCTGGCGCGCTATGGAGTGGACGCAAGCTGCACACGCTCAACGAGGCGGGCGGCCTGGAATTCATCGATGGCTCGGCGATCGCGCCGCGCTGGAAACAGAAGAGGCGGCCGTAGTTAACCTAAACGTTTGTTGCTACCAGCCACCCGCGCTGGTTGCTTGAGGTTGATCAGGGTCCGGAAGATATATTCCACCACAGATTGTGGAGACAGAAGATGACGAGCATGAAGGGCAGCGAGATGACCACCGTCGAGGCTGTCCCGGCCGAAGTAGACGTGGCGATCGTTGGCGCCGGAATGGCGGGCACGACCCTGGCAATGGTTCTGGGAAAGTCCGGGCGCAAGGTAGCGCTGATCGACCCGCACCGCGTCCATCACGACGAGTTCAGGGCCGAGAAGATCGGCATGGATCAGATGCGGCTCTTCGCGAGGCTCGATCTCGAAGAGACGGTCATGCGCCACGTCACCTCGGTGACCGACGTCCACGTCTTTCGCCTGGGCCAGCTGTTCGCCCGCGAGCAGAAGTGGGAATACACATTTTCCTACGGCTCGATGATCAACGGCCTGCGCGACGCGCTGCCGCGCGAAGTGCCGATCACGGTCGGCAAGGTCGCCGAGGTCTCGACCGGGCCGGACCGGCAGCGCCTGGTGCTGGCCGACGGCAGGGTCATCAATTCCCGCCTGCTGGTGGTGGCCACCGGTTACAGCGAAGCGGTGCGGCGCGCCATCGGCGTCGAGCGCGTCGAGCTGTCGAAGGCGCATTCGCTCTCGATGGGCTTCGACCTCGCCATTCCGCGGGACGAATGCGCCTTCCCGGCCGTCACCTGCTACGGCAAGCGGGCGGCGGACCGCGTTGCCTATCTCACCGTTTTTCCGCTCGGCGACAAGATGCGGGCCAACATGTTCGTCTATCACACCGTGGCCGACCAATGGACGAGGGATTTCCGGTCCGATCCGCAGAAGATGCTTTGTGAGTTGATGCCCGAAATATCGGCGCAATGCGGCAACTTCGCTGTCGCGAGTCCCGTCGAGGTCCGGCAGGTCAATCTGACCACGACGCAGGGCCATCGCCGCGATGGGGTCGTCTTCATTGGCGACGCGTTCTGTACGACATGCCCGACACCCGGCGTCGGCATCGGGCGGGTCATGGTCGACGTCGAGCGCCTCTCCTCGGTCCACATCCCCGCCTGGCTCGAAACACCAGGCATGGCGGCCGACAAGATCGCCACCTTCTATGACGACCCGGTCAAGGTGGCCTCCGACGAGACCGGCATGCGTGTGAGCGTCTACGCCAAGCAGATCACCACCGAAACCGGACTGGAATGGCGCGCGCGGCGCCTGCGCAACAACACGGCACGCCGGCTGATGATCATTGGCCGCAAGGTGCGCCATTTGGGATTGCGGCGCGAGCCGGGGCTGGCCTGAGGGGCTTCCCACCCTTCATCGCCATCGAAGGCACTTCCCTGGTGCTATCCGGGGGACAGCGCCTCTTCCGTCCTCCCTCCCCGCGAGAGGAGGAAGCAGAAGGAAAGCGCCGGAGCGCTTCTCCAGCACAACGACATAGCGCTGAAAAAAGCAGATCCAACGCCGTTCAGTCGGAACCAGCGGCGCGCCGACAGGTTATGCCCGCAGGAGATCCTGTCATGGTCAAGAATATCGACCGCGCGTTGCAGGATGCTATTCTGGCGATGCGCATTCTTCGCAAATCCATCATTGATCATGGGCACATGGAAGCCATGGCCGAATTCGACGGCTTGATGAGCGTGACCATATCCGAGGCCGAGCGCGAACTGACCCGCTGGCAGGCCGGTCATCGCGCCAAGCGGTCAGGCCAGGCAAAATCCTGACGCGATCGCGCGCGGCTGGCATCCGCTGGAACCTTGCCGCACACGGTTGGTTTCAGGGAATGTGACATGCCGGCGGAGAACGAAGTGGCCCGATTGGTCGACAAGCAAAAGCTTGAGAGAGCGGATCGCGAGTCGCGGATTATCCTCGACGCCGAGCGGCAGGCCCGCGACGCAAAGACCGCCCGCCTTCGCAAGCAGCGGCTGTCCGCCGAGCCAAGCGAGGAGCAACAGAAGCCCGCACCGCCAAAGCGGCGCAGGTGACGGCGTGTTCTCGCCGCAAAAGCAAAAGGCGCGATCGACCGATCGCGCCTTTGTTTCGGCAGGCGAATGCCTTCAGGCTCGCCCGGCGGTTTCAGTCATTGCGGCGGCGGCAAATTTGAAGATCCAGCGAGCGCGGTGACGGCCGAAAGCCGTTCGCGCTTTTGCCAGGTTGGCTTCTCATATTTCTTCATTTGCTATTGCCCCTTTGTTGAATAGCGCAGAGAAGACCGGCTTCGCCGCGAATGTCAATTGCGTCAGGACGGCTGTCGCGATTTTGAGCGAAACGTTCCTGCACCGAGTAAATCGGTCTGCCGTGCTTTTAAATCCGCTGGTCCGGGATAGATTTAGGACCGAGAAAGCGCCACAAGCCGCTTCGGGAGGATCTTGCCATGTCAGACACCGCCTTGCCGCTGGTCATCAGCGCGCCCGAGCCGCGCACGCTCGAGCTGATCTTCACGCCGCCGCAGCTGGCGCGGCTCAGGGCGCATTACCGCATCGTCGAGACGACGCCGGACGGCGTGGCGCGACTGCCGGTGGGGGTGCTGGCCGAGGCCCGCTACATCGTCGGCCAGCCGCCGATCTCGCCGCAGACGCTTGAAGCGATGCGGGCGCTGCGCTGTGTCTTCAACGTCGAGAGCAATCTCCTCGACAACATGCCCTATGAAACGCTGTTTTCGCGCGGCATCCATGTCGTCACGACGGGCCTGGTTTTCGCCGAGCCGGTGGCGGAGCTGGGCCTGGCCATGGCGCTCAACCTTGCCCGCGGCATCGTCGACGCCGACCTCGCTTTCCGCCAGGGGCAGGAGCTGTGGGGCGGCGACGGCAACCGGACCGCGCGGCTGCTTTCGGGCGCCGATGTCGGCATCATCGGCTTCGGCGACCTCGGCCGCGCGCTCAACCGCCTGCTGTCGGGCTTCCGCACCCGCACCAAGGTGTTCGACCCCTGGCTGCCGCCATCGATCCTGAGGGAAAATGGCGTCGAGCCGGTTGCGCTGGACGAGGTGCTGTCGCAAAGCGACTTCGTCTTCGTCGTTGCCTCGGTGACCTCCGAAAACCAGGGATTTCTCGGCGCCGATGCTTTCGCCAGGATGCGCAAGGGCGCCGCCTTCATCCTGCTCAGCCGTGCCGGCGTCGTCGATTTCCCCGCCTTGATGGCTGCGGTGAAGAGCGGCCACATCCTTGCCGCCAGCGACGTCTTTCCCGAAGAGCCGCTGGCGGGCGACCATCCGGTGCGCACGCTCCCTGGCTTCCTGCGCTCCGCCCACCGCGCCGGCGCCCTCGACATCGCCTTCAAGCGCATGGGCGACATGGTGCTGGAAGACATGGACCTGATCGACCGCGGCCTGCCGCCGCTGCGCTCCAAACGCGCCGAGCGCGAGACGGTGTCGAGGATGCGCTCGAAGCCGTCCGACAGGAACTAGTCCCGGCCTATCCCCATGCCGGGACCGGCAGCCAGGCACGAGACAATCGCCGGGATTGTCGGCTTTCGCGTCTGTTATGCGTGATTTTGGCATCAGCAAGAGCTAAAACATCGACGATGCATGCTCCCTGGAGGTGAAACGTTTTGACTTCGCCCTTCCTTTTGCGTCAGATTCGACGGGCAAGCCTAGGCAAAGGGAACGAAAATGAAGAAAAGCTATGCCAAGCCGACACTTCTGAAGCGCCAGAGACTGTCCACGGTCACGGCGGTTTCCTGTCTTTCGCCGTGCAAGGCCGCTTGAATCGAGGGGATAGGGCCATGAAGAAAACCTACGCCAAGCCGACGCTCTTGAAGCGCGAGAAACTGTCGGCGGTTACCGCGGGTATCTGCACCTCGATTTGTATCTGAATCGAAGGCCTGAAACCTGAGGGATATGCGAGGTCTCGCGTCCTGGCGCGAGACGACTTCGACGATCCGCAAGGCGAGAGCCGTTTCCCCTGAGTTGCCAGGCTGAGTTGCCGGGCCTCCTGTTGTGATGGAACGATCGCGCCGCCGGCAGGTTTTGCAAATGGCCGGGCGGTAAGAAGCCCGGCGTACTCCAGAAGGCCCGTCACGAGTCGCGTCGGTGGCGGGCCTTTCCATGTCGGCCCGCAAGCAGCGATTTTTGCAGCGATATTGGCCGAAGGTCCCCTTTCGCGCCCGAGCGATGTTGTGCGAGATTGGCGCAATATCAGCAATTGCTTGAATAATGGTCCGGACGTCTTCGGGGGGACGGTGTCGTGCCAATTCGCAGGAATCTTGCCGCGAATCTCAAACGGCTGGTCAGCGGCCACGCGTCGGTGAGTGCCGTCTGCCGCGGATTGAACATGAACCGCTCGCAGTTCGAGCGCTACCTGCAAGGCAAGAGCTTGCCCAACAGGGCCACGGCGAGGCTGATCTGCGATTATTTCCGCATCGACGAGGATGAATTGTACCGCGCGCCGGAAGCCGAGGCGCAGCGATTTGTCAGTCTGTCGCCGATACATGAAACGCTTTACGCCAACATGGTGCGCGGCCCCTGCCCCGCCATCGCCGGCGGCACCTATTTCACCTACTTCGCGGTTCCCGAGCGCCCGGATCTGTTGATGCGGTCGGTCACCTTCGTGCGGCGCGAGGCGGAGTTGGTGACGTTCCGGCGCGTGACCCGGTGGGCCGAGGGCAATCGCCAGGGCGGCGCGCGCGCGCTCGGCTGGCACTATGGCGTGGCGATCTCACGCCTGAACTGGATCTATTTCGCCGCCATCAACCGCCGCCAGACCGGCGAGCCGTCGATCATGGCCGTGCAATGGGCGCCCTTCTCCGAACCGGTCCTGGTCGGCCGGGCCTTCGTCCTGACGGGAGCGGGGCCGGCCTGTCTGCCCGTCATCATGCGCCAGGAAGTTGGCAAGATCAGCCTGCGGCAGGCGATGCGGATGTCCGGCGTCGTCAGCCTCGACGACCCGCGCCTCGACCCGCTTGTGGCCAGCCTCGCGCGCGAAGGCTAGAGTGGTCACGGCCAATGATGATTTGGCCGGGCCAACGAGAGAGTCGCGATGCTCAACACGGTCGACTATGGCGGCAAGGAAGCCGATATCGTCCACGCGCTGGAGGAAGACATCATCTTCGGCCGGCTGGCGCCCGGCACGCGCCTGGTCGAGGACGTGCTGCTCGCCCGTTTCCCGGTCTCGCGCCACACCATCCGCCAGGCCCTCTACCAGCTGGAAAGGCTCGGCGTCGCCACGCGCGAGCGCAACAAGGGCGCCATGGTGCGCCGGCTCGCGCCCGAGGAAGTGCGCCAGATCTACGAGGTACGCGAGATGCTGCAGCGCCAGGCCGCGCTGATGATCCGCCTGCCGGCGAGCGACGCTCTGATCGCGGAATTGACCGAGATCCACCACGTCTACAGCGGCCATGTCGACGCCGGCTACCTCAGGGGCATCCACGAGGCCAATGACCGTTTCCATCTCACCATGTTCTCGGCCTGCGGCAATGCCTATCTGGTGTCGTCGATCGAGCACTATATGCGCCTCAGCCTGCCGGTGCGGGCGAATTCCCTGGCCGACCGGGACAAGCTCGACATCTCGCGCCAGCACCATCTGATGATGATCGAGGCGCTGAAACGCAGCCACAATTGGGTCTTGGCGCAGCTCTGCGTCGACCACCTGCAGCCGAGCAAGGCGTTCTACCTCCAGGAGATCGAGACCGGGCCGGCGCTCTAGCGAACCGGGCATCGCAGCGAATTGGGTCGTGCGGCTCCCGGCCGTCCTACCGGACCTTCACGACCACCTTGCCCTTGGCACGTCCCGTTTCGACATAGGCCAAGGCCTCGTTGGTCTGTTCGAACGCAAAGGTCCGGTCCATGACCGGGCGTATGATGCCGGTTTCGATGAGCGACGTGATCCGGCTCAGCTGGTCGCCCTGCGCCCACATGAACAGGAAGGAATAGTCGACACCGGCGCGTTTGGCCCTGCGGCGTATGCCGAGGCTGAGCAACCACACCACCAGCTTCAGCACGACGCTCAGGCCTTGCTTCCTGGCGAACCCGGGATCCGGCGGACCGGAGATGGAAATCAGCTTCCCGCCCGGCTTCAACACGCGCAGCGATTTCTCGAGCGTCTTGGCATCCTGGCTGTTCACGACCACGTCATAGCCCTCCAGGACCTTCTCGAAATCGTCCTTCCGGTAGTCGACGACGACATCGGCGCCGAGCCTTTTCACCAGGTCCGTGCTCGCCGCGCCCGCCGTTGTCGCAACCGTCGCGCCGAGGTGCTTCGCCAGTTGGATGGCAAACGTGCCAACCCCGCCGGAGCCAGCCTGGATGAAGACCTTCTGGCCTTTCCTCAGCCCTGCCCTTTCGACCAGCACCTGCCAGGCGGTCAGGCCGACCAGCGGAATGGAGGCGGCCTCCTCCATGCTGAGGTTTTTCGGCTTCAGGGCCGCGTCGGCCTCCTCCACGGCGATGAATTCGGCGAATGTCCCGATCCGGCCATCGCGCGGCCGTGCATAGACTTCGTCGCCCGCTTTGAACTTGCGGACCTTCGATCCGGCCCGCACCACGATACCGGCCACGTCGTGGCCCAGGATGAAGGGCGGCCGATAAGGCACTATGAGTTTGAACTCCCCGTCCCGGAGCTTGGAATCCAGAAGGTTCACGCCGGCGGCGTGGACCTCGACCAGCACATCATTGTCCCGCAGTTCGGGTTCCGGCATGTCGGCGAGCCGCAGCGCGCCCTTCTTCTGATATTTGTCGACGACAAAGGCTTTCATCGTACTGGCTCTCTCGCGATTGCGGTCTTGCCGGAATGCGTTTTCATTTTGATGCTCCAGAACCCGTCAGGGCTAGCTTTCTTCCGTCGATTGAATTATGTTCGTAATATCAGATTATGCTCATAATGCAATAGAGCATGGAAAGGAAAGACATGCGTTACGAAAAGGGCCGCAAGGACGCATCGCGCGGCCGGATCATGGAGGTCGCCACGCAACGGTTCCGGAGCGACGGCATCGCCGCCTCCGGACTGGCAAGCATCATGAGCGACGCCGGGCTGACCAACGGCGCCTTCTATCCCCACTTTCCCTCCAAGGCGGCACTTGTTCGCGAATGCGTGGCGGCGGCGCTGGAGGGCCAGTCAGGCCAGATCGCCGGGGTGTTGGCCTCCGGCGGCCTGGAGACGGCCATAGATGCCTATCTGTCGGCGCAGCACCGCGACAATCCGGGCACGGGCTGCGCTTCCGCCGCCCTGTTGCCGGAAATCGCGCGGGAGCAGCCGGAAACGCGACAGCTCTACACCGAACGCCTGATGACTTTGGTGCGGCAGGTGTCGGCCGCTCTCCCGCCGCATGCAAGCGATCCGGAGGCTGTGGCATTCGGCATCTTCGCGACGCTCATCGGCGCGCTTCAACTGGCCCGCGCGGTGGAGGGCGCGGAGTTGTCGGATCGCATCCTGGCGGCCGGGGCGGATGCGGCCCGTTCGCTGGCGCAGCCGCACGGAGGCGACGCCGCGCCGTAGAGGATTGGACGGCAGACCTCCCGCTGGGCCAGGGCTGCCGGGCCGGAGCCGGCCGAGGCCAATGCAACCATGGCTGCAAAAACAGGCATGGAACGCTGAAACTTTCCGGCGGCCGTCCTCGTTGCTGCGCGATCGCCTCGCGGGCGATGACAAGACCCTCCACTCAATGCCCCGCCGGCTCGCCGGCGGGGTTTTTTTGCGCCGCCGAACGGCCATGTCCGGGGCCTCCGGAACCATCCACCAATCGCGAAGTTTGTCCAAGCGACGGCAGGCCTGGCCAACTCCAGAGGCACGCCGCGATGGCGGCGGGAGAAATTTGGCCGATTCAAGCAAATTTCCGGAGCTGCGCTGGATTACCTTGGAATTTCGCAAGGCGTTCAAGATGTTCCTGAATATATTTTTACCAGTTTGGGGAATTTTTGCCTGAAAATCCGGAACTTCCAGGCAAAGTTTTTCGTTGAAAGCTTGATCGTTGCTTCGACGGTCACAAAGCAACAGGGAAGGACCCAATCATGAACATCAAGATGATCTGTCTTGGCGCAATGGCGCTTTCAATGGCCACCGGTTCGGCTCTCGCAGGATCCAACAAGGGAACGTCCGCTCTTGATGATCCTGCCAAGATGAAGCCGTTCTACACGGATTCCGGCATGAAGACGATGGTTGGCAAGGACGCCTTCGTCACAGCCTGGAAGGCGCTGACGCCCGAAGACCAGATGGCTATGAAGACCGCCTGCGCCGACGAGGTCAAGAACGCCAGCCCGACCAACACGCATCCGGAATTCTGCAGCAGCGTGAAATTGAACGGCGGCAGCTGACAACGTGCCGCGGCCCTGGAGACAGCCCCGCTCGCGGGGCTGTTTTTTGTGAATGCCGCCGCTTTGCCTTGCCGCCCCTCGCCGGGCTCGCCCCACCGAATGATGCTAACGTCGTCGAAGGCGAGCCGTTGCGATCGGTTCCGCCTGCGTTCAGCCGGACGCCGCGAGTTTGTTCCCGTCGATCGACACGGTCGCCCTGCTTCCATGAAGCGGCAAAATCGCCTCTCCTTGTTCTGGCCATGTTGCACTGCGAAAGATTTGTTGCATTGCGATAGCGGCCCGTCCGGCCGAGATTGGCAAGAGCTGGACCTTGGGGGGCTGGGCTTGCACCAAGGAGGCCTCGTGGCGGCATCGTTTCGGCCTGATATACAGGGCTTGCGCGCGCTGGCGGTCGGCGGCGTCGTCGCCTATCATTTCGGCCTCACGGCGCTGCCCGGCGGCTTTGCCGGCGTCGACATCTTCTTCGTCATTTCCGGCTGGCTGATATCAACGCATCTGATGCAGGAGATCACGGAGACCGGCCGGCTCGACCTGTGGCGCTTTTATGCCAGGCGCGCCCGGCGCCTGCTGCCGGCCGCCATCTTCGTCATCCTGGCCACGCTCGCCGCCGGCGCCTTCATCCTGGCGCCGCAGGAACAGGCGCTCTATTCGCGCGGCGCCATGTATGCGGCGGCCTACACCATCAATCTGTGGCTGCTGCGCTGGTCGTTCGACTATTTCGCCGCCGATGCCTTGAGCAACCCCTTCATCCACTTCTGGTCGCTGTCGGTGGAGGAGCAGTTCTACCTCGTCTGGCCGGCACTGCTTGTCTTTGCCGCCTGGCTGCATCCGGGCCGGCGCATGGTGGTGGCCGTGATCGGCATCGTCGGCCTCGGCTCCTTCGCGACCTGCCTGTGGCTCACCAGCCTCTCGCCGGCCTGGGCCTTCTACTTCTCGCCGCTGCGCGCCTGGGAATTCGCCGCCGGCGGCCTGGCGACGTTCGCCTCACCCGCTTTGTGGCGGCATCAGTCCTGGCTGCGGGCGGCACAGGGGTGGCTGGGCCTGGCACTGATCGCCGTCGCCTATCTCGCCTTGAGCGAAGACCTGCCCTTCCCCGGCTGGTACGCGCTGCTGCCGGTGGCCGGCACCGTGCTGGTGCTCCTGAGCGGTGCCGGCGAGCAGGGCGACGCTCCGGGCGTCACCCGCTGGCAGGCCCTGGCGCCCGCCGCCATGCTCTCGCTGGCGCCCCTGCAATGGGTCGGCACACTCTCCTATTCGCTCTATCTCTGGCACTGGCCCATCATCGTCTATGCCGGCATGCTGGAGCCGGACCTCGGCGTGGCGCAGCGCCTCGGCTGCGCCGTGCTGGCGCTGGCGCTGTCGGCGGCTACCTACCGGCTGATCGAGAACCCGGCGCGGCGCGGCGACTGGCTGGCGGCCGCCGCACGCGCCTTTCGGTTCAACGCCGGCGCGGGCGCAAAACCGCTTCGGCTTTTTCCAGGGCTTGCCCTCGCCCCGGCCCTTGTGCTGACCGCCGCCGGCGTGGCGGCGGCCTACGCCAACGCGCATCTGGCGACGCGCAACATCGACCCCACCCAGCGCGGCATCGAGGAGGCGGCCGAACAGCCTTCCATCGCGCGCGCCGTCGACAAGAACTGCCTGCTCGACTTCCACACGGTGAAACCGAAACCTTGCACCTTCGGCTCGGCCGACGCCGCCCACACCATCGTGCTGTTCGGCGATTCGCATGCCGACCACTGGTCGACGCCGCTGGTCGCGGCGGCAAAACGCAACGACACCAAAGTGGTCACCTACCTCAAATCCTCGTGCCGCGCCTCGCGGCTGTCGACCTTCAACGCCGTGCTCAAGCGCGACTACACCGAATGCGACGCCTGGCGCGAACAGGCGATAGCGGCCATCATCCGCCGCAAGCCGCGCCTGGTGGTGATCTCGGAATTCTCGATCGGCAATCTGACGCGCGACATGTCCGCCGCCAGCCGCAAGGCCGAGACCGCGCGCTGGCAGGCCGGCCTGCGCTCCACGCTGCAGGCCTTCAGCAAGGCTGGTGTCGAAACCGCCGTCATCCGCGACACGCCGATCGGCGGCAGCTTCGCGGACGCCTGCGTTGCCCGCGCGCTGTGGTGGCGCGAGGCGCCGTCGCTGTGCGACACGCCGAGGGCGCAGGCCGCCAATGACGACGTCGCGGCCGCCGAGCGGGCCGTGGTGAAAAGCGTGCCAGACACGCTCTATGTCGACCTGACCGACCGCTTCTGCGGCCCGACCGAATGCCACGTGTTCATCGGCGGCAAGCTCGCCTTCCGCGACCGCCATCATCTGGCGACGGCGTTTGCCGAAACGCTGGAAGGACCGCTGGAAAAGGCGCTGTTTTGATGGACTTGGCTCCCTTCTCCCCGTTCACGGGGAGGAGGTGCCGGCAGGCGCGGCGTTTGTCCTTTGCTCATTCAACCGGCCCGTGCCAAATCAGCCAGCCCCCACCAAATCAGCCACATATCGCTCCAGCGTCACCTTCCCGCGCTCCGGCCTGGTCGGCGGATCATAGGTGTCGTCGACCGTTACCTCCGTCATGCGCGCATAGGACTGCGCGGCTTCAGGCGAAAACCCCATGTCCTCGAACGCGTCCACCCAACGCTCGCGTGGCGCCGAGACCACGCTGACCTGCCTGCCGAGCGCCTCGCCAAAGGCCGCGGCGACATCCTTGGCCGTGTAACGCGACGGTCCTTCGACATGATGTAGGCCGTTTTTTTCCAGCGGCTCCATCAACAAGCGCGCCGCCGCTTCGCCGAGGTCGCGTGGCGCCACCATCGGCAGTTCGAAATCCGCCGGGAGAAGCGTGTTGACCACGCCGTCACGCCTGGCGGTCTCCAGCGAGGCATCCCAGTTGCTCATGTAATAGGCGGCGCGGATAATGCTGGCCGCGATGGGCTGACGATGCAGCTTTTCTTCCAGCCCATGCAGGATGGTCAGGTCGCCGGTGCGTTCGCCGGCCCGTGCGCCATAGGTCGATTCCGCCACGACCTTCTCCAGCCCCGAACCTTCCAGCGCCGCGGCGATCGCCGCCACCGTCCTGCGCTCCTGGGCATCCGTGTCGGTCGAAGGATCGGCAGGCGGATTGAGCAGGAATGCCCTTGTGCCGCGCCTGAACACGCCACGCAGCGCCTCGACATCAAGCACGTCGGCCACTGCCACCTCGGCGCCTTGCGCGGCCAAAGCCGCCGCCTTGGCCTCGTCGCGCGTCACCACCGTGACCGGTTCGCCCAGCCGCAGGAGCGTCGCTGCCGTCGCCGAGCCGACACGCCCGGTACCGCCAAGAATGATATTCATGGTCCAATCTCCCTTCCTGGTTGCATATAGGGGAAATGGATAGTGGCGGCCGAGGTTCAAAATGTGCCTCACCATGCTGACAGGTGCGGCCAAGCTCCGCGAGAGGTGCTTCCGCCGCCACGACATAGGGTGCGAACCCATCGATCCACCGATTTATGGGAACAGGGTCGCGTCCCCGGCGTTTATTAGACACACCTTACAGAGGAGGTTGTCATGAAAAAACTCTTGCTTGCATCGGTGATAGCAGTCGCTTCGGCGGTGGCGGTAATCGCTCCCGCCAATGCCTCCAGCATCACGCTCGGCATCGGGAACGGCTATGATGACGATTACTACGTTCCCAGACATCGCTACTATCGCGACTACTCCGACTATGGCCCGTATTACGGCCGCAACCACTACCGTTACAGCATGTATAACGACGGCTATCGGCCGCGCTACTACGGCATGTACCATCATCGTTGCCAAACCGAGTTGGTGAAGCATTGGCGGCATCACCACCGCGTGATCGAGCGAGTGCGCGTCTGCCGCTATTGACCGTTCAAACTGATCCGGCCGGCATCTGACCGGCCGGATAAACATTGCGAATTTGCCGGTACGCATCGCTGGCCGGGCGGTGCTAGCGCCCCATCATCATTCCATAGTGCACGGCCAGCAGATCCAGCCCCACCTTCAAGAGCTTCGTCACCACATCGCGTCCGTCGCCATCCTGCTCGGCCACGGTCTTCACCGGCTGTTCCAGGCACACGACCTTTTGCACGATTGCCGCCACGTCCCAATGGCCGAGCGCCCGTGTCGCGGCGGCGTGCGCGCGGCCGGCGTTGAGCACGCTGTCGGCGATGCCGCCGCCAGCGCGGCCGCCGTCAACGCGCTCCGTCCAGCGCATCGGCTTGATATCGGCCTGCTGGCTGCACCGGAAATGCTCGCGGTAGCGCAGGCCGGCCTCGCGCTGCTGGCGCGACAGCGAGGTGATGCCGAGAAGCGGATCGACATTGCGCACCCGCACGATGCCGCCGGTGGACGTGTGGCCGTCATTCGACACCTCGTAGACGCGACGCGCCTCCGCCGTGCCTGACGTCAGCCGCTTGCGACCGAAGGCATCGTCCCTTAGCGCGAAATCATGACCGACCTCGCGGCGGATGCGCACCTGCTCGGCCTCGCCCTTCGGCAGCTTCGGCGCCTGCGGTTTGGCGGCTTTGGTTTTCTTCGGCATGCGGTGGCTCCTTTTTGGGGGTCGGGGTGTGTTTTCCAAGAGAGGTCGCGATCCTTCGCGCCCCCCTCTGCCCTGCCGGGCATCTCCCCCTCTTGGGGGGAGATTGGCTGCGTCGTCGGTACCGCTTTTCCTGCTACGCCGGAGATCGGCGAAAGCAGTAGCGACATCCGATCTCCCCCAAGAGGGGGAGATGGCCGGCGGGCCAGCGGGGGGCGCTGTCCCTCGGACCTGTCGGATATGATCATCCCGTCAACTGTTTTGCCGGCGCTTGCCCACCCCGCCGCGCCAGCAGCTCCCGCATCACCTTGCGCTCGCGCACTTCGATGCAGAGCTGCGCGCTCGAAGGACAGAACTGCGCGTTGCCGCTCCTCACCTCGCCGCGCACGAAGCGCTGGATGGCGGCCTGCAGGTCGCCCAGCTCGGCATCCCTGACGGCGCCGAGATAGCCGCGCAGCTGCATCTCGACGTCAGTCAGGGCGGATTGCGGGAAGCAGGAGAACAGTGCCGCCAGCGCCTTCGTCGCCTGTTGCAGTTCGGCCGTGGTCATATCCGCGGATCTCCTCGATGATGGCATTGGCGGCGTCGCTGTGGGTTTTCGGCCTGATCCAGCCCCGCGGTTTTTTGCGCTGGCCCGGGCCGCGCGATCCCGAAGCCGCCTCACGGCCCCCAATCGAAATCTCCGGTCCTTCGCGCGCCCCGCGCGCTGAAAAAGCGGAAGCTTTTTCCATCTGGTTTCTGGACTCTGGAGAATGCCGCGCCAAAACATCGGCATTTGCCCTGGCATGCGCCTTTGTTTTCAAGGCGGTGGCGGCTCCGCCGCGCGCGCCGGCGGCCGCCCTCGCCTCGCTCTTCAGCCGCGCCTTGCGCAGCTCCTTCGTCAGCCTCCCGTGGCCGATCTCCCCACCCTCGCGCTCGAAGAAGGCCAGCAGCTCGGCGCTGATCGCCCGCCATCGTTTCAAAGGCAGGCGCGCCACGCGCGCCAGCCTGGCGTCATCGTCGGGCAAGCTCCCGCCGGCATTCCACATTGCCATGAGAAGCAGCATGTAGGCGCCGATCTGCTCGGTCGAGAGCTGCAACGTGTCGCCGACGAAATCGGAGACGTAGAGCTGCATGAAAGGCCGTTCGCTCATGCCGCGCTCCATGCCGTGCTTCCAGCCGCGCTAATGGAACCAGCCCCCGGTCCGGACGTTGTGACGCGTCCAAACCAAGGAGAGGACTGCCGATGACGGCCTTCATGCCGGTGACCCTGCGTTTCTGCGACAACAAGACCATGCTGGTCGGCTCGGTGGCCGACGCGGCGACCGCGCTTCGTCACCAATGGCCCGACAAGACCGCGCCGGCCTATCTCGAGGCGGCACGGCTTGTCAGGCTCGCTGTCGAGGGCACTTGCTGTCCGCGCCCCGCCTTCGAAGCCTTCCGCGAGGCGGCCAGGCAACAGGGCATATTGGTGGCCAAGCCAAGAAGCCGCGCGCATGAATGGCTCGACGCCGCTGCGAGCCCCTGAGACGGCGATGCAACCGCCTGCCAGCCTTGTGCGTTTATGAGCGTCGGCTTGAAAGCCGCGCCTGGACCGAAGGTGAACGCCGTGGGTACGATGAAAACCGGAGTGCCGCTCAAAGTGTCCCTGGACGGACATGTCGAGGAGATCGAGACCGTCAGCGACGCCGCCGATTTCCTGCAGCGCTGGCCGATCGAGCGGCGGGGCCATGTCTACCGCAGCGCGCTCAACGCCTGCAGCGCGGCCATCGCGGCGCAGATCTCGCAATCCGACGCGATCAAAGTGTTCACCGGCTTTGCCCGCGTTACCGGCATACTGGTTGCCGGAGGCGGCCCAGGGATGGTGCTGGAGCCGCGCACCGTACAGAGCCGCCAGCCCAAACAGGGCCGCCAGGTGCCGAAATAGCGGTGCCGCGCGATAGTTGTTCAAGGCAATTCTCCCAATATTTCGCGGAGCGTCCTTCTCCCCATGAACGGGGAGCATGCCCTGTAGGGCAATGACGGGCAGAGCCAGCGTTTCCACAGTTTGGCGTCCGCTGAAGCTCCAAATTGCGTTATGTCGCCGCTGCCCTCATCCGCCTGCTCGCACCTTCTCCCCGTGACCGGGGAGAAGGGATCAACCCTTCAGCCGGCCTCGCAAACACGACGCTGGAAGCGTGCCTGATGGTAGGTGCAGTAGCTTTTCATCGCCCTGGTGCGCATGCCGCAGCACAGCATCTCCTGGCCAGGCCGCCCGCCGGGCGCATCATTTCGAGGATCGTCCTCCAGCGTCAGGTCGAGCGGCGCGCGGCAGCGGTTGAACAGGCAGTCGATGAAGCGCATGGCCACGCCATGCGGCTGCCGGCCGATGGCACCGCGTGGCGGCGCGGGTACCTTGAAACGGTAGGTTTGCCCATCGGCGATCAGCACGCCCGCCTCGCGCTGGAAAAGCCTCGGCCGGACGGGCGAAGGAGCCCGCTTCGGCCGCATGGCGGGTTTGGCCGGCTGCGGGGTGGCACCGGCACGGCTGGTTTCCGCCTTGGCGGCGCGGCTCGCCGCCTTGGCCATCGCCGTGCGCGCCGCCAGGCCCTTGCCATTAGCAAAGCCGATCGCGCCAAGCATGGCGTTGCGGTGGACGATGCCGATAATGGCGTTGCGCGATACGCGCGCGCCGCGCTGTACGCTGAACGCCGCCGCAATCCTCGAGGCCGAAAGCCCGTCCCTCAGCCAGCCGGCAATCGCCTGCAATTCGCTGTCGCTATAGCTTGCCATGTCGGTCTCCATTGCGCGGCCAGCGGCCGCCGCGAACGGCGCCGTCAGGCAAGCGTCGGGTTTGCCCACAGCCGCGATGGGACTGCCGGCCGTGGTCCGGCCTGTCGGCCGCGGGGATTGCTTGTGGAAGGGCTGCTTTCAGCCCGGCCGGTCGACGGGCGCGTCAAGCCGCGGACGCGCAGTGTCCCTGTCGGGGGCGGAAACCGCCCTGCCCGTCGTCGGCTCGTCGGCGATGACGGTGCGGTCCTGCGTGCGGATCAGGAAACACCCGGCGGCCGCGTCGAATGGGGGGCCGGAGCCGCGGGGAGCGGCGGCTCCGGCCGTTCCGGCCGCCGCTGACGGGCGGACCGGACGCGAGGCCGATGCGTCAAGGCAATCGGCTTCGCGCTTCGACCCGGCCGGGGAGGAGGAGGCCGGGTCGGAAGGGAAAGGGCAGCCCGGCAAGGCCGGGCTGGAGGCGCTGTCGACTCTGAGGGGGTTGAGTTTTTGCATGAGGCGATATAAGCATAACTCAAAAATCGATGCAAGCCATTCTTTCATGGACGAAAGCAGGACTTGTCGGTCACATGAGGCCATGGTGAAAACGCAATTGTCGATCAGGGTCGGAGCCGCGATCCGCCAGGCACGCAAGCAGCGCGGCCTGGTCATGCGCCACATCGCCGAGCACAACGACACCGATGTCGCCGCCGTCGGCAACTGGGAAACCGGGCGCAACCTGCCCAAGACCGAGAACCTGTTGAAGACCGCCGCCTTCCTGCGTGTCGACCCCGTGGCGCTGGGCCAAGGGCAGGTCGTCTTCCTCGACGATGCCGGCCCGGTGGCGGACGCCGAGATCGTCACCGATGCCGGCCCCCTGCCGGCCGGAGCGATGGATATTCCGGTGCTGGGCGCCGCCGTCGGCGGTGATGACGGCGACTTCACCTTCAACGGCGAACCGGCAGGATACGTCCAGCGTCCGCCGGGAGTCCGCAACCTGCCGAAAGTGTTCGCGCTGCACGTGCTCTCGGATTCCATGGTGCCGCGTTATGAACCCGGCGACATGATCTATTGCGGCGGCCGCGACGCGGTGCCGGGCGACCATGTCGTGATCGAGACCTTTCCGGAAGAGAACGAGAAGAACGGCAAGGCCTTCATCAAGAAACTGGTCCGGCGCACGGCGGGCGAGCTGGTGGTCGAGCAGTACAATCCGCCCAAGACGCTGACCTTCAACCGCTACGCCATCAAGCAGGTCTGGCGCGTCATCCCGCTGAAGGAACTGCTGGGGTATTAGGAGCGCCTGCCTTTCCGGATCCAGGCCGCCCTCACCGGCACGCCGGCGTTCTTAACCGTTGATATTTGGCGAAACCATCCGCAACAGGTTACTTTCTCCCCGTCTCTATACGGGGAGAAATGTCCGGCAGGACAATGAGGGGCAGCACCAAGATTTCGGCAAGTGGCGTCTCGAATGCCACCTCAAAGAAAACGACCAAGCTTGCAAACTCCCTCGCACCATCAGAATAGAAGTTCAATTCCGCCAAATCAGCGCCGCCCCTCATCCGCCTGCCGGCACCTTCTCCCCGTATAGTGACGGGGAGAAGGTGCTGGGTTGCCGCATCGCGTCACAATGTTGGCGAAATCGTCCATGACGGCACGTCCTTTGCTCAAGCCCGCCTCGCCTCCACCAGCACCTCACGATCGCCCAGCATCCGTGCCTCGCTGCGCACGCGCTGGCGCTCGTCGATGAACGCTGCCTGGATCGAGATCGCCGTGCCTGGCAGCCCGTCGGCACGGCAGGCCGAGCAGACGATGCGCCCCGACAACGCGGCCAGCGGCGTGTTCCCGTTGACCCCGAAGCGCTTCAACTGATCGGGCCGCCACCACCTGTTGCGGCCGCAATCGGCGCACTCGACCGACAGCGAGGCGACCTGCGCGATCACTGCTTCCCTGCCCGGCAACACCATCATCCCCTGTCCTTTTGTTTCTGATTTGTTCCTATCTTCCCGTGTTTTGAAGCGGGAGTCGAGTCGCAGTTTCCAAACTCCTCCAAATGTCTTTCTTCTATGCCTGTTTGAGTTATGCTTATATACACCTTGCATATGTGAGTCGGCGTGGAATGACCCGCGCCTGGATGCGGGAGCAAGAATGGATGCCGCCGATTTCGCCCGCGCCTGCGGTTACACCGGCGACAGTCCCGCTTTGCTCGAAGCCTTCGAGGCGATCCGCCGCAACGGCATCGCGCAAGCCCGTCTCGATCATTTCAGGCGCAAGGCCGTCATCGACGAAATGAAGCAGTCGGAGCCTCTGTTCCTGGCCGCGATCGGCCCGGCGCTGTCGGCGCATGAAGCCATCGAGGATGCTGCCCGTTTCATCGCCGGCTGGCGCAACATGCCGCGCTGGCGCCAGGAACGGCGCCTGCCCGATCTCGCCAGGGCGAAAGAGCAGCGTCTCGTCGCGCGCTTCTTCCGTCGCTACGGCCATCATCTCTGGGCGCTCGAAGCAGCCTGAGGCTCGGCACGGTTGGACCAGCCATTTGCGGGTTCCAATCCCTGCCTTTTCTTCCTAGATTGCGGGTGGGTGGCTGTTCGTTCGACGTGCATGGTTTGGAATGTTCAAGACTGCCCGCTCAAAGGTTCAGACCTGGATAACGGCCGGCGCGGGAACCATCGCCGCCTTGTTTGTCGCCGGCGTGATGGGGGCGTTTGGCGCCCTGCCCGCCCATGGTCCACCACAATTGCCGCCAGACGCCGTCATCGACGCCGGACGCTGGCGCCTGCAGCCGGTGCGTGCCTATGTCAGCCATGCCGGGGTCCATGGCGTGCCGCTGAAGCCAGGCCAGAAGGCGCTGGTGCTGGAAGTCGACATGACCAACCGCACCGCGCAATCCGACAAGGGCTATTTCAACGTCTTCACGCCGGACGGCATTGTCCTGCCCGACTCCTCGCCGATGATCGTGTTGACACGCGATTCCACGATGACGCCCGAACTGCATCCGGGGATGACCGAGCGCATGGCCTATGTCTGGCCGCTTGCCGGCGACGCCGCCGTGCCGGCAAATCTCGCCTTCGGCGTCACCGCCGAGATCTTCAAGCAACGCGACAATCTCTATGGCGCGCCCGGCTGGTACAATCCCTACCGGCTCGGCACCGTCACCTTGCCGGTCACCGACCTGTCGGCGACTGGGCAGCCGGCGATCGGGCAGCCGGGGAGCGGCTCATGAGGATACGCGTGCTTGGCAATCTGGCGGTCCTTTGCGCGACCGTGGCGCTGAGCTACGGCATGCAGGCGACGAAGCCGCATTATGCCGACCTCACCGCACCAATTCCCATCGATGGCGCGATGAACGACACGGTGCGCGCGCGCAGCTTCGCTGTCAGGCTCGACAAGGTGATCTTCGCGCGCCAGCTCAAGGCCAGCCAGTTCGGCCAGGAAAAGCTTTTGACGACCAGCGGCCTGTGGGTGGTGGCCACGACAAGCCTCACCGCGACCGGCGCTTCCACGGCGGTGGCCGACGGCACCTGGCAAGGCCCGACCGGGTTGCGCTATCACCAGACGGAGCGGCTGGGCTACCGCCAGGACATGCCGCCGCACGGCGTCGATCCGGGCCTGGACAAACGCGGCCTGTTCGTCTTCGAAGTGCCATCGGACCAGATCCGCGGCGCCAGGCTGCTGATCGCCGCGCGCCAGTTCGGCCCGCTCGACGCGCAGGCCCGCATCAGCCTCGATGCGCTGCCGACCGGCGCTGACGGCCAGCCGTCCGACATCCTGCCGGAATTCGACCTCGATGCCGCGCCGGGCCAGACATCGCAGGGCCAGACACCGCATGGCAAGACATGAGCGCCGTTTCGACGGAACGGGCCGTCGACCCGCAAGCCGAGCGAAAATGGCGCCGGGGCGGCTTGTTGGCGCTCGCCATCTTGCTGCCGCTGACACTGGCCGAGACCAGTTATGACAGCGTCCGCGAATGGCTGCATGGCGAGGACCTCATCGCCAGGGATGTCGAGTTCGGCCAGGCCGTGCCGTTCGGCGGCAGCGGCTGGGAACTGGCCGATTTGCGCGGCGGCAAGGCCGGCCGCCTGCCCGACCATGCCTTGGCCGTCATCGCCACCTTCACCGTGACCATTGGCGATCCGGACCTGCGGAAACACTGGCTGGGCTGCAAGCTGATGCTGACCGACGCCGCCGGGCGCCGCTGGATGCCCGATTTCATCAGCGGCGTCAGCCTGCCCGACGGCGTGACGACCTGCGCCCAGGCGATCTTCTCCGGCGCCAGGAAAGGCGACGTCATCACCATCGGCGACACTTTCATCGTGCCCGAGGACGCCGTAAAAACCATCCGCCCGGCCGTCGGCCTGGGCAGCGAACGGCCGTGGTATCTTCGTTTTCAAAGGCCGCCGAAATAGCTACTTTCTCCCCGTCACTATACGGGGAGAGGAACGCACGCCTACGCCGCGGCTTCACTAACTCCATTCCCCGCCCCCTTCGACAGCGAAAACGCCGTCTCCAGCACGGCGGCGAGAAAACAGATCCTGATCGGCTCGATCAGGATGCCGGTGGAGGAATCCTGGAAGGGACTGCCGAACAGCAGCGTCACGCCGTGCGAAAAGATCTGCCAGACGTCGAGTTCGTGCGGGCCGATCAGCCGTGTCGCGCCAAGCCACAGCCAGGCCGCGCCCCAGTCGAGCAGGCGGTAGCCGACGATCAGCGTGCACAGCAGCACCAGGCTGGAACTCACCGTCAGCCGCACGCCATTGGCGATCGGCAGGTAGCGCGAACGGTAGCCGGCGATGAAATGCTCGACGAAGTCGCGCAGGAATTTCGGCAGTCCGGCATAGCGCTGGCCGAACCGTTCGACGCGGCCGTTGACCCGCATCAGCGCCGCGTCGTCGCGCACCTCATAGCCGTAGATCAGCGCCGCCATGACCAGCCAGATCAGTGGCAAAAGCATGTAGAAGAACAGATTGACCGCCACCGTCGAGGCCGCGATCGAGGTGATCTCGACCGGCACCACTGGTGCGGCGCTCGCTGCCGTCACCACTGGTGCGGCGCTCGCCGCCGTCATCACTGGTGCGGCGCTCGCCGCCGTCACCACAGATGCGGCCGTCGCGACCGGAACCGGGCTCGCCAGCCCATCGATGGACGCCTGCAGCACGGACCAGAAATTGCGGCTCATCAGCCATTGCAGCGCCGAGTCCTTCCAGCGGCTGATGACGTAGAGGCCGACGAAGATCCAGTTGGTCTCGCAGATCACCACGACGATCTGCCAGAACGACGTTGCCGTCGTCTTCGTCTGCATGAATTTGGCCAGCCGGCGGACCAGCCAGGAAACGGCGACCGAAATCAGCAGCCAGCGCGAATCGAGCACGTCGAGCACATTGCCGCTCTGGCCGAAACCGGCCTGGTCGAGCGAGGCGCGCGAATACTGCCGCACGATATCGCCAAGAAATCCCCAGGCGGCGTAGTAGGCGAAGAACGGCAGCAGCGCGATGGTGATCATGCGCACCAGCCGCGAGCCGCGCGGGTCGGCATCGCTCGCCTCGTTGCCAGCGACTTTGCTCTCGGCGGCCTTGTCCGCGCCGCGCTGCGCGGCCAGCACATTAGGCAGGCCCGGCCGCAGCACATGGAACATCGCCACCGTCACCATCAGTTGCGCCAGCGCCACCAAAGTAAGCATGGCAAGCCCGGCGAAATGGTTGGCGAGCGCCACCTTGGCCGCCAGTTGCAGGAGGAGATCGCCGGCCAGCACCCCGGCCAGCACCAGCGCCACGAGCTGCGGCCAGAAGCGCCGCAGCAGCGAAAAACTCAAGCTGATCGGTCTGATGATGTCGGCAACCATGAGCATCCCTCATGACGCCACCCGCCCAAGCCTTTCTAGCAAGGCGCCGATGTTTTGCAACCGGGCCGGGAACTGGCCGCGCATCCGCTGCACGCGGCCATGGTGCCGCGCACCCTTACCGCCTCACCCGCGACTTCAGCCAGCGATCGAACGCCACCGCCAGGATCAGGATCAGGCCGATGACGATGCTTTGCGTGTAGGACGACACGTTGTTGAACTGCAGCCCGTTCTGCAGCACGCCGATCAGGGCAGCCCCCACCACCGTGCCGCCGACCGAGCCGATGCCGCCGAACAGCGAGGTGCCGCCGATGACGACGGCCGAGATCACCGTCAGCTCGTAGCCGATGCCGGCGACCGCTTCGGAAGAATTCAGCCTGGCCGACAGCACGAAGGCGGCAAGCCCGGCGAAGAAGCCGACGATGACATAGACCGAGACCAGGATGCGGTCGACGCGCAGGCCCGACAGCCGTGCCGCTTCGGCATTGCCGCCGACGGCGTAGACGGCACGGCCATAGCGGGTGTAGCGCAGCACGATGTGGCACAATATGGCGGCGATGGCGAAGATCAGCGCCGGCACCGGCACCGGGCCGATCAGCCCGGTGCCGAACCAGCGCATGGAGGCATCGAAGCCGGAGATAGGACCGCCATTGGAGATGGTCAGCGTCAGCCCGCGAAACACCGTCAGCCCGCCCAGCGTGACGACGAAGGGCGGTACTTTCAGCCTCGTGATGGCGAACCCCTGCACGCCGCCGGCGAGAGCGCCGACCACGACGGCGGCCAGCAGCGCCGCGAACCAGCCATAGCCCTGCGTGCCTGATGTCGACAGCGACAGCGTGTTGGCGGTGCCGCCCTTGGCGACCACGGCCGCCACCATGCCGCAGAAGGCGAGCAGCGAGCCGACCGAAAGATCGATGCCGGCGGTGAGGATGACGAAGGTCATGCCGAGCGCGATCAGCCCGGTGATCGAGATCTGGCGCGTGATGTTGAACAGGTTGATCGGGTCGATGAAGCTCGGCTTCAGCACGGTGAAGACGACCACGAGGGCGGCCAGGAACAGCAGCGGCCCGAAGCTCATCAAAAGCCGCGCGATCGTCACGCCGCCGCGCTGGTTCTGTTCCTCGGCGATGCTCATCGTGCCTGCCCCCCCGCGTCCTGTGCCGGCGTATCCTGCCTGTCGAGCGCCATCAATTCCATCAGTCTTTCCTCGTTTGCCTCGACGCCCGGCATCTGCCCGGTGATGCGGCCCTTGCGCATGGTGACGATGCGGTCCGACACCGCCAGCACCTCGGGCAGTTCGGACGAGATCATCATCACCGCGATGCCCCGCGCCGCCAGTTGCACCAGGATCTGGTGCACCTCCGCCTTGGCGCCGACATCGACGCCGCGCGTCGGCTCGTCGACGATCAGCACCTTCGGGTCGCGCGCCAGCCAGCGCGCCAGGATCACCTTCTGCTGGTTGCCGCCCGACAGGCCCTCGATCGCCTGCTCGGCCGAAGCCATGCGGATCGACAGCATTTTGCGGAAACCCGACAGCGCGTCGCGCTCGCGCCGCTCGGCCATGAAGCCGAAGCCGTTGCTGAAGCGCCCAAGCGAGGCGACGGAGAAATTCGGCAGGATGCCGAGCGCGGCGAAGATCGCCTGGTGTTTGCGGTCCTCCGGCACCAGGCCGATGCCGAGCTTGATGGCGTCGGCCGGCGATGCGGGTGCTATTTCCTTGCCGTCGAGCGTGATCGTGCCCGCCGCGATGCGGTCGGCGCCGAAAATGGCGCGGGCGAGCTCCGTGCGGCCCGAGCCGACGAGCCCGGCAACGCCGAGTATCTCGCCGGCCTTGAGGTCGATGTCGACGCCGTCGAGCACGATGGCATGCGGCGCCTCGGGGTCGCGCACGGTGCGCAAGCCCCGGACGGACAGCACCACATCGCCGGCCACCGCGCGTTGGGCGGGCCGCGCGTAAAGTTCGGAAGCGGCGCGGCCGACCATCTTCTCGATGATGGCGGGCAGCTTGATCGGCCCGCCCTGACGGTCGAGATGCCCCGCCAGCCTGCCGTCGCGCAGCACCGTCATGCGGTCGCAGATGGCGGATGCCTCCTCCAGCCGGTGGGTGACGAACATGATCGCGACCTTGTCCTTGCGCAGCCGGTCCATGATCGACAGCAGCCGCTGCACCTCGGTCTCGGTCAGCGCCGAGGTCGGTTCGTCCATGATGATCAGCCGGCTTTTCAGCGACAGTGCGCGGGCGATCTCGACCAGTTGCTGTTCGGCCACCGACAGCGCCGACACCGGCGTCATCGGGTCGATGGAGAGACCGACGCGGGCAATGATGGCGCGGGAATCCTGCTCCATCCTGCGCCAGCTCACCAGGCCAAGCGGCCCGGTCGGCGCGCGGCCGATGAAGATGTTCTCCGCCACGGTCAGCGTCGGGATCAGGCTGAGCTCCTGGTAGATGGTGACGATGCCCAGCCGCTTGGCGTCCTGCGGGCTCGCCGGCTGATAGTCGGCGCCGTCGAAGGTGATGCGGCCGCTGGACGGCGGCATGACGCCGGACAGGATTTTCAACAGCGTCGATTTTCCGGCGCCGTTTTCGCCAAGCAGGCCGAGGATTTCGCCGGGATGGATGTCGAGCGAAACCTCGTTCAGCGCGGTGACGCCGGCGAAATGCTTGGTGAGGCCTTCGACGGCAAGCAGGACGGGGGATGCGGCTTCAGCTGGCAAGGATGGCTCCCGGATTGCGGCAGGCAGCGCGGCACGCCCCCCTCTGTCCTACCGGACATCTCCCCCACGAGGGGGGAGATTGGATGTCGTGAAGGCTTTCGCCAATCTCAAACGTTGCAAGAGGCGGTCGAAAGAAGCTGCTGATCTCCCCCCTCGTGGGGGAGATGGCCGGCAGGCCAGAGGGGGGCGTGCCCCACCGGCCTCACCAATCCAGCCTACTTCGTCTCGTTCAGCCGCTCCGCCTTATCCAAATTGTCCTTGCCGATAACGATGGGCGTCAACAGTACCAGCTTTTCCTTCGGCTCGGTCTTGTCCTTGGCGTAGGCGACCGCGATCTGCACGGCGGTGCGCGACTGCTTGCCGGGGAACTGTTCGACCGTGCCGGCGAGCTTCCCGTCGCGCACGGCGACCAGCGCTTCGGGCAGCGCGTCGAAGCCGTAGATCTTGACGTCGGTGAAGTTGCGCGCGGCGCACGCTTCGAGCGCGCCCAGCGCCATGTCGTCATTGGCGCAGATGATGGCGTCCGGCTTGCCGTTGGCGGCAAGGCCGGCTTCCGTCACCGTCAGCGCCTCGGCGCGGGCGAAGTTGGCGGTCTGCTCATAGATGATCTGGTACTTGTCCTTCAGCGGATCGAGCACATTGTGCACGCCCTTGTTGCGGTCGATCGCGGGACCCGCGCCCGGCTGGCCCTGCAGGTGGAACAGCTTGGCGCCATTGGGGAATGCCGCCACCACGGCGCTCGCTTCCGCCTCGCCGCCCTTCACATTGTCGGCGCCGACATGGGCAAGGATGCCCTGGACACCGTCGACGCGGCGGTCGATCGTCACCACGGGAACGCCGGCCTTGACCGCTTCCTCGATGGCTGGCGCCAGCGCGTTGACGTCGAGCGGCGAGATGACGATGGCGTTGACCTTCTGCACCAGGGCCGCCTCGATGTCGGCGGTCTGCTTGGTGGCCGAGTTCTGGCCGTCGCTCTCGGTCAGGTTGACGCCTTGCGCCTGCGCTTCGGCCTTGATCTCGTTCAGCATGTGCACGAAGAACGGAAAGCCGAGACTGGGCACCGAGCCGAGAATGGTGAGTTTGTCCTCGGCGAAAGCCGAGCGTGCGGCCAGCATCATGGCGCCCGCGGCCACGGACGTCATCAGGAATTCGCGTCTGTTCATGGGTTCCTCCTCCACAGAAGCGCACTGTCCCTAAAAACCGGGACCGGTTTCAGGAAGGATCATGCGCCGGTTAAAGTGTTGGAGCATCCTCCTTGCGCCAAGAACGCATGCCGCTCCAGCTGACCGCCGCCAAAACTCCTCCGATCGGCGTCAACAAGAGGATGCTAACCCAGGGTCAACCGTTTGTGCAACATCGATATAACAGAGCCGGACAGCGACTTGTCGGAATTGTCTGAATTTTGGATTCTTGGGGCCTGAAGGCCCTTCTATGTCAGGAACGTCAAAGTGCGGCTCCAAAGCTGCGCGGCGGCCGTTCCATTATAGTCGGGCAGTGCCGGGTCGGAAAAATAGTGTCCCGAGTTTGGATAGCGGAAGACCTGCACATCCGCTCTCGCTGCCTCCGCGCTTTCCTGCCAGGCGCGGACATCCGGCTCGGGGAAAAGTGGATCGGTGTCCGCGACATGTAGTTGAACCGGCAGGCCCGGGCGCGTGTTCGCAGGCACGGTCGCCAAACCGTGCAACAGAAGGACACCCGCGGCCAGCGGACGCGACGCCCAGAATTCCGCCACCACGCCGGCGCCCATCGAGATGCCGGCCAGCACCGTATCGCCCGGCGTCGAGGCCAAAGCCTCCCGTGCCTTTAGGCAGATAGCATCCCAACCGATCCGTGCCTTGATCGCGAAACCTTCATCGAGATCGTCCGTCGCCGCACCCTGATAAAGATCTGGCAGCGTGACGGCATGGCCGCTGGCGCGGAAGCGCTCGGCAAGATCACGTTCGATCCGGCGCAGGCCAAGAACCGAGTGAAACAGGATCATGTTCGCCATGCTCTGGTCCGGGTCGCTGAAATCCCGTCATGCTACCTGCCGGGGCTTGGAGCCTCAAGGCACGCCACGTCGACTTCCATTTTTCCGACGCGGCATTACCTTTGGACCGGCCAAAGCCGACAAACGGAGACACCCATATGAAGCCGCACATCATCTGCCATATGCTTGCCTCGCTCGACGGCAGCCTTCATCCGAGCCGCTACACCGAAAGCCCCGATGGCAGCCGGGCCGAATGGTCGGGCCTCTATGAACAGATCCACAACGACCTCGAAGGCGACGCCTGGATCGTCGGCCGCGTCACCATGGCCGAGATGAGCAAGGCCGGCGCGCACCCGCCGGCGCATGCTGGCAAGGTCGAGCGGCCGCATCATTTCGCGCGGCGCGACGCGGGCAGCTATGCCTTGGCGCTCGATGCCTCCGGCAAGCTGCACTTTGCCAAGCCCGACATCGGCGGCGATCATGTCGTGGTGCTGCTCGGGCGTGATGTCCAGGACAGCCATCTGGCCGAACTGGCAGCCGACGGCGTGTCCTATATCGTTTCGCAAACGCCCGACATCGATCTCGCCGCGATGCTCGACGTGCTCGGGCGCGAACTCGGCATAAGCCGGCTGCTGCTCGAGGGCGGCGCCGGCATCAACGGCTCCTTCTTCGCTGCGGGGCTGGTCGATGAGTTGAGCCTGCTGGTCGCCCCCGCGCTCGATGCGCGGGCGGCGAACCAGGGCGTTGTCGAGTTCGGCGAGGCCGGCCTAGCGGGCAAGATGCGGCTGTCTCTCAAAAGCTGCCAAACCCTGGCGCATGGCCTCGTCCAACTACGCTACGCCGTCAGCCCTGGCTGATCTCGTGCTTGCGTTTTTGGACTGCATGCCTCCATCGTTTCGTCATCCACGGGCGGAGCAAGGAGCGTAGCGACGCAGCGCAGACCCGAGGATCCATGCCGGGACTCCTGAGCCCCGCCACAGTGAAGAATTCTGCTCCGCTGCGCTCTTCGACCCAGGTCACGGAATGGATCCCAGGGTCTCCGCGACGGAGCTTCGCTCCTGCTGCGCCCTGGGATGACGAAGTTTAGAAGCCTCGGCCAATTCCGAACGTTGCTACCACCCATCAGTATCGCATGGCGTCGAGATCGGCGATCAGCGTCGGGCCGGTCGGATGCCAGCCGAGCCGTGCCTGGGTCAGCGCGCTGGAGGCCGGCAGGTCCATGGGGGCGAACATCGCCATCCAGCCGAAATGCTCCGCCGCCTTTTCCGGCGCGATCGAAACGACCGGCAGGTTCAGGCCCCGGCCAAGCGCCTCGGCGATCGCGCGCACCTCGACGCCTTCCTCGCCGACGGCGTGATAGCGCGCGCCGGGTTGGCGCTTTTCCACCGCGAGCCGGTAGAGGCGCGCCGCGTCGAGCACATGGCCCGCCGAAAAGCGATTGCGGCCTTCGCCGACATAGGCCGAAACGCCCTTCTGGCGCGCGATCTCGATGAGCGGCGAGATGAGGCCTTGCTTCCTCGTGTCATGCACCTGCGGCAGGCGCAGTACCGAAAGATTGATGCCGGCCTCCAACAAGGCATTGCCGGCGAGTTCCGAGGCGATGCGGGGATTCGCGTGACCGGCGTTGAAGACATCCTCGACCGCCAGTTGGCCATGGCCGGGGCTGCCCATGCCGACGCCCGACGTGATCACCAGCGGCCGGTCGGAGCCGGCGAGCGCCTCGCCAAGCGCGGCGATGACATGGCTGTCCTTTTCGCAGTTCTCGACAAACCGCGAGAAATCATGGTCGAACGCGGTGTGGATCACCGCTTCCGCCTTGGCCGCGCCGTCACGCAAGCCTTTCGGATCCTCGAGGGTCCCCCTATACACCTCGGCGCCGGCGGCTGCCAACGCCTGCGCGCCCGCCTCGGAACGGGTGACGCCGACCACCTGATGGCCGGCCTGAAGAAGTTCGGGAACGAGCGCCGAACCGATGAAGCCGGTCGCGCCGGTGAGAAAGATACGCATGCAAAATCTCCTGGGTTGCCTGCGTAATATCGCCGGTCTATTATTCCATTAAAGTAGTGATCTTATCATGGTATAATGGCTAACAGGATGCCCAACGCCTCCAACGGCTCGCTCGCTGCGTTCCTGAAAGACCGGCGCACCCGGCTCGACCCCTCGTCGTTCGGCTTCTCCGGGCGCAGGCGCACGCCTGGGCTGCGCCGCGAAGAGGTTGCCCAGCGCGCCAACATCAGCCCGACCTGGTACACATGGCTGGAACAGGGCCGCGGCGGCGCACCCTCGGCCGACGTGCTGAACCGCATCGCCAAGGGCCTGCTGCTGACCGAGGCCGAGCGCGAACATCTTTTCATGCTGGGGCTGGGGCGCCCGCCCGAGGTCCGCTACCTCCGCGCCGACGGCGTCAGCCCCAGGCTGCAGCGCCTGATCGACACGCTCGAGGCAAGCCCTGCCCTGATCAAGACGGCGACCTGGGATGTCGTCGCCTGGAACAGCGCCGCGCAAGTCGTAATGACCGACTACAGCACCTTGCCCCACGGCCAGCGCAATATCCTGCGCTTCATGTTCCTGAGCCCCGCCATCCGCGCCAAACAGCACGATTGGGAGAACCTTGCCCGTTTCGTCGTCGGCGCGTTCCGGGCCGACGCGGCGCGCGCCGGCGCGGTGTCCGAGGTCGCCCAACTGGTGGAGGAATTGTGCGGCGCCAGCCCCGAATTCGCCGCCCTGTGGCGGGAGAACGACGTGCTCGCCCATGGCGACGGGACCAAGCGCCTGAAGCACCCCGAGCTCGGCGACATCGAGCTCGAATATTCGGCCTTCGCGGTCGATGGCCGGCCGGACCTCAGCCTGACCGTCTACAACCCGGTGGACAGCAAGGTCGCCGACCGCATCCGCGACCTCGCCCGGCGCCGCAAGGAGCGAGACGCGACGGACCCGTCGATGAAGCCCACCACGCCTTAGAGCAATTCCAGGAAAAGTGTGAAACGGTTTTCCGTTCGGGATTGCGTAAAAACAAAGAGTTAGAGCCGTTCGGCGATTCCGTGAAATGCGGAACGGCTCTAGGGGCCTTCGCACATCGTCTTCAGGATCCGCAAGGTCGGCCCCCAGTAAAGATTGGCATGCGGACGGATCGACGGTTCGGCGAAGCCGCTCAGCGTCAAGGTCAGCAGCGTTCCCTGATCCGCCGGCGCGAGCGCGAAGCCGACCACAGTGTGGTTTTCCGGCATATCAGCCAGGCGCGAGGCCGACAGCGTGCTCCAATAGCTGTAGGCGAAGCTCTTGTCCGGCTCGAAGGCCCGGACCGCGCCGTGGTTCTCGAACGGCAGGCCATGAAGCAGGCCCCGTATCACGATCGCGCCGCCGGCTTGAGCCTCGAGGCTGACATCCAGTTCTTCGTCGGACATCCATTGCGCAATCAGCGCCGGCGTTGTCAGCACCCGCCAGACCTTGGCCGGGTCGGCATCGATGGCGATGGCCTTGACGATCGGCGCGGCGTCGAGGGAACCGGTCACGAACGCAGCGACATTGCGCCAGCGACGCGACCGGAACCACGCCGGGTAACATTATGGACCGGTCTTTCCGAACTTGCCCCGGCAGGATTGTACGCCGGGTCTGTTCGACGACCGATTTCCATCACAGGATACTTGTCGCCAGCCGGTCAAGCCGCGAATCCTCACGGTAGAGGGCGCGGACGAGTACCGCCGCGGCAATGCCGGTCAAGGCACCGCCAAGCACATCCGTGACGTAATGGGTGCCCACAAACAGCCTCGACCAGCAGATCAGCACCGCCACGGCTCCGAAAATCAGCGCGCGTCCGGGAAGCGCCTGCAGGGCGAATGCGGCAACGATGGCGAAAGCCGCCGTCGCGTGATCCGAGGGGAACGACCAGTCGGCGCTGGCGGGAATGATGAGATGGGTCACACCGGCGTCGTAGGGACGCACGCGATGCACGAAAAGCAGGCTGATCTGGTTGGCGCCAAGTCCGATCAGGAAAGACAACCCCGCCGCGATCGCGGCATGGCGGACGTGGGTCCGGTCCGTCCTGCTCCACCATTGCAGGACCACGCAGGCGATCAGGAGCGGGACACCGAATTTCGTCACCGAGATCATGATCAGATCCAGCGCCGGGCTTATTCCCGCCGCCGAATTGATCCAATGTGTAGCCGTCACGTCCATCAATTCACCTTATCGTCGAGCCGCCACACCAAATGGCAGGAGAGCCATGAACGAGCAGCGTGTCCACCAGATTTTCGAAGTCAGCCTGCTGCTAAAGGGCGCACATGCGCTCATCGAATGCGTCGGCGGCTTGCTCCTCGCCTTTGTCAGCACCAGCACCATCGTGTCGCTGGTGAACAGGCTGACGCAGGAAGAACTGGTCGAGGACCCGCATGATTTCATCGCCGGCCATCTGATGGACGCGGCGAACCATTTCTCCGTCGGCACGCAGCATTTCTACGCATTTTACCTTCTCAGCCATGGCCTCATCAAGATTGCCTTGGTGGCGGGGCTGCTGAGGGGGAAGCTGTGGGCCTATCCGGCCTCGCTGGTCGCCTTGCTGCTGTTCATCGTCTACCAGCTCTACCGCTTCAGCTATACCCGCTCCGCGGGGCTGATCGTGCTCACCATATTCGACCTCGTCGTCATCTGGCTGATCTGGCACGAATACCGCCTCGTTCGGCGCCACAAGGTGGCAAGCCGTTAGGGGGGGCGTCGTTGGCGACACCACGCTTGCAAGATCCTCCGTGGAGGACAGCGAGGCATCATCACACACCACGGCGGCGGCCTGCCCGTCCCTGCGGTTGCCGTCGTTATTGCGAGGGCTCGGGCGCCAGCACGAGGGCGATCTCGTGCGCCGCTTGCGCGGCATGGCGGCGCACGGTGGCAAGGTCGAGCATGCTGTAGGTGGTCGCCACATAGGGCACGGTGAGTGCCGCGACCGAATGGCCGAACGGCCCGATGACCGGGAAGGCAAGATCGATGACGCCCGGCTGCAGCCCATCCGCCACCTCTTCGTGGCCGGCGGCGCGAATGCCGGCAAGCGCCTCACGCACATCGCCCTTTTCGTCAGCAATGCCGGAGGCTTGCAGCCATTGATTGACTCTGTCCTGCGGCTGGAACGCCATCAGCGTGCGCCCGGTCGCGGTGCCGAACAGCGGAAACTCGGCGCCGACGCGCACGCGGAAGCCGAACGCCGCCGGACTTTCCACCTGCGCCAGGATCAGCACCCTGCCGGCATTGTGGACGCCGAGGTTGCAGGATTGCTGGATGGCGTCGGACAGCCGCCGCATCGAAGGCAGCGCCGCCTGGACGAGGCCGCGCAGCGGCTCGTGCCGGTGCGCCAGTTCGAACAGGCGCGGCGACAGGAAATACGGCCCGGCCGGGCGGTCGCGGAAGATGTAGCCGCGCCGCTCCAGCGCCTGCAGCACGCGGTAGATCTGATGGATCGAGCGTCCGACCGCTTCGGAAATCTGGCCCTGGTTCAGCCCGTCCTTCTGCTCGGCCAGCAGTTCGATGATGTCGAATGCCTTTTCCAGGGCCGGAACCGAATAGTCCGGCGCTTCCGCGGTCTTGCCAGCCATGCCCCATAATCCTTCTCGGACCAGCCTAGAATCATGGGCCTACCATAGCTACAAGGCGGCTCCCATCGAAGCCGTCATCAACCGGGCGATGCGCCGGTTGATGTCGTCGGGCACCGGCTGCGCGCCCGCCGCCAACCCTGCGCCCTTGGCTACACGCTCAAGCGACAGCGCCTGCAGCATGAAGCCGATATCCATGGACTCGATCGAATTGCCCTTCGGCTCGATTCCGGCAAGGTTGAACATGCGTCCCTCGGCGACGAGGATGACATGCCGCCCATTGGCGAGATCGAGACGCCGTAGAGCGCCGTCCAGATCGGTGACGACGCTGGTCATGGCAGCGAGACCCTCAGTGTTGATCTCCCACGGAAAATGCCCGGAATTGGCCAGCACCGCGCCATCCCGCATTTGCGAAATCGCCGCCGCCGGCAGCACGCCGGCGCGGCCGGTGGCGGTGATGAACACTTCCGCCCATGGCGCCAGGTCGGCGAGCGGCGCCACGCGGTAGCCGTCGAGCGCCGCCTCCAGCGCCTTGATCTCGTCGATCTCGACGATGGCGACGCGTCCGCCCAGCGCTCGCAGATATTGCGCGATGCCGCGCCCGCACCAGCCATAGCCGATGACGCAGAAGCGGCGGCCGGGGATCATCAGATTGGTGATGCGCATGAAACTTTCCACCACCGATTGGCCGACCGCGTGCTTGTTCTCGCCGATCGCCTTCAGTGGGCTGTCATTGATGACGATGGAGGGGAACGGCACCTTGCCGGCCAGCTCGCCACGCAGCCGGTCGCCGCCCGATGTCGTCTCCTCGGTACCGCCCAGGATCGATGCCGCCCTGCCCCGCTCGACGATGCCGGCGGCAAGATCGGCGCCATTGTCGAGCAGCATGTCGGGCTTGGCGTCCAGCACCCGCGCCAGATTGGCGTGATGATCGGCCAGCGTATCGGCACGGCGGCCGAACATGCCGATGCCCCGGCTTTGCAGGAAGGCGACGACATCGTCCTGCGTCGAGCCGTGATTGCCGGTGCCGACGATCCCGGCGCCACCGTCGGCCAGCACTTCGAGCAGCACAGCGGTCTTGGGTTCTACATGCAGTGAGACCCCGATGCGCCGGCCGGCGAAAGGCCGCGTCCGCCGGAATTCCTCGCGCAGGCCGGCCAGCAGCGCCATCCGCGAACGGATCCAGGCAATCCGGGCGCGGCCGCGCTCGACCAGTTCGGTGTCAGCCGGATTGGTATGGGCTTGGGTCATTCGAAGTCTCCGATCGCGATCCAGATTCAGCACTTGCAAAAAAGTTTTTTGCATGTGACAAATATTGTAGAGGGTCGTCAAGCCCCGCGAAGAGGGCAACCGACAGGACAGTGCGGCGCTCCAGAAACTGGCGCGCGTCATCGGCTTTGCATGGGAAGGGGTACAGAATGGGAAATCTGGATATAGCGATCGTCGCCGTCTATCTCGTGGCGGTCACGGGCATCGGGCTGTATTTCGCCCGCTCGATCAAGACCGAAGAAGATTACATCGTCGCCGGCCGGCGCATGGGGCCGCTCTGGCTGACCATCTCGGCCTTCGCCTCATGGACCGGGCTTGCCGGCCTGTTCGGCACACCCGAAATGGTGGTGCGCTATGGCATAGCGGGCGCATGGTGGTGGTACACCTTCCCGATCGGCCTTTTGCTGATGGGCATCTTCCTGGCGAAAATCGTGCGCCAGCGCATGCATGTGACGACACCGGACATCGTCGCGCAGGATTATCCGGCTTCCGTGCGCGTCGCCGCCTCGCTGGTCACCAGCTGGAACTACCTTGCCTGGGCGGCGGCGCAGGTCTTCGGCATCTCCATGGTGTTCACCCTGTTCTCGGGCATGGACCCGAAGACCGGCGCCATCGTCGCCTTCCTGGTCGTCATCGTCTACACCATGCTCGGCGGCTTCCTCGCCGTGGTGGCGACCGACGTGCTGCAGGCCGTCATCTTCCTCATCGTCATCGGCGTGGTGGCGCCGCTGTTCGTCATCTTCGGGCCCGGCGTGCAGCATATCTATGAGGCGACGAAGGACATTCCCGGCTTCTACGATCTGTTCGCCAACGTGCCGCCGGCGACGCTGTTCGTCTGGTTCCTGCTGCTGCCCGCCGGCTTCATCGACACGATCGGCTTCCAGCGCGTCTTCTCGGCCAATTCGCCGGACACCGCGCGCAAGGGCCTGATCAACGGCTTCGTCATCATGGCGGTGTTCGGCGTCATCCTCACCTTCCTCGGCGTCGCCGCCAAGGCGCTGCTGCCGGCCGATGCCAACCCGGTCAACGCCATGCCCGACCTGATGGTGCAGCTTCTGCCGCACGGCGTCATCGGGGTCCTGGTCGCCGCCTTCCTGGCGGTGGCGATGTCGACGGCGAGCACCACGCTGCTGATCACCGCCACCACCTTGCAGCGCGACGTGATCTCGCGGTTGCGGCCCGGCGCCAGCGACAAGGAAAGGCTGTGGACCAGCCGCATCCTGCTGCTCGTGCTCGGCCTGGCGGCGCTGGTCGTGGCGCTGTCGGTACCCGGCATCGTCACCATCCTGATGCTCGGATTCTCGGTCTATGTGCCGGGCCTGCTGTTGCCGGTGCTGTCGGCCACCTTCGGCTGGCGCATTCCGTCGTGGTCGATGCTCGCGACCATCGTCGTCGGCGCCGGCTCGACCGCGATCCTGGTGCTGATGGGCGAACCCGGCGGCATTCCACCCTCGCTGATCGGCTTCATCCTCTCGGTCGTCCCCTTCGTCGCGGGGCTCTTGATGCGATCGGAACGGCAACCCGCGTGAGCACGGAAGATCAAGAAGAAGCAACGAGTTAGAATTCCATCCTGAATCAATGCGGGATGGAGCCCCGATGCGGAGAGACCAATGCTGAAGACCAGCTTCGACAGACTTTCGAGCGCCGATCAGGCGCTCGTCACCGCCGCCGCGCAGGCCCGCGACAAGGCCTACACGCCCTATTCCAACCACAAGGTCGGCTCGGCCGTGCGCACCGCGTCGGGCCGGTTGTTTTCCGCCTGCAACGTCGAGGTCGTCACGTTGCAGCAATCGGTGCATGCCGAGCGTAACGCTGTGATGCAGATGGCCGCCGCCGGCGAGCGCCAGATCGAGGCAATCGTCTGCCACGGCCCCTATTCCGGCGTGCCATGCGCCGAATGCCGGCAGGTGATCTGGGAGTTCTGCTGCGATGATCCCGAGGTCAGGATCATCGGCTCGACGCTCGACGGCGGGATCGAACTGATGACCATCGGCGAGATTTATCCAAGCCCTTATGGGCCGGGCACCAAGGGTATCGACCCGCGCAAATTCTGATTGCGCGGGCACCCAGTTGCAGCCGGCCCGCCACCAGCCCGGTGGCGGGCCGGGCGTTGTTACTGGATGATCTTGATGATCTTGTGGGTGCCTGGATCCACGATCACCGTCTGGTTGTCGATCACGGTGTAGCGATATTTGACATTGGGGACTTCGTGAAGCTCGACCGTGTCGGGCAGAGCCGTGCCGAGGCTGAGTTCGACGCCGGGAACCTTCACCGAAGCCAGCGGCTGCTTCTTCACATATTCCTTGATCACCGTTTCCTGCTCGGGCTGGATGATGACGTCTTCGGCGGCGGCTGCGCCGACACCCGCGAGCAACAGAACCGCGGCCACGGCGGCAAGATTCTTGTTCATGAATTCCTCCATTTGAAATCGGCACAGCACAGGATTGTCGCCGCGCTGAGGATCGAACTTCAGGCACGGATGAACGTTCCCCGGTCGGGCTTCGGTCGGGCCAACCTCGGACTTAGGTCCCATTCAAGAACGCAATGGTCCTGCCGCCGCTCCCGCCGGGAACGGTCGCCTTTCGCACTCGTTGTCGCTCCGTGATGGCAGGCAGCTGACTGATATCAGTAAGCAGCCCCATGTTTTTAGCGAATTGGCGCAGCTACGTCCCTTCCTGCGCCAATAGGGTTCGCTCACTGCGTCCAGTTGGTGAGCGAACCCTGAATTCCCCGGCATCGGGCCGAGACGGGAGGAGGTTGTGATGTTCGGCGACAAGGAAACCCGTCTTATCGAGATGGTGCTGCTGATGGCGGTCCCGTTATCGGCGTTGATTCCCGCATTGCTCGTCACCTTCACGTCGAGCTGGTAGCAGCCCGCTTCGAGAAAGACAGCCCCGCCTGCTTTGGCGGAGGGCTCGGCATCCGCTGATGCCCGTTCACGATTGTCGATGCGTGATTTGGAGGAGAGGGAAAATGCAACTTGGTGACATCATCGCCAACACCTTGGCCATCCTCTTGCTGGTTTGTTTTCTCGCCAGCACCTTCTTCCTTTTCGGAAAGCCATTATGGCCGGAGCAGCACGCTCGCATGGTCATCATTGTGCCGGTTGACACGATGACGACATCGTCGACCGGCCGCGGTGGCGCCCCTGTCCTCCCAGGCACTTTCGACACCAGCATTGCCCGTCCGAGGCCGTCCTGACGGGCATCATGGGCATGCGCGCCAGCGAATGCAGCCGCGCCCGAACAGCCCGGAACCAAACCAATCGGCGAGGGTTTCCCAGTGGAAGGGACCGCAACCACGGAAGCGGAGTAATGGAACTTCTGACCTTGGAACTGGCCCGGGCGAGGCAGCGCCTCAACCGAGCGGAACTTGCCCTGGAACGTGCAAACGCGATGCTGGACGAGGACTGTGGCGTTGGTATCAATCTGAGGCTTTGCGACAGGATACGATCCGCGCAACAACGCGTCGGCGAGGCGAAAGCTCGGCTTGTGAAGTTCGATCCCGTAAGCATGGATTCAGGCCACAACGGTTGAAGCAACTGAGAGAGAGGCGCCCGCCGAATCCTCATTCAGGCAATCGCCAGTTCACCCTCGGATTCTACCCGGCAGCCCGGCCCTAGGCCTAGGAAGACTCAAGTCTTGCGCCGCGAACCGGTCGCGCGTTGGTCGCTGAGGTGAGGACGCCATCCATGCACTCGGTCCCGCCCCGCGGCCTTGGCGCCGTAGAGCGCCTCGTCCGCACGATTCAAAAGATCGGCGATCTCCATGGCGGCGCCGCCGGCATCGAAGGTGCCGACACCGATGCTGACGGTGACGATGCCTTTTTCGCTGCCGTCATGCCCAAGAGCGAGGTCGCGCACCTTGCTCCTGAGGTTTTCGGCGATGACGAAGGCGCCCCGCGCATCGGTCTCCGGCAGGATGATCGCGAACTCCTCGCCGCCATAGCGGGCGGCGTCGTCCGCCGGCCGGCGGGCTGCCGCCTCGATGCAGCGGCTGACGACGCGCAGGCATTCATCGCCCGCCGGATGGCCGTAATAGTCGTTGAACCGCTTGAACCAATCGACGTCGATGATGAGCAGGCTGAGCGGCATTGCGTTGCGGCTGGCGCGGGCGAATTCGCGCGCCAGCGCTTCGTCGAAGGCGCGCCGCGTCAACAGTTCGGTCAGGCCGTCACGGTGCGCCAGAAGGTTCAGCTTCTCATTGGCGGCCATCAGTTCGGCCTCGACCTGCTTGGCCTCGGTGATGTCGGAAAACACGCTGAGGCTGCCGCCATCGCCGGTCGGCCGGGTGCGCACATCGAGCCAGCGCCCGTCGGCAAGCTGGACCTGGCGGTGACTGACGAGCTTCTGCGCGGCCATGATGCCGGCGATCCAGTCTTCGACCGCGTCCGGCGGCGTGGTCCCTTCGCCGCGCTCCGCCGAGGCGCGCAGGATGTCGCGGTAATCGGCACCCGGCACCCTCATGTCCGCCGTCTTCGGAAACATGGCGCGGTACCGGGCGTTGCACAGCACCAGCCTGCCGTCCGGATCGAACATCACCAGGCCGTCGGCCATGTGCGTCAGGGCGTCTCCGAGCCTTGCCTGGCTTTCCGCCAGCTCGTTCTCAAGCTGCTTGCGAACGGTGATGTCGCGATTGTGCGTGATCAGGCCGATGATGGCTCCGCTCCTGTCGCGAAAGGGCGCCTTCAAGGTCGCCAGCCAGCCATCGGTGCCGTCCTCGTGGTGAAGGCGCTGTTCGATGGTGGACGAGGCGCCCGAGGCCAGCACGGCAAGCTCGTCCTCGCGGAAGCCCTGCGCCGTCTCACGCGGAAAGAAGTCGAAATCCGTCTTGCCGATCAGTGCCTTGGCGTCGGTCGCATGCATCAGTTCCGCCGTCGCCGGATTGGCCGCGATGAACCGCCCGTCGAGATCCTTGACGTTGAGGCAATCGGGCAGCGTCTCCACCACGGCCTTGTAGATGCGCCGGGACTGCAGCGCTTCGAGGCGACGCCGCTCCTGGTAGAGCGTCAGCCCCGACAGCACCACCGAGACGAAGATGAGCAGGGACGACGGCAGCGCCACCTTCGGCAGCACCATCTGCAGGACATCCCGCGGCAGCACGCTGAGGCCAAGCAGTGACGCCGCCGCGGCGGCCGCGCCAAGGATCATGATGTCGATCATGGTGGCGCGGCGGCCCTTCAGGGCAAGGTTGCCGGCAACGCCAACCAGCATGGCGGCCGCGATGCCCACGGCGCCGGCGAAGGCGCCGATGCCGCCCTCGAAAGTCCGGAAGGCACCGGCCATGACCCCGGCGACGATGCCGGCGACAGGGCCGCCGAAGAAGCCGGCAACGGCAATCATCGTCGCCCTGAGATCGGCGAACACGCCCGGCTGCAACTGCATGGGTGTCAGCATCAGGACGATGGCGCCGGCGCCCATCAGCAGGCCGAAGGCCGCTGCCTTCGCGGCGGCCGGCCAGCGATCCAGCCACACATGGGTGTGGATCCAGACTGAAACGAACATCGCGACGACCGCGAGATTGGCCAGCAATTCGGACCAGGGCGAACCCATTGCGCGCCTTTCCTTTCACCGGGCTTTCGCCGTATCGCCTCCTCGATAGGCCCTCAATGACAACAAAGTGTTACATCGGGGATTTGCCCTTTGGTCGAAAGCAACCGCGGCTACACGCCGAAAAGGCCGGCGCAAACCTGCAGCGATTTCGGTACGGGATCAGTCCCACCGCATCCCAGCGACAAAGTCGATGAACGCGCGCAGCGGCGCCGGCGTCAGGCGGCGGCCGGGATAGTAGAGGTACGGGCCTGAAAATTCCTGCCACCAGGGCTCCAGCACCGGCTCCAGCCTGCCATCGTCGAAATAGGGATGCAGCCAGTCCTCGAACAGACTGACGATGCCGCCGCCAGCGACGGCCACCTCGAGCGCGAGCGCCATTGCGGTGCCGGTGCTGACCAGCAGCGGGCCGGTCGGCTCGACGCTCACCTCCTCGCCGTCGCGTTCGAACTCCCAGGGCGGCGTGAAGCCGCTGGCGAAGCGGCCGCGCAGGCAGGCGTGATCGAGCAGGTCGCGCGGGTGCTCGGGCCGGCCGCGCCGGTCGAGATAGGCCGTCGCGGCGGCGGTGGCGAAGCGCTGGCGGCGCGGGCCGATCGGCACGGCGATCATGTCCTGCTCCAGCCGCTCGTCATAGCGGATGCCGGCATCGCAGCCGCTCGCCAGTATGTCGACGAAACTGTCCTCGGCGGTCACTTCCAGGCGAATGTCGGGATAGGCCGCGAGGAAGGGCGGCAACAGGCGCGGCAGCACCAGTTTCGCCGCCACCACAGGCACGTTGAGCCGCAACGTGCCGGCCGGCCGGCCGCGAAAACCGTTGACCACGTCGAGTGCTGCCTCGACCTCGCCGAGCGCCGGACCAAGCCGTTCGAGCAGCCGCGCGCCGGCTTCCGTGGGCGCCACGCTGCGCGTGGTGCGGTTGAGAAGCCGCACGCCGAGTTCGCTCTCCAGCCGCCGCACCGTCTCCGAGAGGCTGGAGGCGCTGACGCCGCCCACCCGGGCCGCCTCGCGAAAGCCGCCGGCGCGCGCCACCGCCATGAATGCCTGGAGGTCGCCGAGATTCGCCGCCATTGTTCGCCTTTCCGCACAGGCCGTGCCGATTGCACCATATTATCGTGCAGGCGCGCCTTGTCTATATCTGGCTGATCCAATGGAGACGACACCATGACCGACATCAGCAAGGCCGGAAGCTTCAAGCTCGGCGACCGCACCGTGAAGCGCCTCGGCTACGGCGCCATGCAACTGGCCGGCCCGGGCGTCTTCGGCCCGCCGAAGGACCGCGAGGCAGCCCTTGCCGTGCTGCGCGAGGCGATTGCCAGCGGCGTCGACCACATCGACACATCGGATTTCTACGGTCCGCACGTCACCAACCAGATCATCCGCGAGGCGCTGCACCCCTACCCCGCCAACCTCACCATCGTCACCAAGATCAGTGCCCGGCGCGGGGCGGATGCATCGTGGATTCCCGCAATGTCTCCCCAGGAGTTGACGCAGGCCGTGCACGACAATCTGCGCAATCTCGGACTGGACGTGATCGAGGTGGTGAACCTGCGCTCCATGCATGGCATCCACGGACCCGCCGAAGGGTCGCTCGAGCCGCAGCTCGACACGCTCGCCGAACTGCAGCGCCAGGGGCTTGTGCGCCATATCGGCCTGAGCAACGTCACCCGCAAACAGATCGCGCAGGGGCGCGGCATGGTCGACATCGTCTGCGTGCAGAACCAATACAATATCGCCCACCGCGAGGATGACGCGCTGATCGACGAGCTTGCCGCCGACGGCATCGCCTATGTGCCGTTCTTCCCGCTCGGCGGTTTCACGCCGCTGCAGTCGAGCACGCTTGCCGACGTCGCGCAAAAGCTCGGCGCGACTCCCATGCAGGTGGCGCTCGCCTGGCTGTTGCAGCGCGCGCCCAACATCCTGCTCATCCCCGGCACCTCGTCGGTCGGGCATCTCAGGGAGAACCTGGCAGCGGCCGAACTTAGGCTGCCGGCGGATGCGATCCAGATCCTGAACGGCATCGCGGCCGAAAAGGCAGCCGCCTGAGCTTCCAAAGCCACGCTTGCCGGGGTGGAAACGTTCTCCCCGGCGAGCGCGCCATCTCTCGCGGTTTCCGAAAGCTCGTTGACGAGGTAAGGCAAGCCGTTTATAGAACCAATTAGTTCTAGAACTGATTGGTTCCAAAAATGGCTGCTGAATTTTCCCTCGACCAAACATTCGCCGCGCTCGCCGATCCGACGCGGCGCGCGATCCTTGCCCGGCTGCTCGATGGCGAGGCCTCGGTCGCCGAGCTCGCGCAACCCTTCGCGCTCACCGTGCGGGCCGTCTCCAAACATGTCGGCGTGCTGGAGCAGGCCGGCCTCGTCACCCGCAGCCGGGCGGCGCAGAAACATCTGAGCCGCATCGAGCTCAAGCCGCTGCGCGACATCGACCGCTGGCTCGACGACTACCGAAAACTCTGGGAAGGCCGCTTCGACCGCATGGAGGATCTGCTGCGGCGCGACGCGGACAAGGCGCCATGAGCGAGAGCGTCCAAGATACCGCCGAGCGCAGCTTCGCCATCGAACGGGTGTTCCAGGCTCCGGTGGCACGCGTCTTTCGGCTGTGGACCGACCCCAGGCTGGTGGCGCAATGGTGGGGCATCAAGGATTGCACCATTCCTCACTGCGTGCTCGACGTGCGCGTCGGTGGCCGCTGGCGCATCGATATGCTGACCGCCAGCGGCACGCTCTACCGCAACCAGGGCAGCTATCTCGAAGTCGTCGAGAACGTCAGGCTGAGCTATTGCGACGAACCGGATCCGGAAATCCGCGAATGGGCCGGCAATCCGCCGGGCCGGAGCCGCCATACCGTGAGCTTTATGCCCGACGGCATGCGGACCCATGTCCATTTCGAGGTGACGCTGGCGAGCGCCGCCGACCGCGAGCGCCTGCTGGCGCTGGGCATGCGCGGCGGCTGGATGCAGAGCTTCGACCGGCTGGAGCAGCTGATAGACCGGGAAGCCAACCATGCCGGCTGAGAACGCGAAACCGTCCATTGAAGCCGTACTGTCGCGGGATGGGACGCCGATCGCCTGCGAGCGCCGCGGCCACGGCCACCCGCTCATTCTCGTTGACGGCGCGCTGTGCTCGCGCGCGATGGGACCGAGCGGTCCGCTGGCCAAGGCGCTCGCGGACAACTTCACCGTGTTCCGCTACGACCGTCGTGGCCGTGGCGGCAGCGGCGACACCGCGCCCTACGCGGTCGAGCGCGAGGTCGACGACATCGAGGCCGTGCTGCGGGCCGCCGGCGGCGAGGCCTATGTCTGGGGCATGTCGTCCGGCGCCATGCTGGCGCTGATGGCGGCAACCCGCCTGCCCGGCATCAAGAAGCTCGCGCTCTACGAAGCGCCGCTGATCGTCGACGACAGCCGCACCACCACGCAGGCCGATTGGGCGACGATCGAGACTGCCGTCGCCGAAGGCCGGCGCGGCGACGCCATAACCGCCTTCCTCAAATCGGTGGGCATGCCCCGCCTGCTCATCGTCTTCATGAAGCTCATGCCGATCTGGCGACGGCTCAAGGCGGTGGCGCATACCTTGCCGCATGATGGCGCCATCGTCGGCGGCGATCAGCTTGGCAGGCCGCTCGATCCCAGCCGCTGGGCTTCGCTGCGCGTGCCGGTATTGGTGAGCGACGGCGGCAAGAGCCCGCCATGGATGCGGCATGGCAACAAGGCCCTGGCCAAGGCATTGCCCAATGCAAGCTATCAGACGCTGCCCGGCCAGAACCACATGCTGAAGCCGGCCGCGCACGCCCCGGTGCTGACGGCGTTCTTCAACAGCCTGGATTAGGTACGGACGTCAACCCATGCGAATAAAAGGAAATCGACCATGCGGCTTCGCCATATCCTCATCAAGGTCGACGACCAGGACAAGGCGCTGGCCTTCTACACCTCGGTCATGGGTTTTGTGAAAAAGCATGATCACGACAGCGGTCCAATCCGCTGGCTGACGGTGGTGGCACCCGACGATGGCGGCACGGAACTGGTGCTCGAACCCAACAGCGCCCCGCCGGCGCGCGCCGCGCAGCAAGCGCTTTACGACGCCCGTTTCCCGGCGGCGCTCATCACCGTCGGCGACATCCACGCCGAGTTCGACCGGCTCACCGCGCGCGGCGTGAAATTTCTCGGGCCTCCGGAACGCACAGGCCCGGTGACATCGGCCTTCTTCGACGACACCTGCGGCAATTTCATCGTGATGGCCGAGCCATCCGCCTGAAGCGCTTGTTGCTGGGACAGGAAACAGACCGGCCGCGCCCGGCTTGCGGTGCCCGCCTCGCCCGTGGCATCTGTCCGCTGGAACGGATCACCGGCAACAGCATGGCAGCACGACCACCTCCGCCCGGCCGGCCGCCAGCCGGCAAGCCCCGCAGCGCCGGGTCTCCCGGCGTCAGCCTGAACCGCGCGATGTCAAAACTCGGCCTGTGCTCGCGCACGCAGGCCGAAGTGCTGATCGCGGCGGGTCGCGTGCGCGTAGGCGGCAAGGTCGTGCGTGACGCGGCGTTGCGCGTCGACATGAACCGCGACCGCATCGTCGTCGATGGCGATGCGGTCGTCGCCGAGCGCAAGGTCTATCTGATGCTGAACAAGCCGCGCGGGCTGGTCACCACCCGCGACGACCCGCAACAGCGCGACACCGTCTATGCCTGTCTCGAAGGGCTCGATTTGCCGTATGTCTCGCCGGTCGGCCGTCTCGACAAGGCCAGCGAAGGCCTGCTGCTGATGACCAACGACACCCGCTTCGCCAACCGGCTGATGGATCCGGCCTCGCATCTGCCCAAGACCTATCACGTGCAGGTCGCCACGGTGCCGGATGAAACGCTGCTGGACAGGTTGCGCGCCGGCGTCACCCTCGACGGCGAGACCCTGGCGGCAAACGCGATCGAACTTTTGCGCAGCGGCGGCCGCACCGCCTGGCTGGAGATCGTGCTCGACGAAGGCAAGAACCGCCACATCCGCCGCCTGCTCGCCGCCCACGGCATCGAGGTCAAGCGCCTCATCCGCATCGCCATCGGCAGCCTGCCGCTCGGCAACCTCGCCAAGGGCACGGCGCGGCATCTGACGGCGGAGGAACTGGCGTTGCTGGCTGAGTAAGCGGCGCGTCGCCACCAGCCGAAAAACGAATCTGCTATTCGACGTTGATCCTGATGACCGTCCTTGACGCATATCCATAGAAGGTATGAAGGGACAAAGTCACCTCGTCTCGCCCTTTGAAACCGGGGGCCGACCGATACATGACCTTGATCCCGTCGACCTTGCGCGAATCGCATTTCGCACGCGCATCTTTCTTGGCGTAGTGCGCATAGGTCTTCCCGTTCATAATCATCAGCTTTCCATGACTTGGTCCGGAAATTGCTCTCAAATCATCCTTGCCGGCCTTCGAACAGTCGGGGTTGAGGGTCGATCCTCCGTAGAGAAAAATCTCCTGTCCGGAGAGTGCCGTTTTTTCATAGCTGAACGAGTGGGTATACGCGGCGGCTGGACAGACCGAAAACCCCAGAAGCGCAAGCACCGTCATGATACCCGTTGTGCGGCGGATCATATCAACTCCCCTCAGCCTTATGAATTAATTCACCCGCCGACAGTTTTAGGATGGCTTTCGAGCCAATCGCCAATCACGGGCGCAGTACTTCCAATCAATTCTTGGTTATCAGAATAGAGTTTTGCCGATGCGTTTTGCTTCTGGCAATGGATCGGCTCTGGCGTTGCTGCGCGCTCGAGCAAACGTCCCGCCCGCCAGGCCGAAAGCGACCTGGCCATTCATTGCGGCAGTGGCGACCGGATCGAACGGCTAGAGCAGTCGATCAGGCCTTGTTGGTGATCCACATGGTTGGCGCGCCGACCACGCCGGCGCTCGCCATCGCCTCTTTCAATTTTGGGTTTTTGATGAAGGCCTGCGCTTCGGCGGCACTGGCGAAATCATGCGTCACGGTGACGTCGTTGGGGTTGTCCGCCGCCTGATAGACGGCCTCCGCCTTCACGCCGTTGGCCTTTTGAACCGGGGCGAACCCGTCATAGACTTTGCGCCATGCCTTGTAGTCGGACACGGTATGTCTCACGAACAGCGTCGTCATCGTACATTCCTCCCAGGCTGTTGTTATTGGTGCGCCCAAGAGATCGGCGATGGGCCGTCCAGTTTATCGCCCCAATCATGTCCTTGGCAAACCGGCGAACGAATGAGAGCCGCCTGACAGGCGCCCCGGAAAGATTTTTGCCGACGTGCCGATGAATTCCACCCGCCTCGGCTGTCCTGATCATCAGGCGCCGGAATTCCTCCGGGCCGGAACAGCGAGGTGAACCATGGGATCGTTGCAAGGTCAAAATGTTGTCGTCGTCGGAGGCAGCCGGGGCGTCGGCCGCTCCATCGTGAAGGCTGCGCTGAGCGAGGGAGCAACCGTGCTCGCCGTCGCCCGGGGCGCGGACGCTTTGAAGGAACTCTCCTGGGAGGCGTCAGGCGTAAGGACGCTCGTGGCGGACGCCACGCAGGAGGTGGCACCCGATGCGGTCTTCGCCGCTCTCGAACCGGACGTGCTGGTGATCTGCGCCGGTGCCTTCGCCCCGTCGGCACCGATTCAGGACCAGGGCTGGGACGAATTCTCCGCCAATTGGGAAATGGACGTCAAGGCGTCCTTCCTGTTCTGCCAGGCGGCGCTGCGCGGCCGGCTGAAGCCCGGCAGCCGCGTGGTGCTGATCTCCAGCGGCGCTGCATTCAGCGGCGGCCCGCCCAATTCCGGCGGCTACTCCGGCGCCAAGCGCATGCAGTTGTTCCTCGCCGCCCACAGCCAGAAGGAAGCCGACCGGCTTGGCCTCGGCCTGCGTTTCATGGCGCTGGCGCCGATGCGCATCATGGCCGGCACCGGCGTCGGCCAGCGCGGCATATCGGGCGTTTCGGCCTATCTCGGCATCAGCCCGGCGGATTTCCTGGCCAGCATGACCGATATGCAGACGCCCGCCGATGTCGCCAGCGCCGTGGTGACGCTTGCCGGCGGCAAGATGCAGGGCACCGCCTTCACGGTGAGCGGCAGCGGCCTTGCGGCGGCGGCGTGAGGCGCGCAGGATGGCCCGAAATCGTTACAGTGGACTTGAAATGACGGATGCTCCTGGCGCTTCCGGGCCATCGGGCCGGCCGGTCCTCGACCGGCCGGCCTTCGAGCGCCTGACCACCACCCACCGCCGCGAACTCAAGCTGCACTGCTACCGGATGATGGGCTCGCTGCACGAGGCCGACGACCTCGTCCAGGACACGTTCCTGAAGGCATGGCGCGGCCGCGCGCAATTCGGCGGCCACGGCTCGCCGCGTGGCTGGCTCTACGCCATTGCCACCAACAATTGCCTCAACGCGATCAAGGCGAGGTCGTCGGCGCGCCGCATTCTCGAAGAGCCCGCACGGCCGTCGACCGAAGGCCGCGCCGCTGCCGGGCCGGCCGCCGAACTCGCCTGGCTGGAACCTTACCCGGACGCCGAGCTGCCCGATCTCGCCGATGGCGCACCCGGGCCGGACGCACGCTACGAAACCCGTGAGGCCGTCCGGCTGGCCTTCGTCGCGGCGATCCAGCTTCTGCCGCCCAGGCAGCGCGCCGTGCTTTTGCTGTGCGACGTGCTCGGCTGGTCGGCGCTGGAGGCGGCTCAATTGCTGGGCGGCTCGACGGCGTCGGTCAACAGTGCCTTGCAGCGGGCGCGCGCCACACTTGGCGAACGCTTTCCAAAGGGGCGGCCACTGCAGCGCGCGCGGCCAAGCCCCGACGAGGACCTGCTGCTCGAACGCTATATCAGGACCTGGGAGGCCGCCAATCTCGATGGCTTCGTCGAACTGCTGCGCGAAGACGCCACCTACCACATGCCGCCATGGCATGACTGGTATCAGGGGCGCCAGGCGATCCACGACTTCTTCAAGACCGTGTGGAACAATTACGCCGGCTATCGCGCGGTGGCGACAAGGGCCAACGGCCAGCCCGCGGTCGCGATCTACGCGCAGCGGTTTCACGACCCGGAATGGCGCGCGCAATCGCTGCACGTCATCGAGCCGGCCGAAGGCCGGATCACCGCGCTGACGGTCTATGTCGGCCCGCTCGGCCCCGATTTGTTCGCGGCTTTCGGCCTGCCGCCGGTCTGGACCGAACCCGAAGCGTAACCGTCACAACTCCTCTCCTGACAGAAAGCTGTCAGGAGGCCTGGTCTATGCATCGGCTGGGAAGCCCGCTCGCGGCTTCGAGATCAAGGAGCCAATGCGATGAATTTCGTCTCTGTCCGCATCATCACGTCAGATGTCCAGCGCCTCGTGCGCTTCTACGGTGAGATCACCGGCATGCCGGTGACCGTATACACGGAAGACTTCGCCGAACTGGCGACCCCGGCCTGCACGCTGGCAATCGGCAGCACGCGCACCCTGATGCTGTTCGGCGGCGACATCGCCCGCCCCGCCGACAACCACACCGCCATCCTCGAATTCCGCGTCGGCGACGTCGATGCCGAATTCGCCCGGCTGTCGGACCTCATCAAGAAGACGACCGTGCAGGAGCCGACCACCATGCCTTGGGGCAACCGCTCGCTGCTGTTCCGTGACCCCGACGGCAATCTGGTGAATTTCTTCCAGCCCATCACCGCCGAGGCGATCAGGAAGTTCGAGAGGTAGGAGGCGGGCGCGCGGTTTGAGTTGATTAGCGTCCAGCATCGGAATTAGCCAAAGCCACCCAACACGTCGTCATCCTAGGGCGAAGCAGGAGCGCAGCTCCGTCGCGGAGACCCTAGGATCCATGCCGGGACCTTTGCCGTGAAGCGCAGCGGAGCAGAATTCCGCACCGTGGCTGCGCCCCGAAGTCGCGGCATGGATCCCTTGGGCTGCGAAGCAGCTCCAGGGGTCTGCGCCGCGTCGCTTCGCTCCTTGCTTCGCCCGTGGATGACGAAGACGATAGGCGTCACCGCATCTGGTTGATGTGGCCTGCCTACTTCCCGTTCCACTTGCGCACGACCGGCTCGGTCAGATCATGCTCATAACCCAGCACGCTGATGCTGGCCGTGTCGAGCACGAACAGCGCGCCGCCTTCCGGCGGCAGGCCGAGCCAGCGGGCGGCGAGCACGCGCAGGAAATGCGCGCTGGAAAAAATCAGTATGTCGGCATTGGCCTTGCGCAGGCGATCCATGATCCTGTCGGCGCGGGCGCCGACATCGGCCGCCGTCTCGCCTTGCGGGCAACCGTCGCGAAACACGTTCCAGCCCGGCCGCTCGGCCAGGATCTCCTTGGTCGTGCGCCCTTCATAGGCGCCGTAATCCCACTCCTGCAGATCGTCCATCTTCACGCTCCGCGCGCCAAAGCCAGCGAGCACGCTGGTGTTGTAGGCGCGCTGCGAGGGGCTCGACCAAACCTGGGAAAACGACAGGCCTTTCAGGCGGTCCACCACACCGCGCGCCGCCGCTTCGCCGGCCGGCGTCAGCGGCATATCGGTGCGGCCTGTATGCTGCCCCGAAAGGCTCCACGCGGTCTCGCCATGCCGGACCAGATGGATCTGTGGAAACGCGCTGCTCATGGAATGCCTTTCAAAGTTGTCGGCACCTTAGAGGACGATTTCGCGAAGGGGAATCCGGCTGGCGAAATGCATGCCTCTTCTCGATGCGCTGGCGCCGCCCCTCATCTGGCTGCCGCCACCTTCTCCCCGTAAACGGGGAGAAGGACGCTGTCGCCGCTGGTTTCGCCAATCGGCAGCGTTGCAAGTGAGGCGGCGGCCTTGAGGCAGCTTATTTCTCCCCGTTTACGGGGAGAAATGCCCGGCAGGGCAATGACGGGCGGCGCCGGCGCCAACGATTGACCGCCCGAGACACCAAGCTCTGGATATCGAATCCCTCGCTGGCCCTGATCCCCGCCGCTTTGGCTCAATGAATGAGCGCGGAGGCATAACTATCTATGTTGGAGAGTAATCAGGCATCACAGGTCGGATCATCATGTACAAACATCTGCTCATCGCCACCGACGGCTCGGAACTGGCCGGCAAGGGCGTCGCCCAGGGCCTCATTTTGGCCAAGGACCTCGGCGCCGCCGTCACCTTCGTCACCGTTTCGGAACAATTCCCGATCTTCGCCTGGGGCGGCGCCATGGCCGGCTACGCCGCCGGCGATGAACTGGCCGTCTTCCAGGAAGAATCGCGCCGCTATGGCAGGGAAGTGCTCGACAAATGCAAGGCATCCGCAGATGCCGCCGGCGTCTCCGCCAAACTGGTCCATGTCGAGGACAAACGGCCCGCCGAAGCGATCCTGGACCTGTCCAAGACGCAAGGCTGCGACCTGATCGTCATGGCCTCGCATGGCCGCCGCGGGCTGGGCAGGCTGCTTCTGGGCAGCCAGACGGCGGAAGTGCTGTCCTACACCGAGATCCCGGTGCTGGTGGTGCGGTAGGTCCCGCAGCTCACTTTTTACAAAATGGCGCCGCCGGTCAGGGCTGCTTGGCGGGTTCATTGGTCAGCGCATATTCAACCCGTGGCGGGTGCCCGAAGAGCTGTTTGTAGGCCCGGCTGAAGGCGGCTTCGGATTCGTAGCCGATGCGCAAGCCGATCTCGCCCACGCGCGCGTCCCGCCTGGCCAGCAGATCGCGGGCCAGGCCCAGGCGCCATTCATTCTGGTAGCGGAGCGGTGAACGCCCGACGAGCGCGGCGAAGCGCTCGCAGAAGCTCGAACGTGACATGCCGGCCTTGTCGGCCAGTTCATTGATGCTCCACCGCTGCAGCGGCCTTTCGTGGATGGCCTTCAGGGAACGGGCGATGCGGGCATCGGAAAGCCCGCCGAGCCAGCCCGTGGCGTGCCCTTCATGGACCCAGCTGCGCAAGGTGCGGATGACCATGAGATCGATGAGGCGGGAAATCATCAAGGCAGCACCCGGCTGGGCGCCGCTGGTTTCGACCATCAGGAAAGGCAGCATTCCATCGACCCACCCTGCCCCCTGGGCACGCTGGATGTGAATGCAGTGCGGCAAGGCGAAGATCATCCCCCGCAAGCTGTCCGGATCGAACCAGAAGCGGCAGACGACGATCGTGACGCGTGGATGCGATGCCACCAGCCGCGACGCGCCGGGACCGCGAGGCAGCAGCACGAGGTCGCCGGCCTCGATGACGGCGGCAGCCTGGTCCTCGCTCTCCATGCGCAGTGCGCCGGCCGTCACCACGACGATATGAGCCTGCCCCTCGTCGAGATCGAGTTGCTCCGCCTCCGCCAGCGTGCGTGAAAAAACCTCGTCGCCGGTAAGCCTGATCTGCGCCAGCACATGCGAGAGAAGGTCGCCGGAGACACCCGCACGCGGCCCTCCATCCGGAAGAATGGTCAAGTTTTCAGGCGATTCAATCATGGATATGGCCGACCGGTTCTCATACATTCCTTGGCAAGGATAGCGCATTCCCATTGATTATGCGCTGTTTTGCCTTGGCGCAAAGCCATTCCCGCGCCGAGGGCGCGAGAATGGACTGTTCCAATCATCCAACCCCGAGGGCGTGATCAAGCGGGTCAACCCGCCGCCTCTCAGCCTCGGGCCATCCAACAAGACAGGACGTTCCAATGAGCACTCAAACCATCCAGGCGCCCAGCGGCGTTGCCGCATCGCAGTGGCTGAAGTCATATTATTTCCTCCGGGCCGGCTTTTCGGTCGCGTGGGTGGCGGCGGCCTTCACCCTTGGCAAAAGCGCGCCGCCGGTCGCGGCGATACTCCTGGTCGCCTACCCCGCCTGGGACGCGATCGCCAATGTTCTGGACGCGCAGCGCAGCGGCGGCCTGAAGGCCAATCCCAGCCAGGCGCTCAACGCGGCGGTCAGCACGATCACGGCGATCGCGGTCTTCATCGCCCTTGGACAGGGCCCGCACGCGGTCCTGGCGGTGTTCGGGGCATGGGCCATTCTCTCCGGCCTGTTCCAGCTTGCGACCGGCGTGCGCCGTTGGCGGGCGGGCGCGCAATGGGCGATGGTGCTGAGCGGTGCGCAGTCGGCGCTTGCCGGCGGCTTCTTCATCAAACAGGCGATCGGCGCCGCCACGCCCGGCATCACCGATATCGCGCCCTATGCCGCGTTCGGCGCCTTCTATTTTCTCGTCTCGGCCATATGGCTGAGCGTCATGCAGGCACGCAAGCGCACCGCTTGATCCTCCAAAATGCCGGGCCCCGCCGAAACACTCGAAAGAGGTTTTGGGGCCTGGCTTTTTTAGACTAGCCCTGCAGCGCAGCCTCCAACGCGAGATAGGCCCCGAGCGCCAGCAAGCCGGCGAAGAACACCGTGCGAAAAGTCTCGACGCTCATCCTTTGGCGCAGCGCCTGGCCGACGACCATGCCGGCCAGCGCCGGCGCCAGGGCCAGCACCGACCCAGCCAGTTGCGCCGTCGGCGAGGCAAGCGCGCCGGCCCTGAACAGTCCGAAGCCGAGGGCCAAGGTCGATACGGTGAAGGAGAGGCCAAGCGCCTGGATCAGGTCTTCCCGGCCCAGCCGCAACGATTGCAGATAGGGCACCGCCGGAATGACGAAAACGCCGGTGGCGCCGGTGACCAGCCCGGTCGCCACGCCGACCAGCGGCGATATCCAGGCCTCGTGGCGCGCCGGCGTGGTGAAGCTGGCCTTGGCCAGGCCGACAAGCGCGTAGAGCATCAGCGCGGCGCCAAGCCCGGCCGAGGCGATCATCGTGTGCGCGCCGGTCAGCAGGCCGGCGCCAGTCACGGTGCCGACGACGACACCGGCCATCATCGTCCACAGCCGTTTGCACAAGCCGCCGAAGGACGGACCGGTGAACAACTGCCAGAGATTGGTGACCAGCGACGGAATCAACAGCAAGGCGGCGGCCTCAGCCGGCGGCATGGCCGCCGCCAGTAGGCCCATCGCCACGGTCGGCAGCCCCATGCCGACGACGCCCTTGACGAGGCCGGCGGCGAGAAACACGAAACCGATGAAGGCGACGGCGCCGATGCTTAGCATGGATGGCCGCTCAGCATCGATGGACGTTCCTTGGGATAGAGCCCGGGCACGCCGGTTCCTTCAGTCATGCAACAACATGTCCGTCGCCTCGGCATCCTGGCTTGCCGGCACGGCATCGCGGTTGACGGAAGCCGCCGCCACGGCGCATCCCGGCAAGCCAGGCTGCGCTTGCGCCATGGCAAGCGAGGCCACCGCGATCGCCAGCACGTTCGCCGCGGTTTCAAGAATGCCTAGCCCTTGCCGGCCTGATGTTTTTTCACGCATAGCTTATCTCCGTCGCAAATGATTTGACTGACATGCGGGCCGCCCACAATGTGGAAGTTGCGCTGCCAGCCTTCGGCGTGAACGAAGGCTGAGCCTGGCACGACACGATTTGCGGGAGCGAGAAATGCGCTTCGACCTCACCGATCTCAGGCTGTTCCTGCTGGTGGCCGAACGCGGCAGCATCACCCACGGCGCCGAACTCGCCGGCCTCGCTCTCGCCTCGGCCAGCGCGCGCATCAAGGGCATGGAGGAAAGCCTCGGCGCGCCGCTTCTGGAGCGGCGCCGGCGCGGCGTGGTGCCGACGGCGGCCGGACAGGCGCTGCTCCACCATGCGCGCGCGGTGCAGAACCAGATCGAGGCGATGGCCGGCGACCTCGGCGCCTATGCCACGGGCCTGCGCGCCCGCGTACGGCTGATGGCCAACACGGGGGCGACCAGCGAACTCCTGCGCGACACGCTGCCGGCCTTCCTGGTCGCGCATCCCGGGATCGACATCGAGCTCGACGAACGCCCCAGCCATGAGATCGCCGAGGCGGTGGCGAACGGTGCCGCCGATCTTGGCATCGCCGCGACCTGGGCCGGCCTTTCGCATCTCGAGCAAAAACCGTTCTTCGTCGACCGCCTGGTGGTGATCACGGCGCGGAACAGGCCCGGCCTCGAAGGCCAGACCGCCAGCCTTGCCGACCTTCTCGGCGAAGCCTTCGTCGGCTTGAGCGCCGGTCATCCCTTGCAGGAGCACATCGCCCGCCAGGCCACCCGGCTCGGTGGCCACCTGCACTTCCGCATCCGCGTGCCCGGCCTCGACAATGTCTGCCGGCTGGTCTCGCAAGGCGCCGGCATCGCCATCGTGCCCGAAAGTGCGGCGCGCCGTTCGGCCCGCACGCTGCGCAGCCTGCGGCTCGGCGATGACTGGGCCACGCGCCAGCTCAACCTGTGCGCCCGCAGCTTCGAGGCGCTGACGCCGCAGGCGAAACTGCTGGCGGCGGCGTTGGCGTGAGGACAAGCCGCCCCGCCCTGCTCACACCACTTCGAGCACCTTGCCGGTGTCGTGCTGGCGCACGAAGTCGACGCGGCCGCCGTCCCAGTGATAACTGTAGTGGCGGCCCTGGACCGGGACACCGATGACGTCGGGCCAGAAGATGCCGATGCACGCTCCGTCCGGCATGCGCACGCTGTTCCACACCAGCCCGTCGCTTCCCGAGGCCCGCAGCGCCCGCCCTTCCGCCTGCGACGCCGTGTAGTCGTCCGGGTCGAGCACGCCGGGTACCGCGTTGACGTCGTCGAGGTCGCGGTCGACGCTGCCGATCAGCACGCGGAAATCGGCCGTCCAGCCCGGCGCCTCGTTGGTGGCGCGCATGAATTTCTGGTGATGGTGGATGGTTTCGGCGAGCGCCACGTCCTCGCTGTCGCCGGCATAATAGATGCCGTAGCTGCCGTCCGAGAACCGGCCGGGCCGCAAGGTCGAGCAATGCACGAAAGGCGCCATGACGAAGCTGGCGCCCGGACCGGAAACCCGCCTTGCGGCCGGCACCTTGCCGAGATCGCCGAACTCGAGCCGGATGCGCGGATTGGTCTTCTCCTCGACGGCGGCCAGCGCCTCCCAGTCGCGCGGGTCGGCAATATCCTCGAACAGGTCGATCGGCGGATGGATGGAGCGGATGATGCGATAGGTCTGTGGCCAGTGGACGCGGCGCCGGACCGCCAGTCCACTCACCATGCACCACGCTCCGCGTCGAGCCATTCGCGCATCGCCGCGAGATCGGAGATGTCGCCGCGCAGCATCAGGTCGAGCGCCGACTGCCCGCCGAAAGTGGCATTGGGCTTGCGGATCCAGGCATAGCCGCGCGCCGGCTCGGTGAAGAGGTAGCGCAGCCCCTTGTGGATGCCCATCAGATGCGCCATGCGGGTGCGCAGGTCGCGGTCGATCCGGCCGATGCCGCCCTCCTTCCACCGCGCCCAGGTGCGGGCCGAAATGCCGCCAAGCAGCACGCAGGCCTCGAAGTCGGTGAGGTTCCAGGCCTTGAACAGATTGACCGTGGTGCGCGCCAGCGCACCGGCCTCTTCATTCGATATGGCTGAGCCGACCGCGGCCGGCGTCGTGGTGATGGCTTGAAGCTGCATGTTTAGACCTCGCTAATGGCAGATATATAGCATGTATCTGCCAATTGGCAAGGATGGGGGGGGGTATGGCTGAGCATATCAGTGTGGGCCTTGTGACCGAGACCGCTAATCGCCGAGGTCGGCGCCGCCCCTCATTGTCCTGCCGGACATTTCTCCCCGTATAGAGACGGGGAGAAAGGGGCAGGCCGCAATGCCGGCGCCGCCTTCGCAATGCTGGAGATTGGCGAAATCATCCGCGAAAGCGTCCTTCTCCCGTCACTATACGGGGAGAAGATGCCGGCAGGCAGATGAGGGGCGGCGCCGGCCCCTCTCCAGCTACGCTGCGGCCAAAGAACTACTCCGCCGCCTCATAGCCGGCGATGCCCTTGATCTCGAGGAAATCCTCGAGCCCGTATTCGGCGTATTCGCGGCCGTTGCCGGACTGCTTGTAGCCGCCGAAGGGCAGGCCGGCGTCCCATTGGGGATAGTTGATGTAGACATTGCCCGAGCGCATGCGCGCCGCCACGTCGCGGGCCTTCTGCAGGTCCTTGGCCTGGATGTAGGAGGCAAGGCCGTAGACGGTGTCGTTGGCCTGCTCGACCGCCTGCTCGACCGTGTCGTAGGGCAGGATCGCCAGCACCGGGCCAAAAACCTCTTCGCGCGCGATGCGCATGTCGTGGGTGACGTCGGCGAACACGGTCGGCCTGACATAGTAGCCGCGGTTGAGTTCGGCAGGACGGCCGGGGCCGCCGGCGACCAGCGTCGCACCCTCGTCGATGCCGCTCTGGATCAGGTCCTGGATCTTGTCGAACTGGACCTGGCTGACGACAGGGCCGAGCCTGGTGTTGGCGCCGTCGGCCGGGCCGACGGTGAATTTTTCAGCCGCGACCTTGGCGTATCCCGCGGCCTCGTCGTGGCGGTCGCGCGGCACGAACATGCGGGTCGGCGCGTTGCAGGACTGGCCGCTGTTGCCGAAGCAGCCGGCGACCCCCTTGCTGACGGCGGTGGCGAGGTCGACATCCGGGAACAGGATGTTGGCCGACTTGCCGCCCAGTTCCTGATGCACGCGCTTGACGGTGTCTGCGGCGGCCTTGGCCACCAATATGCCGGCCCGGGTCGAACCGGTGAACGACATCATGTCGATGTCGGGGTGGCTGGACAGCGCCTGGCCGACGCCAGGGCCGTCACCGTTGACGAGGTTGAACACGCCCTTCGGCACGCCGGCCTCGTCGATGATCTCGGCGAAGATGATGGCGTCGAGCGGCGCGATTTCGGACGGCTTCAGCACCATGGTGCAGCCGGCGGCGAGTGCCGGCCCCACCTTGCAGGTGATCTGGTTCAGCGGCCAGTTCCACGGCGTGATCAGGCCGACGACGCCGATCGGCTCCTTGACCACGAGATGGTTGCCCTTGACATGGCGGAACTGGAAATTCTTCAGCGTCTCGGCCATCTTCTGCAAATGCGCGAGACCGACGCCCACCTGGCTGTCGAGCGCCATCTGGCGCGGTGCGCCCATCTCGCGCGACACGGCAAGCGCCAGGTCCTTGCTGCGCTTCTTGTAGATCTCGATGACGCGGTTGAGGATATCGAGGCGCTCCTCGACCGAGGTGAAACCATATGTGTTGAAGGCGCGCTTGGCGGCGGCCACCGCCTTGTCGACATCGGCCTTGGAGCCGAGCGAGATCTGCGCGAAGGCGTCTTCATTCGACGGATCGATGACGTCGAGCGTGTTGGGCACCACAGGATCGACCCACGCGCCATCGATATAGAACTGCAGATCGTGTGACATGGTTTTCTCCCTGGGGGTGCCGCATGGCCGGTCCGGCCGTGATATCGGGCTAGAAATAACGATGCGCGAACGGCGCTGTCAAACGCAACCCCAGAAATGGTTGAGCCAGCGCGCCAGGGATTGAGCCAGAGCGCCAATCGTTGATCAGCGGCCGGCGATGAGCTGCCTAGAGCAGCGTATGCCCGGCTTCGCCCAGAAATCCTCTAGCCGCGGGCTCGTCTGTCGCTTTCACCAGCAGGTGGTCGCCATCGAAGGTCGATACCAGGAAGATGCCCAAACCGTTTTCCGACAGCGGCCTGATGACGGACAGCACAATGCCGGTTTCGTCGAACGCAAACGGCCCTTGCAACTTGAAGGCGACCCAGTCGCGATCGTGCTTGACGGCATCCGGCACGCGATCCTGAAGGCAGGTGATCGAGAGCTCGTCGTCGGTTCTGGTGATGCTGACGAAGCCTGGTCCGTCAGCCCAGGCAGGAATGCCGTCACCGACTTGAAGTCGCGAAATCGCATACAGGCCGGGGAGTTGCTTGAGCTTGATCCTGGCAGCCATCCTCACGTTCCGGTTGGTGGGCATCCAACAAGCCGCTTGCTCATATAGATCGTCGTTCCGTTCAGGAACGGCTCCTCCCGATCGATCGCATAGCCAAGCTTGCGATAGAGCGACACATTGGCTTCGAAGGCGCCGTTGGTCAACAGTCGCAGCTCCGCGCGTCCCGCCGCGCGCGCCTTGCTCTCGGCGCGCTCCAGCAGCAGCCGGCCGATGCCCCTGCCCTGCGCCTGCGGCGCGACGCAGACATTCTCGACCCACAGATGATCGTCGGCGAGCAAAGTCTCGATCATGCCGACGATGCGGTCGTCCTCGACGGCGAGATCGAACGGATGCTCGGCGACAGCCTTGTCGTAATCGGCACGCATCGGCAGCGGCTCGCGGCCGATCACCGGCACCCATCTGGCATAGGCGGCACGCACGATATCCCTGATCGCGGCGGCGTCGGCAGGCTCGGCCGGCCGAAACCGGATGGAAGGATTGGCAATCATCAAAAGGCTCCAGACATGAAAACCCCGCCGGCTGATGGTGCGGGCGGGGCGGGAAACGAACAAACCGGATCTATCGTGCCGGATTTATCGTCGCGCAATCAGCCTGCCGCTCCGCGCTATGCAGGAGCGGCGTCGCTTGGTGTTGGCGGGCGCGCGAGCGAACATGGCGGCAAGCTGGCGCAGGAAGAGCGGTGCGTCAAGATCTGGGGATTGGCCCAAGCCCCCGACTTCGTCATCCACGGGCGAAGCAAGGAGCGTAGCGACGCGGCGCAGACCCGAGGATGACGACGCGGTTGATGTTTCCACCGATCGTCCGAGCATGTGGGTCATGAACGCAAGCGAGCCATCGAACTGTCAGCCCTGTTTCAACACTCCTGCGCCGTCGGCCTAGACAGGATCTTGTTGATGTCGACCTCATCCGGCTGGGTCGTAGAGCGCGCACGCCTACTGCGACATCAGCCTGCTCGCTGCTGGTCGATGCATTCCGGTACCGGGGCTGGAACGTCTGGACTGTGCCCACGGTCGTTCTATCTTCCGGTCGAGCATGATCTCGTCCAAGCGTCAGCAACGGAGCCATCACCGTGACCGAAACCGATCTCTATCGAGGCTATATCGACTGCCTCAACAACCAGGATTGGCAAAGGCTGCACCGCTTCGTCCATGACGAGGTGCACTACAATGGCGACCGCGTCGGATTGTCAGGCTATCGCGACATGCTGGAGCGGGATTTTCGGGAAATTCCGGACCTCTATTTCGATGTGCAACTGCTGATCTCCGATCCGCCTTTCATCGCCAGCCGCCTCCAGTTCAACTGCACGCCCAAGGGAACGTTCCTCGGCCTGCCCATCAATGGCAAAAAGGTCTCCTTCAGCGAGAACGTCTTCTATGAATATCTGAACGACAGGATCAGGAACGTCTGGTCGGTGATCGACAAGGCGGCGATCGAGGCACAGCTTTGATGTCATGCGCCACCTGGCCTCCTTGCAGCCGGTGGTAAACTTGCCTACTTTGCCCAGGTAGGAGAACCCGCCGATGGCGAATGTCGAGAAAGTGAGCGTTGCCCTCACGCCCGAAATGGCAACCATGATGCGCGAGGCCGTTGCGGCGGGCGAATACGCTTCGGCGAGCGAAGTCATGCGCGAGGCCTTGCGCGAGTGGAAGTTTCGTCGGATGCAACGCGACCAAGCCATCGACGAGCTAGGCCGGCTTTGGGACGAAGGCATGGCAAGCGGCGATCCGGTCGACGGCCGCGATGCCTTCGCCCGGATCAAAGGCAAGCTTGATGCGAGGATTGCCGAGCGCACATCGCGATGACGCTACGCCTTCGACCGGAGGCCGAAGCTGATATCGAAGCCATCGCGCTTTATATAGCCGAGGACAGTCCTGCGGCGGCGTTGCGTTGGTATGACGAAATCCATGCCCATTGCGAACGCATCGCCGACATGCCGGGCATGGGCATTGCCCGGCCGGAAGTGCGACCGGGCTTGCGCACGTTCCCTGCGGGAAACTACTTGATCCTCTATCGCCAAACGGACGACGGTGCGGAGATCGTGCGTGTCATTCATGGCGCACGGCGGTGGCAGGACTTGTTGTAGCCCGACGGATTGCGTTCTCGCAGCTCGGTGCGATGCATCGCCAAGCCATAAGCAATGCGCCCACGCGTCCTTGAGACCGTTTGGACGGCCAATCGTTCGTAAAAATAGATCATTCCAACCAAAATAATTCGTTGGAAAGATCGATTATGAAATGGCATTTCCCCGGGATACCCGCCTGGAGAATTGCATTGTCTTCCATGACCCGCATCGCGAACGATATTCCGAAAAGCAGGATTTCCGCCGATCTGGCGCGGGGCCGCAAGCGCCTCGATTCCCTGTGGAACGGCATCATCCCCGGGATCGTGCTGGTGTCGATGATCACGGCCGTCGCCTTCTCCGCCCGCAATGTCTCCGGCTTCGCCTTGTTCAGCCCGATGATCCTGGCCGTCGTGGCCGGCATGGTCTATTCCAATGTGCTCGGCACGCCGGCGCACGCCAAGGCCGGCATCGCCTTCTCGCAAAAGCGCCTGCTGCGCTTCGCCATCGTGCTGCTCGGCTTCCAGTTGACGCTCGGCCAGGTGGTTTCGATCGGCGCCAGCGGCGTCGGCATCGTGGCGGCGACCCTTGGCGCCACCTTCCTCTTCACCATCACGCTCGGCCGGCTGATCGGCGTCGATGCCAAGCTGGCGCAGCTGATCGCCGCCGGCACTTCGATCTGCGGCGCCTCGGCGATCGTGGCCACCAACATCGTCACCGACGCGCGCGATGAGGACGTCACCTATGCCGTCGCCTCGATCACCTTGTTCGGCACCGTCGCCATGCTCGGCTTCCCGCTGCTGGCGCCGCTGCTTGGCCTCGACCAGCACGCTTTTGGCCTGTGGGCGGGCGCCTCGATCCATGAGGTGGCGCAGGTCATCGGCGCCGGTTTCCAGAACGGCACCCAATCCGGCGAGATCGCCACCGTGGCCAAGCTGACGCGCGTCGCCATGCTGGCGCCGATGGTCATCGCGCTCGGCCTGATGGCACGCCGCAAGAGCGGCGACCCCTCGGCGGCGCGCCCGCCCATGCCGTGGTTCGTCGCCGCCTTCGTCGCCGTCGTGGCGCTGAACAGCCTTGTCGCGGTACCGGCCGAAGTGAAGCAGGCGATAGTGCTTGCCACCACCATCATGCTGACCATGGGGCTCGCCGCCATGGGCCTGCAGGCCGACATTTCGCAGCTTCGCTCGCGCGGCCTGCGCCCGCTGGCGCTCGCCTTCTGCGCCTTCCTGTTCATCGGCGGCTTCAGCCTGATGCTGGTGAAGCTGGCCTGATCCGCCTGTCCCTGCGCGTGAAGGCATAGGGGCACACGGCATCTGTCAAATCAAGGGCTTAGAGCAATTCCAGGAAAAGTGCGTAGCGGTTTTCCCGGGAGAAGCGCCTAGCGCTTCCCCTTGGGAGTTGAGTAAAAACAAGAAGTTAGAGCGGGTCAGAGATCAAACCCTGAACCGCTCCAGGAGGCCTTGTCTGAATCTGCTTGTGAGCCGGATTCAATCCTCGAACGAACTCGCCGCGACATAGATTGCCGCCAGCGCCTCGATGCCGGCCTGGTCGGCACCGTCGAAACGGCCGGGCGTCGGGCTGTCGAGATCGAGAACGCCGAAGACACCCTCCTCGTCTTCCAGCAGCACCACCAGTTCGGAGCGCGAGTCGGCGTCGCAAGCGATGTGGCCGGGGAAATCATGCACGTCCTTGATCAGCATCGAAGTGCCGAGCTCGACCGCCGTTCCGCACACGCCCTTGCCGACAGTGATGCGCACGCAGGCCGGCTTGCCCTGGAAGGGGCCGAGCACCAGTTCCTCGTCCGATGCCAGGAAGTAGAAGCCAGCCCAGTTGAGGTCGGGCACCATCTGGAAGATCAGCGCCGAGGTGTTGGCGGCGTTGGCGATGGAATCGCCCTCGCCCTCCAGCAATGCCTTCAATTGCTTGGCGAGGTCGCGGTAGAATTCGGCCTTGTTGGAGGCGTCGATGGCCTTGGCGGCAAACATGGCTTGTCTCCGTATGCAGAATCGCGGTTCCGTTTTCCGCAAACGCCCCCAATCGACCACCGGACCATCCTAGGCAATTTCAGGAAGGTGCGAAACGGATTTCCGTTCGAAATAGCGTCCGTTGGCACCTCGGCCCAACCTACATTTCCCGGAGGCAAGGATAATCTTGGCCGCGGGAAAATATTCAAAAGTATTATTTCAGCGCTCGCTTTCTCGGTGCCCGCAAAGCGCCAAATAATTCGAAAGATTGAATTTTTCCTGCCGAGCGCCTATTTATCGGACAAGTTCGTTTTCACGATTTCAGCATGAAGGAGATTTGTTCGATGGCCGATGGCAATCAGACTCTGATGGAAAAAGCCCAAGCCCGCTTTGTCGACAAGCAGAAGAAGACGGCGGAGCACAACAAGGCGACCGCTGAATACATGTCCGAGGCGCGTGCCAGGGAGATCAAGACGAAACGGCTGAGGGAGTTGCGGCTGGCCAAGGAAGAAGCCGACCGCGTGGCCGAAGCGCTGAACCCCACGCCGAAGGCGAAACGGGTGGCCAAGAAGGCCGCCGCAACGGGGGTCAAGACATGAGCCTGACCTTCCCCAACCGCAGCCGCAGCTATGACGTGGCCGGTCAACGCATCCGCTTCGTCGGCCATGACGGCATGCTGCAGATTTCCTTCTCCGTGGCCGCCGATGCCATGACCAGGATGCAGCCCGACACCACCGCCGACGAGGCCGGCTATCTTGCCGCCTTCGACAGGTCGAGCTCCACGATCCACGACGTCGCCGCCAAGGCCTACAGCCGCACCCACAAGAGCTTGTATGTGCTGACATCGGATGATTTCCGCTGAGAAGCTGCCGAAGCGGTCTTGAGTCCATGAATGCGCACGGCGACCTGTGAGCCCGGCACCGATTGGCCGCGCCCCGCGAAGTCCGATCGCGCCAGCGACTGCAATTTTTCTCTTGAACAGGTCTTTGATGTGCCCTAGCTTGCGTTGAGAAAAGGTTTTTCCAAACAGTCCCGATCAGGCTCGGCCATTGGCCGGGCCTTATTCCGGCCGATAAGGGAAAACCTTTTCCCAGCTAAGGATTCTTGCCGCGATGGCATCGGACGATCAGCCAATTCCGGTCTTTCCCAAGCCCGTCACCTTGCGCGACGTGGCCGCCCGGGCCGGCGTCAGCGTCGCCACCGCCTCGAAGGCGCTCAACGACCAGGGGCGCATGACGGCCGAGACCCGCGAGCGCATCCGCGAGACGGCGCGCAGCCTGGGATTTCGTCCCAACAGCCTGGCGCAGAGCCTGCTGAGGCGGCGCTCCTTCACCGTCGGCCTGCTCACCAACGATACCTATGGCCGTTTCTCGCTGCCGCTGATGTCGGGCATATCGGACGCCCTGGTCGATGCCGGCGTTTCGGTGTTCCTGTGCAATGTCGAGGAGGATCCGCGCCTCGGCCAGCTCCATGTCGAGGCCATGCTCGACAAGCGCGTCGACGGCATCATCGCCACCGGCAAGCGCATCGACCGCCATTTGCCGGTCGACCTGTCCAACCTGCGCGTCCCGGTGATCTACGCCTTCACCCAGCCCGATCCCGACGCCGTCGCCTTCGTCTCCGACGATGGCGGCGGGGCGCGGCTGGCGATCGAGCATTTCCGCCGGCTTGGCCGCAAGCGCATCGCCCATGTCACTGGCCCGGCGAGCTTTGCCGTGGTGCACGAACGGGCGCAGGCTTACCGCGCCGTCCTGACGGAGAACGGCCTGTCGGTGATCGAGCCGCTGCTCGGCTCCTGGTCGGAAGCCTGGGGACATGACGCCGTGGCAGAACTGTTCGATGGCAGCGGCGAAAAACCGGACGCTGTCTTCTGCGGCAACGACCAGATCGCGCGCGGCGTCATCGATGCCCTGCGCGAACGCGGCCTCGGCGTGCCCAATGATGTCGGCGTCATCGGCTTCGACAATTGGGAGATCGTGGCCGAGGCGACCCGCCCGCCGCTGACCTCGGTCGACATGAACCTGGCAGCATTAGGCCGCGAGGCCGGGCTGACCCTGCTTTCCCTGGTCGGCGGCAAATCCGCCGCGCCAGGCATCAGAAAACTGCCGTGCCGGCTGGTGGTGCGTCAGTCCTGCGGCCGTCCGCCGGACGGCTGAAACAAAGCGCCACGCGATCGGCGCCAAGCCGCGGACAGCGGCCAACCCTGGAGGAGGAGAACATGAGGAACCTGATTGCCAAACTGGCCCTGGCCGCTGCCGCTCTGGGCTGCGGCCTGCAACTTGCCGCCGCCGAGACCGCCAACATCTGGGTGCGCGCCGACGGCTCGAACTTCATGCCGAGGATCGTCGACGCCTTCAACAAGGCGAACAAGGACCAGGTCAAGCTCGACATCATCCCCAATGCCGAGATCATCCCAAAATATGGCGCGGCAGCCGCCGGCGGCACGGCGCCCGACGCGCTGTCGCTCGACCTGATCTACACCCCGTCCTTCGCCGCCGCCGGCCAGCTCGAGGACATCACCGACTGGGCCAAGTCCCTGCCCTATTTCGCCAGCCTGTCGCCGGCGCATGTGAAGACCGGCACCTACAAGGACCATATTTACGGCCTGCCCTTCTCGGCCGACGCCTCGGTGCTGATCTGGAACAAGAAGCTGTTCAAGCAGGCCGGCCTCGACCCTGAGAAAGGCCCGACCAACTGGGCCGAGATCGAGGCCGATGCCGAGAAGGTCAACGCGCTTGGCGGCAACATCAAGGGCTTTTATTTCTCCGGCAATTGCGGCGGCTGCAACATCTTCACCTTCACGCCGCTGATCTGGGCCTCTGGCGGCGACATCCTGTCGGAGGACGGCTCCAAGGCGACGCTGGACAGCCCGCAGCTGCGTGGCGCCATCGATCTCTACCGCTCCATGGTCAAGAAGGACCTGGTGCCGGCGGGCGCGCAGACCGACACCGGCGCCAATTTCTTCGCCGCCTTCGCCGCCGGCAATATCGGCATCTCGCCCTCTGGCGCCTTTGCCATCGGCGCGCTCAACACGCAGTATCCCAATGTCGACTACGGCATCACCTTCCTGCCGGGCAAGGATGGCAACTGGTCGTCCTTTGCCGGCGGCGACAATTTCGTCGTCACCAAGGGCACCAAGAAGCTCGCCGTGGTGAAGGAGTTCCTGGACTTCGCCTATTCGCTCGAGGGCCAGACCATCCTCGCCAAATACGGCAGCCTGCCGGTGCGCGGCGACATCGCCAAGGACGCGCTCAAGGATCTCGATCCGCGCTACCAGATCGCCGCCGAGGCGATGGCGAAGGGCAAGACGCCCTACTCGGTGGTGTTCAACGATTTGATCAACTCCGCCAACGGCCCATGGACGCAGATGATCAACGAGGTGTTCTTCGGCGACGACGTCGATGGCGCGATCGCCAACGCCCAGGAAACCATGCAGTCGATCATCGACCAGGCGCCGCAGAAATAGGCGCCTGTCCGGCCGCCCGCCTGTCTCCCTGGGCGGGCGGCCGGAAATTGTTTTGGTTCAAATGGCAGGGCTATCGCGTTGAGAAGACTCGGTTGCATCTTCGCTTCGGAGCGTCGGAGGGTTGGTTCTCCCTTCTCCCCTTGTGGGAGAAGGTGGCCTCGCGAAGCGAGGTCGGATGAGGGGTGCTCCAGCTTGGCAACAAGTTCGAAATCGCACCTGCCTCATTGCTTGGCGCACCCCTCAACCGTCTCGGCGCTGCGCGCCGATCCACCTTCTCCCGCAAGGGGAGAAGGAAGAACGAGCGCGCAGCCATGACCACCATCACAACCACCGCCCCGCCCCGCGCCCGCAAGCTCGTCGGCGCTGGGCGCCGGCAGTGGATCGGCCTGCTCTATGTCGCGCCGGCGGTCGCGCTGGTCATGCTGTTCTTCGTCATCCCGCTCGGCATGACGGCGTGGATGTCGCTGCACAATTGGCCGCTGATGGGCGAGCATTCCTTCATAGGCCTCGGTAATTACTGGGCAATCCTGCGCGACACCAGGTTCTGGAACGCGCTGAAATTCACCGGTTTCTACACGCTGGTCGTCACCATCGCGATCTTCGCCGTCGCCTTTCCGCTGGCGATCTTCATCGAGCGGCCGCGCCCGTTCACCAATGTCTACCGCACCATGTTCTTCATGCCGGCGGTGGTCGGCTTCGCCTCGGCGAGCCTGCTCTGGTCGTGGCTGCTCAACGTCGATTCCGGCCTGTTCAGCCCCGCCGCCTACGACCTCGGCCTGATCGACAGGAAGTTCAACCTGCTCGCCACCTTCCAGCCGGCCTTCTGGTCGATCATCGCCATGGTGGTGTGGAAGGTCGCCGGCTTCACCATGATCATCCTGATGACCGGCCTGCAATCGATCCCGCAGGACCTGCAGGAGGCCGCCGTCATCGACGGCGCCGGGCCGTTCGCGCGGTTCCGGGCGATCACCTTGCCGCTGATGCGCCGCACGCTGGCGCTGGCGCTGATCCTGTCGGTGGCCGGCTCGATCCTCGCCTTCGACCAGTTCTACATCATCCTGCGCGGCGGCCCGCGTAACCAGACGCTAACGGCGGTGTACTGGATCTTCAACCAGTCGTTCGTGTCGTTCAAGCTCGGCTATGGCGCGGCGCTGTCGATGGTGCTGCTGGTCATTCTGGTGGCGCTCAGCCTCGTCCAGCTCTGGCTGCTGCGCAAGCCCGAGGGGCTCGACTGATGGCGCAGGCGATATCAGCCAGAGGCAAGCTCGCCGCCCGCCTCGCCAGGCACTCCACCGGCATCATCGCCTCGCTGCTGTTCGTGGCGCCGATCGTGTGGACGGTGCTGTCGGCCTTCAAGCCGGCGCAGGAGGCACGCCTGCCGCCGCTGCCGCCCTGGCCGACCACGGGCTTCTCGCTCGAAAACTATGCCACGCTCAATTCCTTTGGCGACGGCCTGTGGGTCTCGGCGCAGAACAGCATCTATGTCTCGGTGATGACCGTCATATTGTCGGTCATCGTCAGCGTGCTCGCCGGTTACGGCTTCTCGCGGTTTCGGTTTCCGTTCAAGGACCTGTTCTTCGTCCTCATCCTGTCGACGATCATGATCCCGTTCCAGTCGATCCTGACGCCGATCTTCCTGGTGCTGACCAAGCTTGGCCTACACAACACGCTGACCGGGCTGGTCGGCGTCTATGTGACGCTTCAATTGCCGTTCTCGATCTTCATGATGCGCAACGCCTTCGACGCGGTGCCGCGCGAGATCGAGGAGGCCGCTCGCATGGACGGCGCCGGCAACGCCACCATGCTCATAAAGGTGATGCTGCCGCTGGTCTGGCCTGGCGTCGTCACCATCGCGCTGTTTGCCTTCCTTGGCGCCTGGAACGAGTTCCTCGCTGCCCTGGTGCTGATGACCGACCAGTCCAAATTCACGCTGCCGGTGATGATGACCGCGCTTCAGTCGGGCCGCTTCGGCGCCATCGACTGGGGCGCCGTGCAGGCGGGCGTCACCGTGATGATGGTGCCCTGCCTGATCCTGTTCCTGGCTTTGCAGCGCTTCTACATCCGCGGCCTGATGGCCGGGGCCGTCAAGTAATCGATCGAATGGAGTGAGTTCATGACAGCATCGCCATCCCCCCGGCCCGCCACCACAGCCAGGCCCAAGCTCGCCTTCCGCCCGCTGCCGGTGCCGCAGGTCGACGTGCGCGGCTTCTGGGGCGACCGCGCCGAGGCGGTGGCGACGCGCACCGCCGACATTCTTTACGACCGCTGCGTGGAGGCGCGCATGCTGGAGCAGATCGATCCCGACCGTCCCTCGCCCGGCATCGTCATTCCCTTCCACTCGCCGTCGCCCGACGAGGCCGCCTCCCCCGGATTCACCGGGTCGACGGTGACCACGCAGATGTTCTGGGATTCCGATCTCGGCAAGACGATCGAGACATCAGCCTATTCGCTCTACCGGCGCAAGAATCCCGAACTGGAGAAGAAGATCGACGCCGTCATCGACATGTATGGCAGACTGCAGCAGGAGGACGGCTATCTCTCCAGCTGGTACCAGCGCATCCAGCCCGGCAAGCGCTGGACCAATCTGCGCGACTGCCACGAGCTTTACTGCGCCGGCCACCTGATCGAGGGCGCGGTCGCCTACTACCAGGCGACCGGCAAGCGCAAGCTGCTCGACATCATGTGCCGCTATGCCGACCACATCGCCTCGGTACTCGGCCCCGAGCCCGGCAAGAAAAAGGGCTATTGCGGCCATGAGGAGATCGAGTTGGCGCTGGTCAAGCTGGCGCGGGTGACCGGCGAGCGGAAGTACATGGAATTGGCCAAATACTTCATCGACCAGCGCGGCCTTGAGCCGCATTATTTCGACGAAGAGGCCCGCGCTCGCGGCGCCGATCCGAAGGCCTATCATTTCAAGACCTATGAATACAGCCAGTCGCACATCCCGGTGCGCGAGCAGGGACAAGGTCGTCGGCCATGCGGTCAGGGCCATGTACCTCTACTCTGGCATGGCCGACATCGCCACCGAGTATGGCGACGACACGCTGCGTGTGGCGCTCGACCGGCTGTGGGACGACCTCACCACGAAAAACCTCTACATCACCGGCGGGCTCGGGCCGTCGGCGCACAATGAGGGTTTCACCAGCGACTATGACCTGCCCAACGAAACCGCCTATGCCGAGACCTGCGCCTCGGTCGGGCTGGTGTTCTGGGCCAGCCGCATGCTCGGCATGGGACCGAACGCCCGCTATGCCGACATGATGGAGCGCGCGCTCTACAATGGCTCGATCTCCGGCCTGTCGCTCGACGGCTCGCTGTTCTTCTACGAGAACCCGCTGGAAAGCCGGGGCAAGCACAACAGATGGAAATGGCACCGCTGCCCCTGCTGCCCGCCCAATATCGGGCGCATGGTCGCTTCCATCGGCAGTTATTTCTACAGCCTGTCCGACGATGCGCTGGCCGTGCACCTCTATGGCGACTCCACCGCCCGCTTCAACATAGCGGGCGTGCCGGTGACGCTGACGCAGGCGAGCCGCTATCCCTGGGACGGCTCGGTCGAGATCACGGTCGAGCCGCAGGCGCCAGTGGAGTTCACGCTGCATCTGCGGGTGCCGGGTTGGAGTTCCGCCGCCAGGCTCGAAATCAACGGCGAGACGATCGACCTCGAGGACGTGACCAGCGACGGCTACGCCGCCATCCGCCGCAGCTGGAAAAAAGGCGACCGTGTCCGGCTCGACCTCGAAATGCCGATCGAGCGGCTCTATGCCAATCCCGAGGTGCGGCAGGATGCCGGCCGCGTCGCGCTGTCGCGCGGGCCGCTGATCTACTGCGTCGAGGCGACCGACAATGACAGCTGGCTGCACCGGCTGACGCTGCCCCGCACGGCAAGCATAGAGGCGCATGACGAGCCGGACCTGCTAGGCGGCGTGGTGACGCTTTCGGCCACTGCGCGAGCCGATGCCGACGACGGCTGGCAGGACGAGCTCTATCGTTCCGAACCGCCGGCCAAGGTCGAGACGCGCCTGACCGCCATCCCCTATTTCGCCTGGGATAACCGCGAGCCCGGCGAGATGCTGGTGTGGCTGCGGGACGGCTGAGGTTGGCGGCAGGGCCTCTTGCGGCTTTGTTATGTCCGGCTTGACTGGGTGGCGGCGGCAGGCAGCGGTGTTTTCGACGCAGCTTGCGCGGCGCTGCCGTCGTCGACATGCGCCCAGGCTGGCCGCTCGAACAGGAACATGCCGAAACCGATGCGCTGGACGATGAAGTAGAGGATCACCGGGCTGATGATCGACACCAGCAGCACCGCCAGGCTGAGCATGCCGGTGTCGGTCAGGAGGCCGCTTGCGAGTGCCGCGCCGCGAAACAGCGACATCGGGATGGTGAAGGCGACATAGACGACCAGTGAGTGCTCGCCCAGCCAGCGCAGCCATTCCATGGCCGGCAATTTCGACAGGAAACCGCCAAGCACGCACAGTGCCACCGCGCCGGCGACGGCCAGGACGAGATGCAGCGGCGGCCATGCCGCCAAGCCCATCCGCATGCCGACCGGCTGCATGGCATAGCCCGGCGAATAGACCAGCAGGCCGTTGACAACAGCCCACAGGAGCAGCCCGGCGACGGCCAGCGCCGGGCGGGCCCGCGTCCATTCGACGAGCCTGAACACCAGCGGCGCCGTGACGAAGCCGACGTAGAAAAAGACGAAATAGGCCGCGAATTGTTCGACCGCGTAGCTATCGGGATGCGGCGCCCACATCTGCAGGCAGGCGGCGATCGGGATGACGATCCAGGCAGGGACCGCAAACTGCCGCAGCAGTTTCGCGGCAAGGCCGAACACGGCCAGCATGTAGATGAACCACAGGACGCCATAGGGCTGCACGACGGCCATTGCGAGGTCGTGCAGCATGCCGGCGGGGTCCCTGCTGAAGATGCCGATCTTCAGGCCGATCGAGATAATCGCCCACAGTACGTAGAAATAGAGGTAATGGACGACGCGCCGGTCGACATAGCGCCGCCATGGCCGGTCGATCACCTGCGACAGGAAAAGTCCGGAGATCAGGAAGAATTCGGGCATGCGAAACGGCGTCGCGAAGCCGATGACATAGTGGAGAAAGCCCACCCCGCCCGTGTACTCGCCGGTGTTGTAGGCCGAGTACATCATGACCACGAGGATGATCGAGAGGCCTTTGGCCGTGTCCACCCACGGCATGCGCATCGGGCTGCTGTTCATGGCGGCGAATCCAAACCCGGCCGGCCCGGCTGGCCAGCCATCATCCGGCGCTATCTAGCACCATCAAGCTTCCCAGATCGTAAACGGGGCCGATCGCTCGCGGCGACCAAACCATTACAGCTTTGACCGTCGGCGCTGCCCCTCACCTGCCTGCCGGCATCCTCTCCCCGTATAGTGACGGGGAGAGGGAAGCTGTATCAGCGTTGCAAAAAAATGCGCGGCGTTGCGGCAGCCACACTCGCCCCATTTACGGGGAGTTGAGGAGCGATCCGCGCAGCGGACGAAAAGCCAATTGCTTGGCTTTTCGAGTGACGAACGTCCGGCAGGACAGTGAGGGGCAGCGCCGACGGTGACCGTCACGCGCTATGACTATCACGCGGCAGACTACCTTCGCGCCTTCGACTTGTTCAAAGCCACGGCGGCGCGCACCAGCGCCTTGAAGGCCTCCTCGTCCACCTCTTCGCCTTGCTGGAAGTCGATGGCGCGGCGCGTATTGCCTTCGAGACTGGAGTTGAACAGCCGCGCCGGATCGGGCAGCGCCGCACCCTTGGCGAAGGTCAGCTTGACGACGGCCTTGTAGGTCTCGCCCGTGCAGATCATGCCGGCATCCTCCCACACCGGCACGCCGCGCCATTTCCACGTCTCGGCCACGTCGGGATCGGCTTGATGAATCAGCGCGCGCAGCCGCCCCAGCATTTCGCCGCGCCAGTCGCCCAATTCCCTGATCCTGCCGTCGATCAGTTCGGAGGGAGATTTGCTCGCCTGCGCTTCCGTGGTCGTCATGATGTTTCTCCTTCGAACCGACAAATAGAGCGTTTACATGCGCTCGCCAGGCAATTGGCTGGCCTGCTTCGCCCAGGCGCTGAACCGCGCTTCGTCGAACGCGTCGTCCTCGCGGATGTCGAGATAGCGCGTATCCCCGCTCTTGGACGCGCCCGGCGGCACCGGGTCCAGCGCTAGGCCGCGAAAGAAAGCCACCTTGATGTATTGCGTGAAGCAATGGATGCCGAGGAACCAGCCCTCGCCTTCGACGCCATAGAGCGGCGAGTTCCATTTGACCGCCTTGCGCACGCCGGGCACGGCGCGTTCGATGAGCGCATCGAGGCGTTGGCCGACCTCGCGCTTCCAGCCGGGCATGGCCGCGATATAGGCCTGCACCGGCGCATCGCCATGGCCCTTGGCGATCCGGGGGTTGCCGCCGGAAAGCAGCTTCGGTTCAGCCCTGGCGGCTGGTTTGGTCGATTTCGCCATCCGCCCCTACCCGTTGGCGCGCTGCGCGACGCGCCCTTTCGCGACATAGGGCAGCACGAACATATAGAGGCCGCTGAACAGCAAAAGGAAGAGCGGCGGGAGCGGCGAATAGACCACCCAGGCGGGCGGCTGCCCGAACGCCATGGTCGCGAAATTCGCGGCGACGGTGATCGTGAAAATCATCGACAGCCAGCGATGCGCCTGCCGGATCCATTTGCTCCAGTCCAATTCTGCCTCCTCTTGCGCTATGTGTTGAAACCCGGCGCCTTACCAGCGCGCCAGCTCCGTGATCTGGATGAGATTGCCGCAGCCATCGTTCACCTGCGCGATGGTTGAGCCGGTCACCGCGGTCGGCGCCATGGCGAAGGCACCGCCATTCGCCTTGATGCGCTCATGATCGCCCTTGATGTCGTCGGTGAAGAGCATCAGCGCCGGCTGGCCCTGCTTGAAGATCGCCTGCTGGTAGGTTTGGGCCGCCGGGTTGTCGTTCAGTGCCAGCTGCAATTCGGTCCCGTCCGGCTCTTCGGCCGAGACGACCGTCAGCCAGCGGAACGGCCCATTGCTGAAATCGGCCTTCTTGGTGAAGCCGAGCACACCGGTGTAGAAGGCGAGCGCCTTTTCCTGATCGTCGACATAGATGCTGGTCAGTTTGATCTTCATCGCATTTCTCCATGGGTTTTGCTGGCGCGGAACCGCCCTTTGACAGTGCTGTGTGGCTTTCAGCCTGGCCGGGAACTCTCAGTCCGTGCGGGCCAGAAGCTCTTCCAGCTTCTCCAGGAATTGCGGCCAACCGGTTTTGGCGCCGCCATAGGCCCGTCTCTGGTCGGGCCGGAAACCGGCCTGCTCCATGCGCAGATGGGTTCCCGTTGGCGTCGGGGTGAGAGTGAAAGTCACCACGCTCCTGAGATCGAAGGCCGGATCCTGGTGCGCCAGGTTCCAGGTGTAGGACAGCGTCCTGTGCGGCTCGACGGCAAGCACCTCGCAGTCCAGCACGCCGCCCCAATCGGCGCTGATGTTGAAGCGATGGCCGACGACCGGACTGAAATCGTTCTTCATCAGCCATTCCTCCATCAGATGCGGCTGCGTCAGCGCGCGCCAGAGTTTTTCAGGCGGATGGGAAATCTGCCGCTCGACGACGACAGTGCGGGTCTCCTGGGCACTATCGTTCACTGGTCCATCCTTTTGAGTAAATCCTCGAGGTCGTCGAACCGGCTTTCCCAGAACCCGGCCATCTCACGCGTCCAGTCCATCAGCGGCGCCAGCGCGGCAAGCTGCGCGCTGTAATGCGTCTGGCGGCCTTCATGGCGGTCGCGCACCAGCCCGGCCTGCTTGAGCACGCCCAGATGCTTCGACACCGCCGGCTGCGAGACGCCGGACTGGCTGGTCAGCGCTCCGACCGTCTGCTCCCCCTGGCGGCACAGCCGTTCGAAGATCGCCCGCCGGGTCGGGTCGGCGAGCGTCCTGAAGATCATGTCATGAGCGTCCGGCATACGAGATCGATAACCCGTTGGCTATTGATTGACGTATAACCACAGAGATATATGTTCGTCAAGCGGGAAGATTGGGTAGGCGGTTAGCCGAAGCCCCCAAACTTCGTCATCCCAGGGCGAAGCAGGAGCGAAGCTCCGTCGCGGAGACCCTGGGATCCATGCCGCGACCTTGATCGAGGGTGCAGCGGAGCAGAATTCAGCATCGTGGCGGCGCTTATGTGTCACGGCATGGATCCCTTGGGCCGCGAAGCAGCTCCAGGGTCTGCGCCGCGTCGCTTCGCTCCTTGCTCCGCCCGTGGATGACGAAGCGGTGGGCGGATCCGCCAATCACCAACGCAGGCGATCCATCGACGCAGGCGACTGGTTCCGTGATAAGCCATTAGACCCCGGCATGCACCCGCCCGATCTCCTGCGCCACCAGCTCCTGCAGCTGCCACAGGTTGCGGTCGCGTATGCCGCGGGCGTCGAGGTGGCGGATCGTCTCGAACAGATATTGCGCGCCCGAGCCCCAATGGCCGACGGCGCTCGCCAGCGTCGCGGCGACCGCTGGCTTGTCGAGCTTGCCGGCATAGCGCGGATTGGCGGGATCGACGACGAAGCCGAGCGCCCGGCTCATCCCGCCTTCGGTCCTCACCCACAGCCAGCGCGGCACGTTGACGGCGGGCAGGATGGTCATTTCGCGGCGCAGCAGTGCCTCCAGATTGTCGGCAACCGGCTCGGCGATCTCGAACACCATGCCCTGGCACTGGCCGCCACGGTCGAGCGCCATCATCAGGCCGGGCTGATCGAGCGTGCCGCGAAAGCGTTGCACGGTGAAGCAGAACGACCGGTGCCAGCCCCGCGCCACCGCCCGTTCGCCGCCCCTCACCTCGCCGGCGGGCTTCCACAGCAGCGAGCCATAGGCGAACAGTTTCAGCGGCCCGGCCGGTGCCGAGGCCAGGATCTCGTCACGAAACCGCGCATAATCCTGGTCAGTCATATAGATCATGCCCGGCGTCGGTCCGGCATCCTCGACAACGCGCATGGTGCGCGCCACCAGCGCCTCGGTCAGCGCCATCGGTGACATGCGCGCGGGTTTGCGCGGTGCGGCGGAAATCGGCTTGTTCATTTTCGTGCCTCGGCCATGGCAGCCATGTTGCCGAAGGCGAAGGGATTCTCAAGAGCCATAACCGTTTGAACCTGGAATCGGCACTTGAGCAATTCCGCGCAGCAGCCTGATCGGATTCGAGAAATTCTGGCGAAATTCAACGTCCCGCGCACCTACGACACCAGCGGCATCGGCACCTTCAGCCCGTCGATCAGTGCGTCGCGGAACAGCGCGATCGGACGCGCCAGCCGCCCGGCCGGCGGACGGTGCAGCAGCCAGGCGCGCACTTGCGGCTTGAAGTCGGGACAGTCGATCACCTCCACCGCGTCGCGCCAGCGGCTGTCGGCGAAAGCGCCCGGGGTGACGATGCCGATGCCGTGGCCGCGCGCCACCAGCGACATTCTGAGGTCGACGCTGAGCGCCTCCACACCGACCTGGAACGGCAGCCTCGCGGCCTCGAAACTCTGCTTGATGAAGGCGCGAAAACCGCAGCCGTTTTCGTTCATCACCCAGGCGAAGCGCGACAGGTCGGCGAGTTTCGCCGGCTTCGGCACGCCAAGGCTGGGGGACGCGACCAGCAGCACCGATTGCGCGCCGAGATCGTCGCAGACCAGTTCGTCGGGCGGCGCCAGGCCTTCGGCAAGGCACACCGCCACCGCGTCGAGCTCGCTGCGCGCCACCTGCTCCACCAGCCTTGGCGACCAGCCCGAACTGATGCGCAGCGTCAGTTGCGGAAAGGCGGCGCGCAGGCTGTCGAGCGGCAGCGCAAGTGCTGCATCCGAGAGATAAGGCATGATGCCCAGCCGGAACTCGCCCTTGACCTCGCCTTGCGGCGAGACGCCGGCCTTCAGATCCTCCAGCGAGCGCAGCACGCGGCGGCCATGCTCATAGGCCTTGCGTCCGGAGGCGGTCGGCTTCAGCGGCTTCGACTGGCGGTCGAGAAGTGCTGTCGCCAGCCCGTCCTCGAGGTTCTGGATGCGGCGCGTGACACCCGGCTGGGTGAGGTTGAGCCTGGCCGAGGCGCCGACGATCGAGCCGGTTTCCACAACGGCGACGAAGGCTTCGAGATCATGGATGTTCATGCGCACCTCGCATAATCATTATCGAATTGATTGAATTGTAGCATGATGAAGCTTTGGCATAAAGTCCTTGCACGATATGCAGCTTCATTGAGGACTTCATGCTCGATACCAATGACGGCCAAACAGCCGGCCGGCTTCCGGTTCAAACCATCACCGGCCCGCAGACGCTGCTGTTTGCCGCCGCCACCGGCATCATCGTCACCAATCTGTTCGCGCCGCAGACACTTGTCGGGCTGATCGGCCCGTCGCTCGGCGCTGGCGCCGCGAGCGTTGGCCTTGTCGCCATGGTGACGCTGCTCGGCTATGCCGCCGGCCTGTTCTTCCTGGTGCCGATGGCCGACCTCGCCGAGAACCGCACCCTGATCCTGCGCATGCTGGTCGCGGCGGCATTGGCGGCCGGCGTGGCGGCGCTGGCGCCCACCATCGCCTCGCTGCTGATCGTCCTGTTCGTGCTCGGCGCCGCCTGTTCGGCGATCCAGATTCTTGTGCCGATCGCCGCTTCCATGGCCCCGGCCGGCGAGGCCGGCCGCGTCATCGGCGACGTGATGAGCGGGCTGATGATCGGCATCCTGTTGGCTCGGCCGTTGGCCAGCCTCGTCGCGGACACCTGGGGGTGGCGCGCCTTCTACGGCCTCAGCGCCGCCGCCCTGACGCTACTCGCCATCGTCCTTGCCTTTACGCTGCCGCGCCGGCGGCCGGTGGCGAAATCGTCTTATGGCAAGCTGATCGCTTCACTGTTCCATCTGCTGCGCGAGGAGCCGGTGCTGCGGCGCCGCGCGCTGACGGCGGCGCTGGTGATGGCGGCGTTCAGCCTGTTCTGGACGGCGGTCGCCCTGCGCCTCGCGCAGCCACCCTTCGGCCTTGGCCAGCGCGGTATCGCGCTGTTCGCACTCGTCGGCGCCGGCGGCGCGGTGGTCACGCCTTTGTTCGGCCGCGCCGGCGACCATGGCTGGACACGATCCGCCACCATCTTCTGCCATCTCGTGCTGATCGGCGCGCTGGCGCTGGCGGCCTGGGCCGGCTCCTTCTTGTCCGCAACGTCCTGGACGCCGCTCGTGCTGATGGGCATCAGCGCCGTGCTGCTCGATATCGGCGTTACCGGCGATCAGACGCTCGGCCGCCGCGCCATCAACCTGCTGCGGCCCGAGGCGCGCGGCCGCCTCAACGGCCTGTTCGTCGGCATTTTCTTCATCGGCGGCGCCATCGGCTCATTGCTGGCCGGTGTTGCCTGGGCCCGGGCCGGGTGGCCGGCGGTCTGCGCCATCGGCGGCGCCTTTGGGCTCGTCGCACTGCTAGTCGACTGGATCGGCGGCCCGGAATGACCGCCTGCCGGAACGACATTGCCTCATAAGCGTTGTCGGCTGGGAGGAAGTCATGAACGATGCGCCGGCAACGCCCGTCGGCAGACCGCTTTCGCCAGGCGAACTGGTCACCGTTATGTCCCATTTCCATCGCGCCGAGATCGCCCGCATGGCCGGCTGGCGCGACCGCCTCGACCGCACCAGCAATTGGGCGATCACCGTTGTCGCGGCGATGCTGTCCGTGTCGCTGTCGACGGCCAGCGCCCATCACGGCGTGCTGCTGTTCGCCATGCTGCTGGTGCTGCTTTTGTTGTGGATCGAGGCGCGCCGCTACCGCTTCTTCGACGTCTACCGCGCCCGCGTGCGCCAGTTCGAGCGCCATTATTTCGCGCAGATCTTCTCGCCGCAGCCCGATTTCGCCTCCGACTGGCTGCTGGTCGTCGGCGAGAGCCTGCGCACCCCAAAATTCCTGGTTTCGCAGCGCGTGGCGCTGGCGCGCCGTCTGCGCCGCAACTACGTGCACATGATGCTGATCCTGCTGCTCGCCTGGATCCTCAAACTGTCGACCCCGAGCCTCATCGATCAAGGCGTGCCGGTCGGCTTTGTCGGCACAATGCGCGAGGCCGTCGGCGCGGCGGCGCTCGGTCCCATACCGGGCGCGGCCATCGTCGCCGTGGTTGCCCTCCTCTATGCCGGCCTGCTGGCGGCCGCCTTCCTGACGCCAGGCGACGACGGCGAACTCTCCTTCGGTAACGTCCACGTCTGACCTCGATGCCGGACGCCAACAACTCGCGACGGATGGCTGCAACGCAAACGTCGGCCGCGCGTTGTGATGGTCAGTCCGCGGCGGCGTCTTGAAGGGACCCATGATCCATCCATCGGCAACGAGGCCGCACGGTACAGCGGCCGCCCTTTCGCTGGCCATTTTCGTTCTGGCGCCGGCAGGCCACGCGCTGGCCGCGCAGCCGGCCGGCCACGCCTCGGGCATCGGCGGCTCGGCGGAGGGATTATTCGTCGCCGAGATCGTACTCCTGCTTCTGGTCGGCCGTGGCCTCGGCGAAATCTTCCAGCGCTATGGCCAGCCGGCGATCATGGGCCAGCTGATCGGCGGCATCCTGCTCGGGCCGTCGCTGTTCGGCTGGATATGGCCGGACGCCCAGCATCTGATCTTCTCCACCGATCCCGCGCAGAAAAGCATGATCGATGCCGTCTCGCAGCTCGGCATCCTGCTGCTTCTCCTGCTTACCGGGATGGAGACGGATCTGCGCCTCGTGCGGCGGGTGGGCGCGGCCTGTTTTTCGATCTCGATCACCGGCGTCGTCGTGCCCTTTGTCTGCGGCTTCGCGCTGGCGCAGGTGCTGCCGGATTCCCTCCTGCCCGAGCCGGGTGAGCGCATCGTCGCCGGACTGTTCCTCGGCACGGCGCTGTCGATCTCCTCGGTCAAGATCGTCGCCATGGTGGTGCGCGAGATGAACTTCATGCGCCGCAATCTCGGCCAGGTCATTGTCTCCTCCGCCATCATCGAGGACACGATCGGCTGGCTGATCATCGCCGTCACCTTCGGCATCGCCACCAATGGCAGCCTGCAGGTGCTGCCGCTCATCATCACGGTGGTCGAAGTGGCGCTGTTCATGGTGTTTTCCTTCACCATCGGCCGCCGCCTGGTCTTCACCCTGATCCGCTGGAGCAACGACTCCTTCCGCAGCGAGTATGCCGTCGTCACCGTCATCATCATCATTATGGGCGTGATGGCGCTGATCACCAATCTGATCGGCGTCCACACCGTGCTCGGCGCCTTCGTCGCCGGCATACTGGTCGGGGAATCGCCGATCCTGTCCGACCACATCGAGGGCCAGCTGCGCGGCGTCATCACGGCGCTGTTCATGCCGGTGTTCTTCGGCATGGCCGGCTTGTCCGCAAACCTCACCGTGCTTGCCGACCCGACGCTGGCGCTGCTGACGCTGGCGCTGGTGCTGATCGCCAGCATCGGCAAATTCTCGGGCGCCTTCCTCGGCGGCCGGCTGGCCGGCATGTCGCTGAGGGAGGCCATCGCCGTCGGCAGCGCCATGAACGCGCGCGGCTCGACCGAGGTCATCGTCGCCTCGATCGGCCTGTCGATGAACATCCTGTCCCACAATCTGTTCACCATGATCGTCACCATGGCCGTCATCACGACGCTCGCCATGCCGCCAATGCTGCGCTGGGCGCTCGGCCGGCTGCCGGTCGGCGATGCCGAAAAGCAGCGCGTCGACCGAGAACTGCTCGACGAACGCGGCTTCGTCTCCAAACTGGAGCGATTGCTGCTGCTCGTCGACGACAGCCCGGTCGGCAAGTTCACCGCCTATCTCGCCGGGCTCGTCGGCGGCGGCACCGGCATGCCGACCACGCTGCTCCACCTCGAGGACGGCAAACTGCCCGGCCCTGCCCGCGACAAAGGCCCCGAGCGGGCCTCGAAACAGGTCAAGAGGGGAGCGGCCAGAAGCGCCAGGGCTGTCAGCAAGGCCGAGGACACGCCCGTCGACAAGATCCATCTCACGGCCCGCGCCGAGCTTGAAGCCACCACCGAAACGATCGCCGCCGAGGCCCGCAAGGGCTACGGCCTTCTGCTGGTTGGGCTCGACAACGCGCTGACCGGCAAAGGCACCTTCAGCGGCACGCTGAACGATATCACCAGCGGCTTCGACGGCCCGCTCTGCCTTGTGCTGAATGGCGCCAAATCCAGCGGCAGGATGCCGATGCTGCGCGCCGGCGCGACCATTCTGGTTCCCGTCAACGGCACCGAGGTCGCGCGGCGCGCGGCTGATTTCGCGCTGGCCCTGGCGCGGCCGCACCGGGCGCGCGTCAAAGTCCTTTATGTCTCGCAGGCCCGCAAGGGCAGCCGGCCAGGCTCGGTTTCGCACCGCCGCGAGGAGGCCGTGCTCAAGGATGTCGCCGATCTCGCCGACCGCTATGGCGTCGCCGTCGAGACCGCCATCAGAACGCGCGCCACGCCCGACCAGGCGATCGCCAGGGAAGCGGCCAAGGGCGCGGCGATGGTGGTGATGGGCGTCACCCAGCGGCCGGGCGAAGAGCTGTTCTTCGGCGACACGGCGACCGCCGTGCTGGCCGCCGTCGCCTGCCCTGTCGTGCTTCTGGCGAGCGATCGCGTCAGGCGAGCCGACGCCGGCGCTGAGGAGGCGACAGCCGAGACCGGCGCCTGATGTCTATGGTCCTATAGGCCGAGGAACTGCCGCCCGATCAAGTAGCCCAACGCCGCCGCGACGAGCGGGAACAGCGCCGGCGCGACCCTGCTGAACAAGGAAATGCTCGTGTCCTTGGGCGGCACATAGCGTGCATTGCCGAGATTTTTGGTCATTGCGTACCCCACGCGCACCGATAATTAGCAGATGCTTATTGATGCATGGCCGAATTAACGGGTTGTAAAGAAATTCGATCGAATAGCCGACCATTGCATGGCGCCCACAGCCTATTTGTCGCCTTGTTCGAAAGCGCCGATGCCTTGCGCGATGAGGTTGGTGGCCATGACCAGCGAAATGATCGCCGCCGAATTGAACACCACCACCCACCATTTGCCGCCGGTGAGGAAGCCGTAACCGTCGGCGATCGCCAGCCCCCAGTCGGCCGATGGCGGCTGGATGCCGAGGCCGAGGAAGCTCAGCGTCGCGATCGAGAAGAAGGCGTAGCCGAGCCGGGTGATCAGCTCGATCAGGATGGTTTCCCGGACATTGGGCAGGATTTCCAGGAACATGATCGCCAGCCGCCCTTCGCCGGCAAGCCGGGCGGCGCTGACATAGTCGCGCTCGCGCTGTTCGCGCGCGGCGGTGCGCACGGTGCGCGCCACCAGCGGCGCATAGGCAAGGCCGATCACCGCGATGACGGTGAGGTTGGACGGGCCGATCGCCACCAGCGCCATCGTCACCAGCACGATGAAGGGCAGCGACATGACCGCGTCGAGCAGCCGCGCGCCGACGGCATCGACCAGGCCGCCAAAGGTGCCGAGCACCAGGCCGATGACGCTGCCCGAAGCAACACCCGCCAGCGTCGCCAGCGGCGCCACCAAAAGGATGTCGCGTGAGCCAACGATGATGCGCGAGAGCACGTCGCGGCCGAGCTGGTCGGTGCCGAACCAGTGCACCGCGTCGGGCGGCGTCATCATCGACAGGAAATCCTCGGCATAGGGATCGAACGGCACGAACAGCGCGCCAAACAGCGCGCAGGCGACCCAGAACAGCAGCACCACAGAACCGATCACGGTCGACGGCGCCACATCGGGCATCAGGCCGCGCAACCTGCCGGTCCAGGAGAGCCTGATGTCGCCGCGCACCGGGGATTGCGCCAGATCGGTCATGGCGCGCTCCGGCGGCGCTGGCGCGGATCGAGCAGCGCCTGCAGGAGATCGCCGATCGCGGCCGTCGACACGAAGATCGCCGCCATCACCAGCACGCCGGCCTCGAGCATCGGAAAGTCGCGCGCCTTGGCGGCGCTCAACACAAGATTGCCGAGCCCCTGTATGCCGAACAGCGCCTCGATCACCACCAGGCCGCCGAGCAGGAAGCCGCTCTGCGTGGCGATGACGGCGACCGTCGGCACCAACGCATTGCGCAGCACGTGCTTGAACAGCACCTGCGAGGGGCTCAAGCCTTTGAGGATGGCGGTGCGGGTGTAGTCGGCGCCACGCGCCTCGATCACCCCGGCCCTGGTCATGCGCGCGACATAGCCGATCAGGTTCAGCACCAGCGGCAGCGCCGGCAGGATGAGGTAGTAGCCGGTCGTCCAGAAGCCGGAGGCCTGCGGCGCCGCGCCGGTGATCGGAAACCAGGCCAGCCATAGGCCGAAGACCATCAGCAGCAAAAGGCCGGAGACGAAGTCCGGCACGATCGAGAGCGAGACGCCGGTGAGCACGATCACCCGGTCGACGAGGCTCCCCGAGCGCAGGCCGGCGACGACGCCGGCGCCGATGCCGATCGGCACGAGAAACAACAGCACGACGCCGGCGAGTGCCGCGGAGTTCCTGATGCTCTCCAGCACGAACGGCGCCACCGGCGCGCGCATCGACAGCGACTGGCCGAAATCCCCCGATATCGCCCGGCTGAACCAGTGCCAGTATTGCGCAAGGATCGGCTGGTCGGTGCCGAGCTTGCGGTTGAGTTCGGCGACAGCCTGCGCATCGGCGAACGGGCCGAGCATAACGCGGCCGACATCGCCGGGCAGCACCTGCCCGGCGAGGAAGACCAGCGCGCTGACCAGCCACAGCGTCAGAAGCAGCGAACCCGCGCGCGCCGCCAGGGGCCTGACGACCGCCATCGAGGCGATCACACGAACGACACCTTGTCGAGCAGCAGATGCGAGATGGCGGTGAAGCGCACGCCTTCGACCTTGGCGCTGACGATGCGGCTGTATTGCGAGAAATAGCTGATGATCAGCGGCGTCTCGTCGAGCAGCAGGGTCTGGATCTTGCCGGCGGCGAGCCGCTGCGCCTGCAGGTCGCGCGCCTTGCCGTAGTCGATGAGCAGGGCATCATAGTCCGCATTGTTGAAATGCGCCGCGTTCCAGGCGCCCGAACTCTTCAGCGTCGCGTTGAGGAAGATGTCGGGCGTGCCGCGATGGCCGAAATCGGTGATGCCGAGATTGGAGTCCAGCCACGGCGAGGAGCCGAATGTCGCCGAGCCGTAATAGGCATCCTGCGGCAGCACGTTGAGCTTGATGTCGATGCCGGCCTTTTTCGCGAAATTCTGGATGATCACCGCATAATCGGGAATGTCATAGGCGCGCTCGGTGGTCAGCGTCACCTCGAACCCATTGGGCACGCCGGCCTCGCCGAGCAGGCGCTTGGCCTCGGCGATGTCCTGCTTGCGCTGCGGCACCGACGGATCGGCCGAGGGGAAGATCGGCGCGAAGGGCGTGTCGTTGCCGATGATGGCGCGGCCCTTGAGCAGCCCCTTGACCACGGCCTCGCGGTCGATGGTCAGCGCCAGCGCGCGGCGGATGCGCTTGTCGGTGAACGGCGCCTGGTCGGTTCTGAGATGCGCCGGATCATGCGAGCTTGCCTGCACGCTGAGCAGCTTGAAGTTGGGGTTGCCCTCGATCGCCAGCTCCAGCCGCGTGGTGCTCGGGATGACGTCGAGCTGGCCGGCCTGCAGCGCCAGCACCTGCGCCTGTTCGTCGTCGAAGAACTTGATCTCGACGCGGTCGGGCAGCGCCTTGTCGCCCCAATAGTCGGGGTTGCGCACGAAGCTGGCGCCTTGCTTGGGGCGGAACGATTCCAGCTTGAACGGGCCGGTGCCGTTGAAGGTCTTCTCGAAGTCGCCGGCATAGTCGGCCGGCACGATGACGGCGTTGTAGACGTCGGAGGAGACATAGAACGGGAAGTTGCTGTTCGACTGGTCGAGATCGAAGGCGACCGTTTCATCGTCGACGACCTTGGCGCCCCCCTTGGAGAGGATGCCCTTATAGGCCGACAAGGCCGACGAGCCGCTGGCCGGATCGACCAGCCGTTCGAAGCTTGCAACCACGTCCTTGGCGGTCACGGCGCGGCCGTCGTGGAATTTCACGCCTGGCCTCAGCTTGAAGGTCCAGCGCCTGGCGGTCTCGTCGGCTTCCCACGACAGGGCAAGCTTCGGCTGGAGGCCGTCCTTGGGATCGTCGAGGATGAGATACTCGCCGACCTGGCTGATCACGCCGATGCTGGCCGGATCGGTGATCGTGACGGGATCGATCGCCTTGGTCGGCTGGCCGAGGCCGACGCGCACCGTGCCGCCGGCAGTCGCCGCGCGCGCCGCGCCTGGCGTGAACAGCCCCTGCGAGGCGGCAAAGCCGGTGAGGCCGAGAAGTGCCGCGTATTTCAGCAGGTCGCGGCGCTTGAGAAAGCCTTGCGCGTATTCGTCCACCGCGACATTCCAGATGTCGCCGGATTGATCGCGCAGAAGATCGATGTCGGAACGTTTCGTCATTGTTTTTCTCTCTTGAATGGGAAGTTGGGAAAAAGCCGCCGTCAGGCCGGCTGGCCGTCGAGATGGATGCGGTCGACCGCCTGCGGATAGAAGGCGATCAGGCCCTTGATTTTCGCGACCTCGTCGATCGGCTCGCGATAACTCCAGGCGATGTCGGGGCGAACCGAACCATCCCCGAGAAGGCCCGACCAGTAGGAGGCGATGCCCTTGTAGGGACATCGCGTCGTCGAACCGGACGCCGTCAGCCGCTCCAGCCTGATGTCCTCCGGCCGCAGGTAGAAACGCGTCGGCAGATGGGTCTCGAACAGCAGCACCGGACGATGGCTGTCGGCGATGATCTCGCCGTCGAACCAGACCTCGACATGGCTCGAACTCTGCAGCACGTCGATGCGGGCATAGGGATCGCGGGCGTGGACGAAGACTTCTTCCTCTTCCTCGAACCACTGGTCGACCGCCTTCCAGGTGAAGGCGATGCGGCCGGCGAGCGGCGCCAGTTTTTCATCCGGCGGCGCCGTGAACGACCACGCCGCATTGGCGGCACGCTTGTCGCCGCTGTCGATGTCCCAATAGGCGGTCTCGCCGCCGACGGCGTGCGGCTCGCGATGCAGCGACGGTTTCAGCACCGAAGGATCGACCGCCGACGGCGGGAAGAAATAGATCGGCAGGAAATGGTTGGAGCGCAGCACCAGCACGTTGCGGCTGTCGGCGATGGTGCGGCCGCCGAATTTCACACGCACACGCTTGGGGCTGTGCAGCACATTGACGAGACGCGGAGCGGTGGCTTCGCGGGGCTGGAGGTTCGGCGCGGCGGTCATGGCTTTTCCTCTCAGGACACGGCGCGCTGATTGGCGCGCTGCTCGGCGAAGCGGTTGGCGGGGCGGGCAAGGCCGAAGCGGTCGCGCAGCGTGCCGGGCGCGTATTCGGTCGGCACCAGGCCGCGCCGCTGCAGTTCCGGCACCACCTGCTCGGCGAAATTCACCCAGTCCTCGGGCAGCAGCGGGAACATCAGATTGAAGCCGTCGCAGGCGCCGGCGACGTACCAGTCTTCCAACTGGTCGGCGATCTGCTTCGGCGTGCCGGCCACCGTCGGCACCGAGCCGCTGTTGGCGAGCTTGCGGGCGATGTCGCGCAGGCTGAGGTTCTGCTTCGACCATTGCTTGACGCGGTTGAGCGAGGTGCGCCCGCCATTGAAGGTGCTCTCGTCCGGCAGCGGCGGCAGCGGGCCATCAGGCGGGTAGACGGAGAGGTCGATGCCGCTCCAGCTCGACAACAGGTCGATGCCGACCTGGTCGGGCAGCAGCGTCTGCAGGTATTCCTGCTTGTCGCGGCCCTCTGCCTCGGAGGCGGCAACGATCGGCAGGATGCCGGGCAGTATCTTGAAGCTTTCCGGCCGCCTGCCGTGGCGGGCCAGCCGCTCGTTGATGTCCTGCCGGTATTTGATGCCGTCTTCCCGTGTGGAGAAGATGGCGAAATGCACGTCGGCCTGGACGGTGGCGAAATTCTTGCCGTCCTCGGACGAGCCGGCCTGCACGATCAGCGGATGGCCCTGCGGCGGCCGCGACACGTTGAGCGGCCCGCGTACCTTGAAATGCTTGCCCTTGTGGTCGATCGGATGGACCTTGTCGGGGCCGGCGAAATAGCCGGTCTCCTTGTCGATGAGGAGCGCCTCGTCCTCCCAGCTGTCCCACAGCGCCTTGACGATATCGAGGAATTCGCCGGCGCGTTCATAGCGGAAGGCGTGCTCGATATTGCCGTCGCGGCCGAAATTGCGCGCCTCCTCGTCCATCGCAGAGGTGACGACGTTCCACGACGCCCTGCCCTTCGAGATATGGTCGAGCGAGGCGAACAGTCGCGCCACATTGTAGGGCTCGCTGTAGGAACTCGACGCCGTGGTGATCAGGCCGATATGCCTGGTGACGCCGGCCAGCGCCGACAGCAGCGTCAGCGGTTCCAGCCGCGCATTGGCGTAGTGCGCGACGCCGCTCTTGACCGAATCCCAGATCGACACGTGGTCGGCGACGAAGATGGTGTCGATCGTGGCCCGCTCGGCCGCCTGCACCAGCTCGCGGTAATAGTCGAAGTCGAGCACCTCGCGCCCCGGCGCGCGGGGGTGGCGCCAGGCCATGCGGTGGTCGCCCTGCGGGTTGAAGAAGAACGCGCTGAGGATCATGTGCGACATGCCGGTAGCCTTCCCTGTCCATGCGAAAATCATCAGGCGCGGCGGCGTGTGGCCGTGCCGTGAAAACCTTCCAGTCGGTAAAAGTTAGATTGCGCCCGGACTTAATTCGAGTAATTTTATAGAGATTGTTCTATGTGAAAGCGGAAGCGATTGCCCCCGATCGCCGCGCGGACAGAAAGTGGTTTCGGGCATGTCCTCTTCATCGTCGTCTTCGGTTCTGAACGTCGAGCACCTCTCGGTTTCCTACCGGGGCGCCAGGCGCATCCACCGCGCGGTCGATGACATCTCGCTCGGGATCGGCCAGGGCGAAGCGCTGGGGCTGGTCGGCGAATCCGGTTCGGGCAAGAGCTCGGTGGCGCTGGCGGTGCTGCGCTATCTGCCCAGGCACGCCCGGGTCGAGGCCGCGCAACTCGCCTTCGAGAACCGCGAGATCCGCGACCTCTCCGCCGTCGAATTGCGCCGGCTGCGCGGCGACCGCATCGCCGCCGTCTACCAGCATCCGGGTTCGGCGCTGAACCCGAGCATGACCATTGGCGGCCAGATCACCGAGACGATCCTGCGCCACCGCCCGATGCATCACGACGACGCGCAGGCGCGCGCGGCGCAACTGCTCGGCCGCGTCCGCGTCGCCAATCCGGAGCGCGTGCTAAAACTTTATCCGCACGAACTGTCGGGCGGCATGCAGCAGCGCGCCAACATCGCCATCGCGATCGCGCTCGACCCGGCGCTGCTGGTGATGGACGAGCCGACCACGGCGCTCGACGCCAGCGTCCAGTCCGAGATCATCGCCATCCTCGACGATCTGCGCCGCGATCACCGCACCTCGATCCTTTTGATCAGCCACGACATCAACCTCATCAGGCGCTCCTGCGACCGCGTCTCGGTGATGCAGTCCGGCGCGATCGTCGAGACGGGTGTCGCCGAAGAAGTGTTCGACAGCCCGCGCCACGCCTATACCAGGGCGCTGGTCGCGGCGATCCCGACGCTGACCCGCACCAAGCGCGACGGCAGGCTGGCCGAGGATGCGAGCCCCATCGACCTCGCCTCGCCCCCGCCGGCCACCGATAGCCTCCCCGCCCGGCCGCGCGAGATCGCCGTCTCCTGCCGCGGCATAAGACAATCCTTCGGCGGCCAGCCGGTACTGCACGGCCTCGACCTCGACATCGCCGCCGGCGAGACGTTCGGGCTGATCGGCGAGTCCGGTTCCGGCAAGTCGACGCTGGCCCGCATCGTCACCGGGCTGCAGCCGCCGACGGCGGGCAGCGTCGAGCTGTTCGGCCGCACCGTGGCGCCGCTGGTCGAGCGGCGCCAGCCAGCCGAGCGCCGCGACGTGCAGATGGTGTTCCAGTCGCCAGACCGCACGCTCAATCCGCGCCAGCGCATCGGCCGCATCCTCGGCCGGCCGCTGCGCCGCCTGGCCGGCCTGCCGCGCCGCGCCGTACCGCAGCGCGTCGGCGACCTCTTGGCCTCGGTGCGCCTTGCCCGCGCGACGGCGGAGCAGAAACCCGGCACGCTGTCGGGCGGCCAGCGCCAGCGCACGGCCATCGCCCGCGCCTTCGCCGGCCTGCCGAGGCTGGTGGTGCTGGACGAGCCGACCTCGGCGCTCGACGTCTCGGTGCAGGCGACCGTGCTCAATTTGCTCAACGATCTGCAGAAGACGAAGGACACCGCCTATCTCTTCATCAGCCATGATCTCAGGGTCGTGCGCTATATGGCCGACCGCATCGGCGTGCTCTATCGCGGCCGCCTGGTCGAGACCGGTTCCTCCGACCAGATTTTCGCCGGCCCCAACCACCCCTACACGCAAATGCTGCTGGCGGCGTCTTCCAATGAGGGGCGGACCATGGCGGAAGCCGCCATCGAAGCCGGCCCCGATGCTGCCCTCGATGTCAGCTTTGCCGGCTGCGCCTTCGCCGGCCGCTGCCCGCTGGCCGACGACGCCTGCCGCAAGGCCGAACCTGTCGCCCGGGAAGTTGAAGCAGGCCATGTCATCGCCTGCTGGAAACGCGCCGGCTGAGCAGGGCTACAGACAAGCCGCCCGCGCTTCGGCTACAGTTCCCTCGGGGCGTCACCAGGGGAGCATCGAGATGAGCAAAGCCAGTTCAACGCCGGCCGGGCAACCGTCCGGTCCGAGACACCTCGCCGAGATCGCCAGCTACCACGCCCATATCTATTACGGCGACGCCGCCCAGCGCCAATACGCCGAATGGCTGCGCCAGCGCATCGCCGAACGGTTTCGCGTGCGCCTGGGCAGCTGGCGCGACGAGCCGGTCGGCCCGCATGAGCAGGCCATGTACCAGGTCTCCTTCGCCACCGAAATCTTCGCCACGCTGGTGCCCTGGCTGATGCTGAACCATGGCGGCCTCAGCGTCCTCATCCACCCCAACACCACCAACCCCAAGCGCGACCATCTGATCGACCCGCTCTGGATCGGAAAGGCATTGGGCGTGCATGACGAGGTGCTGGGGGAAGAGGATGAGGCGGAAGAGGCGCTGGAGGTGAACACGGAGCCGACGCTGAAAGCGTGAGGGCGTCCAGACCCGCGATGAGGGGGCTCTCGCGAAGCGGCGGTTTGAGGATCCCATGAGGAATGACAAGATGAACAACCAACCTTTGGCCGCCGAGACCTTGCCCTATCTGTCGTCCGCGCTGCTCGACCGCCTGTCGATCTCCACCGCCGACATGGTCGACGAGATCGAACGCCAGATATCAGGCCAGCGGCGGGGCGAGGTCTGGTGCGCGCCGAAGGCGGTCGTGCTGCCGGGCGACGACCGCTACATCATGGCGACGCTCGGCGTTGCGTCCACGCCGCCCGTGCTGGCCACCAAGTCGCTGGTCGTCAATCCGCGCAACGCCGCACGCGGACTGCCCACGCTGAATTCCCTGATCACACTGCTCGACGCCGAAACCGGCCTGCCGCTTGCCCTGGTCGACGGCAATTGGGTGACCGAGAAACGCACGGCCGCCTTGAGCGCCGTCGCCGCCAGGCAAATGGCCAGAAGCGATGCGTCATCCCTGGCCTTCATCGGCTGCGGCGTGCAGGCTCGCGGCCACCTCGAAGCCTTCGCCGACCTCTTCCCCTTGCGCGAAATCCGCGCCTTCGGCCGCGGCACCGCCAACCGCGACGCACTCTGCCAGATGGCGCGGTCGCGGGGTCTGGAAGCAATCCCCTGCGACACGGCACAGGCTGCGATCGAAGGCGCCGACATGGTGGTGACGACGGTGACCCTGGTGCCCAAACCCGAACCGTTCCTCGACGCCAACTGGCTGAAGCCGGGAAGCTTCACCGTGATGACCGACCAGGCCCTCCCCTGGCTGCCCGAGACGATGCCCCGCTTTGATCGCATTATCGTGGATGATCTGGAGCAGGAGAAAAACATGGCCAGGCCGATGGTTGATCCCACGATGGTCGCAGGCGACCTGACGGGTTTGGTGTGCGGTGATTTTGTGGGGAGACGGAGCCAAGGCGAGGCTACGGCGTTTGTTTTTCGAGGGCTGGCGGTGGGGGACTTGGCGGTTGCGGGGTTGGTGTATATGCGGGCGCAGGCGGCGGGGGTGGTCTGCTAGGAAATGGACAGGATCTCGAGTTCGCGCGGGCCCAGCTGGACAACATCGCCAACGGCCTTGCCGATCAGCGCGATCGCGACCGGCGAACCATGCGATATGGAAGCTTGCGCCGGGTTGGCCTCATCCTCACCGACGATGCGGAAGGTCTGGGTGCGGCCATCATCACGCGCGAAAGTAACGGTGTGCCCGAAGGCGATCACCTCATGAGACGTCGGCACCGGCATGGGCTGGGCCGTGCGGACGCGTTCGGCATAATAGGTGACATCTCGAACCGGAACCGCCGACTGGCGCCGCCTCTCATTGACATCCTCCAACACGCTGGCCGCCTCTAGTGCCTGCCGGGCGCGCGCCAATTCATCATGCAACATCTTGAGACCCGCCTCGGTGACGAGGTTGATCCGATTGGAAATAGGCCGAGCCGGCAGGGCGGTTTCCGACGCCGCCTCAGCACTTTCCTCCTTGGCAAAGGCTACGCTCAATGGGTGGCGACTCCGTGTCGAATGGTGTTGGTCAGGGGATAATGCATGGGCGGCGATCAAGCTTCAACAATTCGACGGCTGGCGCATTGGAAGTGCCAGCTCCGCACCAGCGGTGCCGAAAGCGACGGCAAGGCCCAGCGCTACCGCGAGGAAGCGGGCACGCTCGCCGCCCTGGCGGATAAGGACGCGGTGCTGGTCGGCCAGGCGGAGCTGCTGCGCTCGATGCTGGAAGGTGTGGCGCGGGATGCGATGCTGGCCGGCAGGCGCGAAATCGAGGTGGGGATTGCGGCGATTACGGCGACGCTGCGGAAGCTGTGAGGCAGGCGGAGGCGGTCGACCGAGCTGCTTCATGTGGATACCAGGCGCGCGACCTCACCGTCACGGGGTCTCGCAATCAGGAGCCACGTCACGAACAACACCGGTGCGTTGGCGGCATAGCCCAATTGCGCACCTCAGATCATTCTACACCCTGATCAGATGTATCGTCCAAAGCTTCAACATCGGCTTCGCCTGGAAGCAACCTCATCGTCAAAAAATGAGGTGGAATTGGAAGACGATGGATTTGACACGCCATGAGTGCTATCGGCCATTGCCCGTACTGCACAGCTGAAAGCTCGCCAAACTCGGTACAAGCAACAATCTCTCTGTTAATCTGTTCGAGAAACGCTTCAGGCCCCCCCGATGTGGTCAGTGGTGCGATACAAGAGCCGTGCACTGCAGAATCAACATAAAAGTGCTCTTCTGAAGTCTCGTCTGGTAGCCATAGTTGCCAAGTGCTGTGCTTCATATTCTTTGCATGAAATTCAGCGAGGTTACGGAAGCTAGAATTATCGTTGAGCATCGCCAACCATACACCCAGCGTGGGATAGAGCACGCTCCCAACCGTCGCTTCCTCCCGATAGCCTTCACCTGATTTTGGATGCATTGCAAGGTCTGCATATTCACGGAAAACGCATGGATACTGCCCGCTAGTTCTGTGGCTAAAAATCGAAGATAATGTGATCTGCTCTACCCAGTTAGCCATGAACTCATGCGCATTGCATTGTATAAGAAAAATACCGACCAAAGTGATCTCTATCGCGTGATCATCGCGCAGGGGGGTATAGAATACCTGATTCTGTCTAATCATATCGCAGATCAGGGTCTCACATTTTTTTAACTCATTATCTAGTGCAGATTCGTGATCAGGATTTATGCGGGCCACCTGGAACGCTTTTACATGAATGAGCCATAGACCGCTCATTGCGACACGCCCGAGTATCTCGAACAATTTCAAATTGATGTCGACGCTTGAGGCGGACGGGACGGAAACGCCAAGACCGTCTACCGTCTTGCAGTAAGGCTCCACGTGCTGCTCGATGAAGGTCGTGGCGATAATGCGGCTCAGCAAAATCATTTTTTGCGTTACCTCTGTGAGTGCCTGTGACAGTTTGGTCCTGCCAAAATGCGCGTGGCACAGATCCCACATGCGGAGAGTTGCTAGAGCACTTCCTCGATAGGCGGCTTCCAGATTTTCTGCATCGCGGCACCAGACAAAGATGGTCCAAGTGGCGAGATAAATCTGCCGCGCGATCCGCAAGCGCTCAGCAAGATTTTTCGGTGAGGTATGAATCAGCTGTTGCAACAGATCGTGGAAATGCGCCACGCAAACACTCGGTTCATCAACAAGAGCAACAGCCTTTCGAAATGATGCCTGCATTGCGTTCGGGAAAATGTTCTCCCGCAGCAGACCAGTAGCGATCAGATTTGCGATGTGATCTCCGTTCCACTCCTCAAACTCCAACCTTCCAGGAGTTGTATTTTTATCAATGAAGGCATCAACTCGAAGCCGCACATCTTCCTGAATGTCACCGCCGAAACAGAGTGCGATGATAATTGGCAGGTCTTTGTACCGAGTGGGCACATGCTTCGGGATGTAAACTTCGATGACCTCTTCGAGCGAAGGCCGCAAGGCCTGCTTTCCTGTTGCCCACTCGTCTCGGGTCAGATCACCCGATTTGATTGACAACAGAAACAAGGACTTCTGGCCCGTTTTCGGATGCGGACCGACTGCCGCAACATCGACGCCATATTGCGTCGTGCCGCGCTTAGGACGTGAGATAACGGTGTAACCTACCTCGCTCATGATGTCAGGTAACACCACGTCAAGTTCGTCTCTTTCATTTAAGGATGACAGATATTGTCTCAGGAGGAGCTTCATTCAGGCCGCCCCTCCAAGCGAAATCGATAAATCATATATTGGAGACGCGTCGGATACAGAATATCCATATGCGGCAGCGCTGCCGATGTCTGAAAGCTCTGCATCGGAATCACTTGACGGATCGGTTCATCAGACCCACCTGAATAAATATAGGCGATGGATGAGCGCCCATAGAGAAGAGTGCTTTTGCTAAACAACGATGAGAGCAACGAATTTTGCTCTGCGGCTCGGCCAATCTCTTTGTTGCGTTCGTGCGAAATCTCAGCTTGTGTGCGCCGTTCCATTGTTGACGGTCGGAGCGCAGGGTTGTTTGGCAGCGCGTGCAATGGTTTCGCGTAAGAATTCACGTGTCGCCGCATCCGCTCAATTGAGGGCTTAAGCCCGTCACGGGGATAGGTGTTGTAAGCCGCATCAAACAGTTCGAGGTCACTTGGATAGTTGCGCAGCCAAAAGGCTGCGATTTCTGTTTCAAGTACCTTTCTTTTTTTCAGATCCAACGACATCAGGCACGCACACAACAGGGAAACCGCCGGACCATGACTGAACATCAGATAGGCGAATATCTTACGCGTCAGGTAGAAGATATCCGGCGCACTCAGCTTAAACGCATCGAGATCAAAATCATGGATGGATATGTCCAGCGGGGGAAAAAGTGAACTAAGCTGGTTACAGATCTTATACTGTCCATCAAGAAGCCAACTCACCGCATACCAGCCGGCCAGTCCATCTGCCGCAGCTTCTATTTTGTACACGAGTGAATCAAACACCTTTAGCGTTGGAGCACCGGTTTCCTGACCGAGGATTGCCGTAAGCGTCTCAAAAACAGTGTCGCGGTCCTTCTCGATGTCCATATTGTAAAGAGCGTGATCAATCAGATCGAGTGTGCCGCCGCTGTTACTTTGGACCGTTTTCATCAACGCCAACACTTTATCCCAAAGTAAGGGAGGATACGCATCGCGGTGGTAAGCAGCACCGGCGATCAGCTCATGACGAACCTCTGCGCTCGGCTGGTTAGCTGCCTTTTCAAGCTCCGTCACCAGCCGAACAGACTTATCGACCTGTTTTTCCAGCATGCGGCCAGTCGCTGCAATCGCGACACGCTGATCATCAATATTGTCAGACGAGAGCAACTCGACGAGCCGCCTCTCTGCGAGGGCAGCTTCCCTTTCATCACCGTATTTAAAGTCGCCTAGTGCGAAGACTGCCTGGCGTTTGATAGCGGGGCGCTTGTCTTGCGAAAATAGAATCGTGGCATTCAGCGCATCAATAGGCGCCGCTGCCCTCCAAATGCGGAGTATCGTTCCTACGAATGGGCTGTCGTGATTGCCATCCTCTATAAGCGTGACAACCTCACTAATTCGCGACGGGTTTGCCGACACCCAAGATTCGAACCCCCTGTCCACATGATATGTGTTATGGTTCGATACGTTATTATGCATGACATGAAAGAATGGGGTAATACTTTCGGACGTATCTTTAACTGATGCCGAAAATCCCTCAAGAACATGCGCCATTCGCGTTCGATTTCGGTCAGGCAGCTTGTCCCAGTCCAACTTCTCGAAATACATAATAATGTCCTGCGAGCCTTCGTTGTGAAGGCTTGCCAGGAGCGAGCCAATATTTTTGAGCGTGCCAAACTCCAGGTCCGGTATTTCTGCTGCAAAGGATCCGTTCGAGATCGAAACTTGTAGATCGGCCTTCGTAATTGAAACGTCTGCCATCAAACTATCCCACTAATTTTCGCTTCACGCTTGAACTCCTAGTCGACCAGGCCGCAAAGCTGGCCTAAAAGTTAGGAGTTCGAAACAGCAAGCTTCACGCGGCCCGTGCTAAGAACGAGCCCACAGCCACCAAGCCCGTGTAATTGAATTAGAAAAGGCTCCGCCGTTCCGCCGGCTCGCGCCTGATCTGCAGCCCAGTCAAGGTCAGGATTTAGAGTCCGACAAAAGTCCGAAAACCTTCGAAGACCCCTATTAACTTCTCGCCGCCAGGTTGACCCATCAAAGCCCAGACCACATTCGCTGTCAGATTTAGAGCGATGCTTCCAATGATAACACTCATCAGCTGCAAAGACGATTTCTTGCTGAAAGCATCCTTGGCGACGTCGATAACCAACTCCTTCTGATATTCAGTTAGCTTTTGCCATTCTTCACCTTCTTTGTGCTTCTCGTCGATCTCTTTTATAAGGGCGTCCTTAACTCGGTTTCCCTCCTCGATCTCAGCCTGTCGTGTAACCACCTCTCGAGCAAGCTGCTCGATGTGTGACTTTGCGTTGGCAACCTCCAGCTGAATCTTCTGAAGCGCATCGGCAACCTTTTGGCTCCGTTCCGAAAAATCTACAGTTGACTGAGTACCAAGACGCCGCACGTAGATAAATAGTATAAATACTAAGAACGGAAAGATGAACGGGATTGGAAGAAATTCATAGATGATATAAAGGGGAAATATCAATAAAGATACTTTCTTGATCCCATCACGAGACGTAATTAATCTTGTATCACCGAAACTAACAACAAGAAAGGAAGCCGGCCCGATCTGACGGCGCTTATTCTCTATCCACAAAACTCCTAGTAGTGGTACCAGCAACAGAGCTGCGATCAAGAGAGCAACAAGCAGCCAGTCTGGCATCAGTTTCCACCCAATTAATTTGGCATACTAAATTGTAGTCAAATGGATGATAAAGCAGAATACAATGGCATTGAAGAGTCATAGTGACGAACTAGGCATCGGGCCTAATCGTTGAATCCACGTCCTGACGGAGTCGACCTCAATCCGTCGATATTAACGAAGAGGTTCCTCCCCCTACCCCCCAGCCAACCTCGGCAGCAAAAAAATCTCCGCCCCCTCCGGCAACTTCTTCCCCCAAGTATCCCGATAAATCACCCCATCGATCGCCACCGCGATCCCCCGATCGATCCACGGCTCCAGGCCGGGATACTGTTCAGCCAGTTTCCTGAACAGTTCCCTGATGTCCTTGGCCTCGACCTCGACCTTGCTCCGCCCCCCGGCAAGCTGGCTGAGCGCGCCCCAGAGCGTGACTTCGACCATCGCGCGCCGGAGCCTCGCCCTACCCTTCCCGTTCCGCCTCGATCGCCGCGAGGATCCTTGGCGGCGACATCGGGATATGGGTCATGCGCACGCCCGCCGCGTTCGAGACCGCGTTGGCGATCGCCGCCAGCGGCGGCACGATCGAGGTTTCGCCGACGCCGCGCACGCCATAGGGGTGGTTGGGGTTGGGGATTTCCAGGATCTGCGTGTCGATCATCGGCAGGTCGGAGCACACCGGGATGCGGTAGTCGAGGAAGCCGGCGTTCTGCAGCCGGCCGTCCTTGCCGTAAATATACTCCTCGTTGAGCGCCCAGCCGATGCCTTGCGCGGCACCGCCCTGGTACTGGCCCTCGACATAGGTCGGGTGCACCGCCTTGCCGGCATCCTGCACCACCGTGTAGCGGATCACCCTGGTCGCGCCCGTCTCGGGGTCGACCTCGACGTCGCATATATGGGTGGCGAAGGAGACACCGGCGCCGTCGGCGACGAGCTCGCTGTGGCCGGCGATCGGCCCGCCTGTCGTGCCCGACTTGGCCGCGATCTCCTTCAGCGACAGTTTGCCGAGATTGCCGTGCTTCTCGCCCTTGGCGACCGCGTGGCCCTGTTCCCAGACGACGTCGTCGACGGAGATATCCCACATCTGCGCGGCGCGCTCGCGCAGGATCTTAATCGCGTTGCGGGCGGCCGAGATGGTCGCCATCGAGGAGGAGAAGGTGCCGCGGCTGCCGTCGGTCATGTCGTTGTAGCCGAGGCTCGACGTGTCGGCGACAACAGCCTTGAGCTGGGAATAGTCGATGCCCAGTTCCTCCGCCGCCACCAGCGACAGCGAGGCGCGGGAACCACCCACGTCCACCGTACCCACTGCGAGCGACACCGAGCCGTCCATGCCGATGTTCAGGTCAACGCAGGTCTGGCCGCCGAAATTGAACCAGAAGCCGCAGGCCATGCCGCGCCCCTGGTTCTTCTTCAGCGGCGCCTTCATGTGCGCATGGGCCTTCACCGCTTCCAGCGTCGGGCCGATGCCGATCGGGCCGTAGACCGGGCCGTAGGATGAGCGGGTGCCTTCCTGGGCGGCGTTCTTGATGCGGAACTCGACCGGATCCATGCCGAGCTCCTTGGCGAGCTCGTCGACCGCGCTTTCCACCGCGAAGGCCGCCATCGGCGCCGAAGGCGCGCGATAGGCAGCGGTCTTCGGCCGGTTGACCAGCACTTCGTAGCCCACCGTCTTGACGTTATCGAGACGATAGCAGGCGAACGCCGTCATGGCGCCGATCTCGGCCCATGAACCGGCATAGGGGCCGGCGGAATAGCGCAGCGTGGCTTCGGCGGCCGTGATCGTGCCGTCCTTGCGGGCGCCGATCTTGACGTCGATCGAGGTGGCGCTGGTCGGGCCGGAGGCGCGGAACACCTCGTCGCGGGTCATCACCAGCTTCACCGGGCGGCCGGCCTTGCGCGACAAGGCGAGCGCCACCGGCTCGGCCCAGACATGGGTCTTGCCGCCGAAGCCGCCGCCGATCTCCGAGGAGGTGACGCGCAGCTTCGAGGCTTCCATGCCGAGCAGCTGCGCGCAGTGCTGGCGGTAGACGAAATGGCCCTGCGTGCAGACCCACAGATCCGCCGTGCCGTCGGAGCTGACATTGGCCACGCAGGCATGCGGCTCGATATAGCCCTGATGCGTCTGCTCGGTCTTGAACGAGCGCTCGACGATGAAATCGGCGTGCCCAAAACCCTGATGCACGTCGCCATGGCCGAACTGCGAGCGCTTCGTGACGTTGGACGGCTTGACCGGCTTTTCCTCCAGCCCCTCGGTGAAGACCGTGTCGTTGATCAGCGGGGCGTGATGCTGCATCGCCTCGTCGACATCGGTGACATGCGGCAGCACCTCATAATCGACCTCGATCAGCTTCAGCGCCTGCCTGGCCGTGCGGGCATCGATGGCGGCGACCGCGGCCACCGCATGGCCGTCATAGAGCGCCTTGGTGCGCGCCATGCAATTGTCGAGGATGTCGTACATGGCGGCATCGCCATCGGTGAGGTCAGGCAGGTCCTTCGCCGTGATCACCGCCTTCACGCCCGCAAGCGCTTCCGCCTTCGAGGTGTCGATCTTCCTGATCTTGGCATGCGCGTGCGGGCTGCGCAGCACGCGGCCGACCAGCTGGCCGGCCATGTTGAAGTCGGCGCCGTAGCGGGCGCGGCCGGTCACCTTGTCGACACCGTCGGGACGGATCGGGCGCGTGCCGACGGATGCGAATTTACGCCCCGAAAAACGCGGATCGAAATTCATCTCAGGCTCCCTTCATCACGATTGCCGCGTCCTGGACGGCGCGCACGATCTTGTCATAGCCGGTGCAGCGGCAGAGATTACCGGCCAGGCCGAAGCGGATTTCCTCCTCGGTCGGGTCGGGGTTCTTGGCCAAGAGGTCCTTGGCCGCGATCAGGAAACCGGGCGTGCAGATGCCGCATTGCAGTGCGGCATGCTCCAAAAACTTCTGCTGCAGCGGGTGCAGCTTGTCGCCATGCGCCATGCCCTCGACGGTCTCGATGCGGCGGCCTTCCGCTTCCGCGCCGAGCACCAGGCACGAACAGACCAGCCGGTCGTCGAGGATGACGCTGCAGGCGCCGCAGTCGCCCGTGCCGCAGCCTTCCTTTGCGCCGGTCAGCCCGAGCCGGTCGCGCAGCACGTCGAGCAGCGTCTCGTCGGGCTGGCAGAGATACTCAATCGTGTCGCCGTTGATCGTGGTTGAAACCGCTACGCCAGCCATCATTTGCCTCCTGCACGTGCATAGGCGGTCTGTGCGGCCCGCCCGGCCAGCACGCCCGCAACCTTGCGCCTGAATTCGATTGTGCCGCGCTTGTCGTCGATGGGGCGGCAGGCCCCGGCGCAGACCTTGGCCAGCCGCTCCAGCGCTGCTTCGTCGAGCTTGCGGCCGATCAGGGCCTCGGCCCCTTCTTCCACCAGAAGCACGGTCGGCGCCGCGGCGCCGATGGCCACGCGGGCCGCCGTCACGACGCCCGCCTCGTCCAGCGTCAGGTTGACGCCGGCGCTGACCACGGCGATGTCCATCTCCGTGCGCGGAATGAACCTGAGATAGGCATCGGCCGAGCGCGGCGCACGTTTGCCGAGCAGGATCGCCTCGATGATCTCGCCCTTGGCGAGCGATGTCCGGCCCGGTGCGGTCGGCACGGTCTCGACGGCAATGGTGCGCTTGCCCGACGGGCCGACGACCACTGCCTTCGCACCTGCCGCCACCAGCGCCGGCACGCTGTCGGCCGCCGGCGAGGCGTTGCACAGATTGCCAACAATCGTGCAGCGTCCCTGCACCTGCTTGGAGCCGATCAGCTTCGCCGCCTCGACGACGCCTGGCCACGCCTTCTTCAGCGCGGCGTTCTCGCCCAGCACGGCGCAAGGCACGGCGGCACCGATGCTGAAGCCCTCGGCGGTTTCCCTGATGTCGCGCAAGCCGGCGATGGACTTGATGTCGATGATCAGTTCGGGTTCGACAAAGCCGCCCTTCATCCTCACCAGGAGGTCACTGCCTCCGGCAAGGATGGCGGCCGGGCCGGCCGATCCGGCCAGTTGGCCGACGGCGTCTTCGATTGAAAGCGGACGTATGTAGCGCATCGTCTCCCCTTGGTATGGCGATTTCAGCGACCGTTATAAACAATCGTCTCATAATGACCATCCGGTTCGTAGGCCAAGGCGATTGGGCCAGCCGCCGCAGGCGCTGGTGCAACGGGTCTTGACCGCGCCTTGTTAGGCGCCGATCCTCCCGGCCAAAGGGAGGAGCTTCCGGTTAAGACCACACGCTGGACCCGTTCAAGGCGCTCTGCCCCAACCGCGTGAAATAACGGGTGCGAAGGTTTCTGGCCCGCCAAAGCCCGGAAGTTGGACCGTGGCCGGCACGGCCGTTTATCGCTAGCACGGGAATGCAGCGGAGGCCGAAAAGCATGACCCTGACCAATCGCGATATTGTCGAACTGACCGAATGGCGGCGCAAGCTGCACCGGCAGCCCGAAATCTCGAACGAGGAGGAGAAGACGGCGAAAGAGGTCGTCGCCTTCCTCGCCGACACAGGGCCGGACAAGGTGCTGACCGGGCTCGGCGGGCACGGCGTCGCGGCCGTCTACGACAGCGGCAAAAACGGACCGACCGTCCTGTTTCGTTCCGAACTCGACGCGCTGCCGATCGAGGAACTGTCGGGCGTGCCGCATGCCTCGCAAGTGCCTGGAAAATCTCATATGTGTGGCCATGACGGACACACGGCGATCCTGGCAGCCCTTGGCCGCCAGTTCGGCCGCGAGCGGCCGGCCAGCGGCCGCGTCGTGCTGATGTTCCAGCCGGCGGAGGAAACCGGCAATGGCGCGGCCGGCGTCGTCGCCGATCCGCGCTTCGGCGAGATCGCGCCGGATTTCGCCTTCTCGCTGCACAATCTGCCCGGCGTGCCGTTCGGCGAGGTCAGGCTCAAGCCCGGCGTGGTCAACTGCGCCTCGCGCGGCATGCGCATCGTGCTGGAAGGCAAGACCGCGCACTCCTCCATGCCCGAGACCGGCACCTCGCCCATGCCGGCGATATCGGAGCTGATGCCGGCTCTGCCGGCGCTCGGCCGCGCTACCTTCGCCGACGACGACTTCTCCATGATCACCGTCACCCATGCTGAGATGGGCGAAGCCGTTTTCGGCATCGCGCCTGCCCATGCCGAGGTCTGGGCGACGCTGCGCACCCGCCGCGACGAGCGCATGGCGGACCTCTGCGCCGCCGCCGAAACGCTAGTCAAGGAGATTGCCGGCCGGCACCGCCTCTCCGCCAGTTGGGACTATCACGAGATCTTCGTCGCCAGCGTCAACGCGCCCGACGCGGTCGAGCATCTGCGGCGCGCCCTCGACGAAGAGAGCGTCGCGCATGGCGAGGAAGCCCTGCCGATGCGCGCCTCGGAAGATTTCGGCCTGTTCGGCCACAGCGCCTCCTCGGCGATGTTCTTTCTCGGCGCCGGCGAACGCCACCCCGCCCTGCACAATCCCGACTATGACTTTCCCGACGACCTGATCCCGATCGGCTCGAAGATCTTCATGCGCACGGCGCGCAACCTTCTCGGCTGATTTCAGCGGAACCCGGCCAACACCGTGGCCAGCACCGCCACGCCCTGCCGCAAGGCATCCACGTGGAGCCCGGCATAGCCGAGGATGAACCCCGCCACGGCCGGCTGTGGCCCAGCCGGGTCGTAAAGCGGCGCCACCGGATGGAGGCCGATCCCGGCGGCCTGCGCGGCCGTGACGATCGAGGCGACGCGATCGGCGCCGACGCCGTTCACCCAGATGACCAGGTGCAGCCCGGTGCCGGCGCCCTCGATGGTGACCGATTGGCCGAGCTTGTCCGCCAGCGCCCGCAGCAGCAGCGCCCTTCGCTCGGCGTTCTTCCTGCGGATGGCGCGCACGTGGCGCTCGTAAGCGCCGCTGGCCAGCATGTCGGCCAGCGCGTCCTGTTCCAGCAGCGGCGAGTGCCGGTCCGTCAGGCGCTTGGCCGCGCTGAACGCCTGGCGCAGGCCGGCGGGAACGACGAGATAGCCGAGCCGCAGCGTCGGCGACAGCGTCTTGGACAGCGTGCCGGCATAGATGACCATATCCGCGTCCAGCGTCCGCAGCGGCGGGATGGGAGCGACGTCGTAGCGGTATTCGCCGTCGTAATCGTCCTCGATGACATAGGCGGCTTCCCGCGCCGCCCAGGCCAGCAGCGCGCGCCGGCGCGTCGCCGACAGGACGCCGCCGAGCGGAAACTGGTGCGAGGGCGTCACATAGGCGAGCCGCGCCGGCGGCAGCGCGTCCGTCCTCAGCCCGTCGCCGTCGACGGCAATGGGCGTGGCGACACCGCCCGCCGCCGCGAAGGCCTGGCGGGCAAGCAAATAGCCGGGGTTTTCGATGACGAAGCGGTCGCCCGTATCGAGCAGCAGCCGGGCGCAGAGATCGAGCCCTTGCTGCGAACCGTTGACGATCACGATCCGGTCCGGCGTGCAGGAGATGCCGCGCGCCCGCCAGAGATAGCCTTGCAGCGCGGCGCGCAGATCGGCCGAGCCCTGCGGATCGCCATAGGCCAGCCGCGCGCCGCGCCGCACGCTGGCCCTGTTCATCGCGCGCCGCCAGGCCAGAACCGGAAAGTCGGCGCCCGACAGATCGCCATAGCGGAAATCCGCAACCCGCGCCGGCTGCGCCAGGGCTGGCACCGGCAGGCCGAGCAGGCGTTGCGCGAAGGCCGAGAGGTGACGGGGCGCGGCCGCCATGGCGGGTTTGGGCGCCACCGTGGCCCCCAGCCCCTGGGCCACTTCAGCGCGCGCCCCGGCCCGCGAGATCAGGTACCCCTCGGCGATGAGCTGGCTGTAGGCCGCCGTCACCGTCGCGCGCGACGCCCCCCATTCGGCGGCGAAGACCCGGGTCGACGGCAGACGGTCGCCAGGCTGATAGGCGCCGCTGTGGATCTGCTCCTTGATGGCCGCGATGATGCGGCGCGCGGCTCCGTCCAACTGGACCACCTCAACTCTTCGAAACTGGATATTCCAACAGGCCAGATTGTCTGGCATCTGTGGCTGCAACGCAAGGAGTTCGACCATGTATACGCCGCCCGCTTTCCGCGATGACGACAGGGACAGCCTGATGGCGACGATCCGCGCCGCACGGCTGGCAAATCTGGTCACCGCCACGGCGGACGGACCGCTGGCCACCCCCCTGCCGCTTTTTCTCGCCGAGACGGAGGGTGAGCACGGCGTGATCCATGGCCATCTGGCCAGGGCCAACCCGCAGTGGCGCGTTCCCGCGATTGGCGACGGGCTTGCCATGTTCATGGGGCCGGACGCCTATGTGACGCCGTCCTGGTACGCGACCAAGCAGGAAACCGGCAAGGTCGTTCCGACCTGGAACTACGCGGCCGTTCACGCCTACGGGCCGGTCGAGTTCTTCGATGATGCGGACAGGCTGCTGGAGGTCGTCACCCGGCTGACCAACCTGCATGAGGGTGCACGCGATGCGCCGCAGTGGGCGGTGTCGGACGCGCCGCCCGACTTCATTCAGTCGCAGCTTCGCGGCATTGTCGGCCTGCGCATGCCGGTCGTGAGGCTCGAAGGCAAGCGCAAGATGAGCCAGAACCGCAACGCCGCCGACCGCGCCGGCGTCGCCGCCGGGCTGGCCGCCAGCGAGCGGCCGTCCGACCGCGAGGTCTCCACCCTCATCCCGTCGTGAAGGCACGACGCCTCGCCTCGATGCGGCGGCCCTCGCCCGCCGCCGTCAGGCGTCGATCCGGCCCGCGACCTGCTGTCTCCTATCAGCGCCCGCCGCCACCACGGGAAGCTCCGGCTTCCCTTGCCAGCACCAGGTCCGCGTCGTCGAGAACGTAGCGGACGTAGCGGTAGTCGCGAATGAAGCTGATCCGGCCTTCGCGCCATTCCAGCCACATGAAGTGATTGGGCTTCGCGGCGGTCCGGTCCTCGAACACCGCGATCACCTCGCGGCCCTCGACCCATGCGGGCCTGAGCCACAAGCCGTCGCTCTTGGCGTAGATCGTGAAGAACATGCCGACGTCGGCGGCGCCCGCGCGCGGCGGGTGCATCGACTGGTGGAGCCTCACGTCGGCAAGCAGCGCGCGCAAGCCCTCCCAGTCGCGCTGGTTGAACATGTTGACGTAGCGCACGATAGCGGCGGAGGCGATGCGCGCATCGGGACGCGGATCGGCCTGCGCGTTGATCCGCCGAAGCCGGGCACGGCCGCGCGCCAGATGCCCCTTCACCGCATCGACCGTGATGCCGAGCAAGGCGGCGATGTCGGCCAGCGGCTCGTCGAGCACATCCCTGAGGATGACGACGCTGCGTTGCGGCACGGGAAACTCCGCGAAGCGCGACACGGCGGTTTGCACGGCTTGCCTGCGCATCAGCATCTCCACCGGGTCGGCCTCGTCGGCAATTTCGAGCGCCGCCTCGATCGGCTCGGCCACGCGGATCGCGCGGCTGCGCAACAGGTCGAGCGCGCGGTTGTGGGCGATCCGGAACAGCCAGGGCCTCAGCTGCGGCACCTCGCACAACTCGTCGAGCGCCACGAAGGCCCGCGCGAACGTGTCCTGCACGACATCCTCGCCGTCGATGACCGATCCCATCAGCCGCGAACAGTAGCGGTGCAGCTCCGGCCGCAGCGCGGCGGCAAGGGCAAGCAGCCCCTCCCGCCGGTCGCGCTCCACGGCTGATTTTTCGTCGCTCAAGGACCAGCGCCCTCCATGATCGTCACGCCCGCGTCGCCGCTGAGGCCGAAGACGACGCCCTCGGCATAGGCCGGGTCCTCCAGCAGCGAGACGACCCTGTCGCCGAACGCCCGGGGCGGCATCGGCGCGCCGAAGCGGGCGACGAATTGTTCCGGCGTGATGCCGATCGAGCCGGCATAGGCGCCGGCGGCCGCATCGCCGATCCCGGTGCCGAGGATCATCTGCCGGGGCAGGATCGCCTGGAAGCGTATGCCGAGGCCTTTCTCTTGCGCCACGCCATTGGCGTATTTGGCCATGAACCACAGCATACGCTTGGAGCCGCCATAACCGCCCGACATCTGCGATCCGGTGACGGCGGCGCCGCTCGACCCGACCAGCACCCGGCTGCCCGGCTTGAGCGGCAGGTTCAGCGCCGCCTGCAGCCAGTAGAGCCCGGCCTTGACGTCGGTTTCCCAGGCGACGGAGAAATCCTCCCACTTCAATTGGTCCAGCCGCCCCATGCGCGGCGTCGCACCGGCGTTGAGCACCACTATGTCTGGGCGCACCTCGCCCAGAATGCGATAGGCCGCGTCCTCGTCCGTGACATCGGCCGCAATGGTGGCGACCCCAAGCCGCGCACCAACCGCTTCCAGCGCCTCGGCGCCCCGCGCGACAACGGTCACCTCGGCGCCCTGCCCGACCAGCGCTTCGACCAGGCCGAGGCCAAGCCCCCGGCTGCCGCCGGTGACCACGATTTTCCTGTCCTTGAGGCTCATTGGACCCTGCTCCAGTGTTTCACTGTAGCTAAGACGTTTGAGGGGCGGGAAAAGAGTCCGCGGTGCGCGAGATTTGGTGATGGCGTCTGGATATGACGCCGCCAATATGCGCCGAGAGCGGACTGTCTGATCTTGGCGCGGTGGGCGAATATCAGCCACTGTCAATCGCGAGATAGCCGTCGACGATGCCTGTGCTGCTGCCGTGCCGGTAGGCCAGCCCGCCTGTGATATCCGCAAGAAGGTGGCCAACGGCGGGCTGCTGGCCGCCAAGACTTTTGCGTTGTCGGACGAAGGCGCCATGCGATTGATAGTTTGCCACAGCGGCCGTCCTCCGCCTCTCTACGGGAACAGCTCGCGAACCGAGATCATCGATCGCCGCTCTTCGGTGCCGCGCCTGAACTTCGCCGCGATCACCTCCTCGAGCGAGATGCGCCGGCGTAGCGCCTCGAAGACGTCCATGCCGTCCATAAGGATGACGCGCTTTGCGTTGAAGGCGACTAGTCCTTGGTCCGTGAAGCCCGAATAGGAGACGAACAGGCCCCGTGTTCCCTCGAAGCCATCACCTGCTTTCTCCTGGAAGGAGCGCAAAGCGGCGGCATCCGTCTTGGCATTCGTCCACTTCGCCTCGATCAGATAAACAGAGCCTCGGTGCTCGAAGCTACCGTCGATCTGCTCGCCGATCTGCTTGAACGAGGCCCGCGCATCGAGTCCCCATGCATCGAACCATTTCTTCAAGAAGCGCTCGAACGCATAGCCACGCGCTTGGGCGGCCTCGTCCATCGCCGTCATGGCAATGAATTCTGCTTCGAGCGCCACCAGCTCGCCGGCCCTGGGCCCCTTGGGCACGGGTGATGTCGGCGCCGCCGGTGCTGGCTCGTCGAACCCCGCCGGCAACGGCTTGTAGCCGAGCTTGACCACCAGCGCGCTTAAGCGCGCCCGAGAGTTCAGGACGCTGTCCGTCTCATTATGATCGAGTCGATATGTCTCTCGGTATTCCCACAGCGCATGGAGCGCCCGAGCGACGTCGGCATTCGATGCTACTTCGAGGAATCCCCGAAACATCTTGCCCTTCGACCCACCGTGAATGGCGTAGCGGTCGTGGAAGATGTCGATGCCCAGGTCGCGTTGGAAGAACGAGCCAAACCGAGCGACACTGAAGTCTAGCACATTGCCGCTGTACATGCCGAAGATACTGTCTATCAGCTTCATGTCGGTCGTCGAGAGCTGCGCCATTATTGACCTCCTGATTCATGGGGCGCACTGTACAGGAGCGTTGGTTGTCGTGGAAAATTCCCTTCGGAACTACTCCCGGCCGAGATCGATCAGGCGGTCATCGCTAACTTGATGCTATTTGCGACGCTAGTGTCGACCCACCGCTGCGAACTGGGCCATCGCCGGTGATGACGACAATGACGTAAGGATTAGCTTGTTAACCCACGTAACGCTTCATCCACTCATCGAAATTTGCTAGGCAACTGCGGGGGGATTTGACTAATGAAACTTGTTCGTTTGCGTCTAAGCAATTTTCGCTCTTTCGGTACGACTGCCACCACCATCGATCTCGCTGACATGACTTTTATGCTGGGGCCTAATGGCTCGGGTAAGACTGCGGTTTTGCAGGCGCTGGCAAGAATGTTCAGCCTTGATCCAGGACAGCGGAAAATTCGAAAATCGGATTTTCACGTTCCACATAACGAGAAGGATCATCCCCTCGAGCGGCGGCTGTGGATCGAAGCGGATTTCGAGTTCCCAGAACTGCTCGTCGATGATGGTGCACCCAAACCGACTGTGCCCCTTGCCTTCGCCCATATGCAGCTTGTGGCACCAGAGGGACCAGTGCGGGTTCGCTTCCGGTTATCTGCGATCTTGGACCAGGATGGAGACGTCGAAGAAAATTTCACCACCGTGCAGAAGGTCGACGCCGATAGCCAGCCAGCGGCAGAAACACGAGTGGCAAAGCAGGAACGCAACAGCATTCAGGTCCACTATCTACCCGCTCGGCGAGATCCCGCCGACCATATCTCTTACTCAGCCAGCGCCCTGCTCGGGCGCGTTCTGAGGTCGGCGAATTGGGCAAAAGAACGCACGGCCGTCGACGGCCTCACCGAGCAGATCAGCACGGCATTGGCCGGCAATCCGGCAATGACCAGCGTAACACAGGCACTGTCAGGTTCGTGGACTGCGCTACATAGGGGAAGCCATTTCAACAGCCCATCGGTGTTCTTCGGCCGCAATGAGATCGAAGCTCTCCTGCGCCATATGAGTGTGGTTTTTGCCCCGGGGCATGAGGAAGAGAGCGTCGACTTTTCACGCCTTAGCGACGGACAGCAGTCGATTTTGTACCTATCGATTGTCCTAGGCGTTCACCGGCTCAATCAACGGGTCCTGGCAGGCGAGTTGAACGCCGAGTTCGATATCGACAAGCTCCGCCCCGCAGTGTTCACCCTTGTCGCAGTTGAAGAGCCAGAGAACAGCCTTTCGCCCCATTATCTTGGACGCGTTGTCGCCAGCCTGACCGAGTTCTCAAAGGGGCAGGATACGCAGGCGCTCCTTGCGACCCACTCGGCCTCGATTATGCGGCGAATTGATCCCAAAAGCGTACGCTACCTGCGTCTAGCGGCCGACCGCACTACCCAGGCGCGAACGATAGAATTGCCAGACAAGAAAAAGGACGGTGCCGCTTATAAGTTCGTTCGTGAGGCGGTTCAGGCTTATCCGGAAATCTATTTTTCGCGCTATGTCATCCTCGGCGAGGGGGACAGTGAAGAAGTCGTTCTGCCACGACTGATCAGCGCCGCTGGTACCAAGATTGACGACGCGTCAATCTCGATGGTGCCGCTCGGCGGCAGGCATGTGAACCACTTCTGGCGTCTCCTCCATGGCTTGGAGATACCGTTCGTAACGCTTCTTGATCTCGACCTTGCGCGCCATGGTGGCGGCTGGGGGCGCATCAAGTACGCCGCTCAGCAGCTGCTGGCTTATGGCGACAAGAAGATCACCGGCTTGACCCAGGAAAAGATCGACGAGATCGAAGCTTGGAATAGCGAGAAGCTGTTGCTCGCCAATGACGGTGGGTGGATCACCTGGCTGGAACAACGAGGAGTGTTTTTCTCCTCTCCGCTCGACCTAGACTTTGCCCTGATGACTGCGTACCCGACTGCGTTCGGAATGACCGCAGATCAGTTGGCGGCACCTACGAAGGCCATGCTCGACTCCGTTCTCGGCGAACATCACGGTGCGGAAGGCCAGTACAGCACTGAGCAGCTCTCCTATTTCGGGGCTTATCACAAGCGGTTCAAAGTCGGGAGCAAGCCGGTCTGGCATATTCGGGCGATGGCAGAGCTTGATGATGATGCGCTTGTCGCCTCCTTGCCGGACTCGCTTAGGCGGATGGTCGCTCACGCCTTGGCCGCCCTTCAGGCTATACCGGAATGATCCCCGTCGATCGCTGGAAACCGGCCGATGGCCTTATCCTCGAGCCGAATGCCCTCATCGCCGTCAAGACAATAGACCAGAATCTTGCCCTCACCGCAGGGCCGGGAGCCGGTAAGACGGAGGTACTGGCGCAGCGTGCTGACTTTCTGCTCCGCACTGCCACATGCCGATACCCGAACCGAATTCTCGCGATCGCGTTCAAGGTCGATGCAAGCCTTAATCTGAAGGATAGAGTCAGGCTGAGGTGCGGTCATGAACTGGCAAGTCGGTTCGATAGCTACACGTTTCATGGATTTGCAAAACGGATCATTGACCGGTTCCGTACGGCGCTGACGGGCGCCGACCAGCTCAACGCCGATTACAGCGTCGGCGGAAGGCGCGTGCAAGGTCAGTCCATTACCTTCAATGACATGGTGCCGCTCGCAACCACGATCGTGCAGACCAATTCATTCGCGCGGAATGCCATTCGCTACAGCTATGGCCACGTGTTCTTCGATGAGTTCCAGGACTGCACCGGAGAGCAGTACCAGTTCGTCAAGGCTTGCTTCGAAGCGTCAGCGGCAAAGCTAACCGCAGTGGGCGACACGCGACAACGGATCATGGGCTGGGCTGGCGCTCTCGATGGCATCTTCGAGCAATATGCGGTCGATTTCGGTGCATTGCCGCTTAATCTGTATCAAAACTTTCGCTCCAAGCCACGACTACGACGAATGCAGAATGCAATGGTTCGAAAGATGGACCCGGCAGCTGCAGTGGATGATGCTGCACTGCCCGGAGACGAAGGCGTCATCGACTTCATCCATGCTGATGATGCATCGCACGAAGCGGAACAGATCGCGGCGGCGATCAAAAGCCGGATTGACGATGATGGTGTCGCACCTTCTGACATCGCCGTCCTCGTCAGCCGTGATCAGCTGTACTTCTGCCAGCGGCTTCGTCTTGCTTTGCAGCAGAGCGGCATTCCTTTTCGTGAGGAAGACGGCATCCACGTATTTGCGAACGAGCCGATTGCTAAGGTCATTACCGACCTGCTCCTTGTCGCGGGCACGACAGCCAGTCCTGACGCCCACAAACGCCTCCTCAACACGTTAGTATACAACCAAGCCGCAGACGAGGAACAGGAGTATCGCGCTCGGTCGCGATGGACTAGATTTGTCGCGCACGTGCAAACCGCCATCGCGGAGGGGGCGATCGCCAACGGTGACCGTGACGGGCTGCGAAAGATTTTGGATGATCTTTTTGAAGTTGTCGGGCGCGACGCGATCGTCGCAATGTCGTCAGACTACGCCCAGGGGAGTCGGCTCGACGAGCTGGTTCAGGAAGCAGTGGACAGGCTGCATGAGCTTCTCAAGCAAGAGAAAAACATTGGCACTGCGCTGTCGGCATTCTCGGCCGACCGAGCAGTCCGCATCATGTCGATTCACAAAAGCAAAGGGCTCGAATTCGACACGGTCTATGTGATGGGCGTCGAGGCGGAAACATTCTGGGGTAATCCAGCAGACGAGAGATCTGCGTTCTTTGTTGCTATATCACGGGCAAGGGAACAATTAGTCCTGACAATGGCATCAGACAGAGAGAGACCCGACGACTGGCCCCGCTACCGATGGGATCGCGCCCGAACTGCCCATGTCGAGTTCCTCGAATATGCTGCGCAGTATAAGTGAACCTTGAACGTCGGTATCAGCGCCGATTTAACCGGGTCGAGGGTAAGACCGAGTCGGACAAAACAATGCCAACGCTTAAGGCTCGGCTGGAAGAAGCCGTCGGCGTGTGGCAAGTGCTGGAAGCCGAGATAGTCTCGAAAAGCAGCGCTACGACCTGACAACATCTTCAGGTACGCTCTAGACGCCGTAGCCACCAGAAGTAGACTGTCTGGAAGCCGCCCCAATGCGGCCGAAACTGATCGCTTGAGGCAATGGCAGCTTTCAGGAATCGCCGAGGCGGTCCGAATATCCGACATCAGGCGCATGGCAGCCTATGGCTTGGGGGCCGGCGGCGGACCGGCAGCTTCGAGGGCATGCCCAGTGGACGGTCCGCCGCACATATGCTCCATGGGCAAGGGACGAAGCGGTGGGGCAGAAGTGAAGCGCATTTTTCGATTGTTTGCCGCGGTGGTCATGGCGTCCGCCGTGGGCGGCTGCACCAGCATTTCCTATTACGCGCAATCGCTGGAGGGTCATGTGCGGATCATGGCCGCGCGCCAAGACGTCGGAAAACTGATCCAGGCCCCTTCGACCCCACAGGCCTTGCGCACCAGGTTGACGTCGGCGAGCGCGATCAGGCGGTTCGCCACGGACGAACTGGCGCTGCCCGACAACAGCAGCTACCGCAGCTATGTCGATATCCACCGGGATGCCGTGACCTGGGCCGTTTTCGCCGCCCCGCAATTTTCGCTCACGCCAACAACATGGTGCTTTCCGGTTTTCGGCTGCGTTCCCTATCGGGGTTATTTCGACCGGAAATCCGCGACGGAAAGCGCTGCAGCACTTCATGAACGGGGGCTGGACGTCTATGTCTCCGGCGTCACCGCCTATTCCACGCTGGGCTGGTCCAGTGACCCGCTGCTCAGCACCATGCTGCGTCAGGACGACACCTATCTCGCGAGCCTCATCTTTCATGAACTGGCGCATCAGCGCCTCTATGTGAATGGCGATTCCGCATTCAACGAGGCTTTCGCGGTTGCCGTCGAAACCACCGGCACAAGAAAATGGCTCCGCGCGGCCGGCGACCGCGCCGGCTTGCGCCGCTACGAAGCCGATCGCAGGCGCAGTGCCGACTTTCTCGCACTGGTGTCAAAAACCCGCGACGAGTTGAGGCAGGTCTATCAAAGCTCCCGTAGCCCCGAGGAGATGGCGGCTGAAAAGGCAGCCACGCTCGACAGGCTGCGGATGCGCTACCGGCAAACGCGCGACAAACGCTGGGCCGGATACCGGGGATACGACGCCTGGTTCGATGCCCCGATCAACAACGCAAAGCTCGCCGCGACTGCCGTCTACGGCGAACAGGTTCCGGCGTTTCTCCGCCTGTTCGACCTGTGCGCCGGCGATTATCCCAGGTTTTACGCATCCGTTCGACGGATCGCGGATTTGCGCCAACCTGCCCGCGCCGAAGCGCTCAAGGCCGCCGCCACCTGTGATTGATTTTAATAAGCGAACGCAATTGTTGAAGGGTTCCGCCTCGTTCTTGCTTTAGCGGTCGAGACCCCAAACATCTGGATGTCGTGCGAAATACTCGATCAGCATTTCGATGAGGACCCGGACTTTCCGTGTGGGGTGCCTACCCGGCGGCCGGACGACATACACGCCTGCCGAAGGCGGGGGATAGCGCGTCATCACCGCAACGAGTGCGCCGGAGGCCACATATTCGTGCGTGATGCAGTCGGGGAGCCAGGCGATGCCGAGTCCAGCCGCCGCGGCAGCGGCAAGCGCCGTAGCGTTGTCGGCCTTGAACCTGCCCTGCGGCTGAGCCGTGACAATCTTGTCGCCATCCACGAACTGCCAGGCTTCCGTTCCTTGCATGAGGGCCTGATGGTCGACGAGTTGCTCTACCTTCTCAGGTGAACCGTGCGCCTTGATGTAATCCGGGCTTGCGACAAGCTTTCCATAGATCGGCCCGACGCGCTTCGCGATCAGGTTGGAGTCCTGAAGGTAGCCAACCCGGATCGCGCAATCGAAACCTTCGGCGATCAGATCGACGAAGCGGTCGCTGTAGGAGCTATGGATGTGGAGTTGCGGGTGGTGTTGCGCCATTTCCGCAAGCACCGGAGCGAAGTGGGTCGGGCCGAAAGAAAGCGGCATGGCAACCCTCAGGCGGCCGCGCAGTTCTCCGGTTGGGAGGATCGTTTCCCTGGCCGTGTCGATCTCGGCGCTGGCGCGTGCCGCATGATCCCTGAACGTGATCCCCGCCTCCGTAAGCGCCGCACCCCGGGTCGTTCGTGCAAGAAGCTGAACGCCAAGTTCCGCTTCAACCCGAAAGAGCCGCCGACTGACGATTGACTTGGAAACGCCGAGCCGACGCGCGGCGGCCGATACGCCCCCTGCATCGGCCACTACGACGAATGTCTGTAGATCTTCAATGTCCATTCCGGCGTTCCTCATTTCGCAACACAGTATGCCTGACCATGGCACTACCGCATCACCAAGAGGAACAGCAAATTGCGTCCAGGCAACGCCGCCCGCTGGCGCATGTCTCCCGTGAACCCAGTGCCGTCCATGGCGGCAGAGAAAGGAAGTCTTGATGACCCCTCGCAACGGCCTTGATTCGCTTCTTCGTCCTGAAGACTCGGTCCTCGTTCTGATCGATCACCAACCTTATCAGCTCGCAAACCTGAACAGCCACGATCCGCACATGGTGGTCAACAACACGACCGCGCTGGCGAAGCTGGCAAAAGCCTTCAATGTTCCGGCCATTCTCACCAGCGTGATCGCGGCGCGCGGTGGACTTCTCTTTAAGCAGATCACCGACGTATTTCCGGACCAGGAAGTCGTCGATCGCACCTGGGTGAATACCTGGCAGGACGAGAATGTGGTGAACGTCGTCAAGGCGACCGGCCGCAAGCAGCTGATCATCGCCGGCCTGTGGACCGAGGTCTGCGTCGCAATGCCGGTGATCCAGGCCGCCGGTGAAGGCTGGGACGTGACCGTGATCACCGACGCGTCGGGCGGCATTTCGAAGGAGTCTCACGAAGTTGCCATCCAGCGGATGATCGCGGCCGGCGCGAACGTGATGACCGTGATGGCGCTCGCTGGCGAATGGCAACGCGATTGGGCGCGCACCGAGCATGTCGAGGATCTGACCGAGATACTCATCCAGCACTTCGGCGGCAGCGGCATCGCGTATCTTTGGGAGCAGCAGCTTCTCAATACGCCTGTGCCGAGCGCCAAGGGCTGAGCTGAATAGGGATGACGAGCATTCGGGGCGATGCGTCGCAAGGGAGTTGAATACGTATCGGGTCTCGTCATCCCACGCCGCCTCGCCAGCCTCACCGCACTGGCTTTCGGCGGCGGCGCCGGGCACTGATCGCCTTGACTGGTGATCTTGTCGCGGCGGATATGCGCTCGACGCCGGCACCTCGTCCAGCTGGTCCATGGGCCAGTGCTTGCGAGGCGCGGACGGATGCTGGCCGGCATCATTTTCGTGGCCTTTGAGGCGCCGGTGATCTGATCTGCCCTGAACCGCGGAAAGCCCACGCGATCCAGGGATCATCCCTCGGCGGATGCCTCAAAGCCTAGCAGCCTGGCATCGCATCGCCCGCCAACAGTGACGTTCCGACGTCTGCGTCGAGCACGAAGCGCTCGCAGTGCTCGCCGTCGGACTCATCGATGAAGCTCTCGACATGGTCGAAGCCGAGCTTCGCCAGGATCCGCAGCGACGCGACGTTGCGCGTCGCCGCCTCGGCCGTCACCCGTTCGAGCGCGAGGGTTTCGAAGGCGTAGCGAAGCACTTCGCGCGCGGCCTCGCTGCCCAGCCCCTGCCCCCAATGCGCGCGCCCGAGCACAAATCCCAATGCGGCCGCCTTGGCGTCGGTTGCGAAGGACAGGGTGATCGTCCCGATCGCATCCGACACACCTGCCTGGTCTATCGCCCATTTGATCGCCTTGCCGTCGGCGAACCGCTGACGCGAAAGCGCCAGCCACCGCGCGCCCGCGCTCATGTCGTCGGGAACGGGATCGCCGGCAAGGGAGGCGGATTCGACATCGGTGGCGCGCGCGAACCATGCCGGGATATCCCGTTCGCCCGGCGCCCGAAGCACGAGCCTTGGTGTCGTGAGCCTGGGAACTGCTTTCATGGAGGCATTTTCGGCCCGAGGCGGCGCCAATGCAATGGCACTGGCAGGGCTCGGCTACAGCCAGGCAACGCCGGCCCAATCGCCTCTTCATCAATGCTTCACCATAGCGGCAACGGTGACGGAACCTTCCTGATCGCGGCGGACTTCTGGAGGCATTCTGAGCTCGATTGAAGAGGTCCCCGCATGAGAGTCACCGCAGCAGGCATCGACCGCATCAAGATCGGCAATGCCGACGCGAGCGGCCAAGGCGCGCATTTCGTCGTCTGGCTTTATCTTCAGGTCGACGAAGAGGGGACACAAACCGGTCAGGAACTGGTGGTGTCGGTGCCGTACGATGCGCGGATGACGTTCGACGACCTCGCGACTCAGGCTTTCGAGAAGGCACACGCCATGCTTCGAGCCTGCTGCGAGGTGGATGAGGCGATGTGGTGGAAGCAGTTCAACCGCAGCCTGGCGCCGCTGCCCGAATGGACGCCCGGCGCCCAGTAGTTGGCGAACCCCGAACCAACAATGGACGCTGCCTGGCGTGCGGCAGTCCGTGTCAGGTCGAACGCCGACATTGTTCGCGGCTACACGCCACGCCGAGCCAGACCGGCGCGGATTTCATCTTTGGCGCGGAACCCAGCCCCTCACCCTCGCCGTTCTCAGCCTGCGCCAGCACGCTGAGCAGCTGGCTCGTATTGTCGATCGAGAACTGCATGCGTTCGCTCGCCCAGACCGTTTCGGAATAGGAGGTCGGCGTGCCTTTCATGTCCACATCGACTTTTTTCGTCAGCATCACCGGCTCGGTCTCCGGTTGCGCGAGCCGTCGCGCCTCCTCCTTGGTCGGCAGCCGCTCGATGATGTCGGTGCGCAGCCTTATGTAGTCGGTGACGCCATATTCGGCGAGGATGACGCTGACGCTGTGGCCCTTGCTTCTCAAGGCCGCGGCAACGTCCGTCTCGTTCCGTCACATCTTGCGGATATCTCCGGTGGCAGCACGACGGGCCGGCCTGTTTGTCCTACACAACCCTGTCACCAAGCCAAGTTATCCGGTCATCAGAAATGAAACATTCAAATGCACGCCTTGAAACCGCCTGGCCGGAGGGCGATCCGGAAATGCGGAATGTTGTTTTCGGAGACGACCATGCTTGAACGGGCAGACAAGGCCGCACCCCACCGCGGGGACGAACCGATGGAGCGGCGGAACATGTGGCTGAGTGAATTCCAGATTGTCCTGCGCGACCGTGTCATTGCCAATGGCGCCGTCAGGGTCGAAGACGGCCGGATCGCCGAGATCCGCGACCAGCCTGTCGAGAACGCCGACTTCACCGGCGGCGGCCGCCTGCTGCTGCCTGGTTTCATCGACATGCATGGCGACATGGTTGAGCGCGAAGTGGAGCCGCGCAGCGGTGTCCACGTGCCGATGGAAATCGGCATCGCCGAACTCGACAAGCGGCTGGCCTCCTGCGGCGTGACCACAGCCTATGCCGCGCTTTCCTTCATCGGCAACAGCGCCACCGCGGCTTTGCTGCGCTCGGAAGAACACACATCTTCCATCATCCAGACCATCACCGGGCTGAAGGACGACCTTCTGGTCGACCACCGCATCCACGCCCGTTTCGAGGTGACGTTCACCGCGGCTGTCGGCGTGCTGGAAAGACTGATGGATGCCGGCAAGCTGCACCTGGTCTCACTGATGGATCACACGCCCGGACAGGGACAGTACCGCGACGTCGAACTGTATATCGCCCGCCTGGCCAAGGAGCGCGGCATGTCCATTGCCGACGTCTCCGAGGTCGTCGGCAAGCGCATGGCCGATCGCAACGGGCATGGCGGTGTGCTCGGCACGCTGCAAAGCCTGTCGGCGTTTGCCCGCGCCCGCGGCATCGTGCTCGCCTCGCACGACGACGACACACTGGAAAAGGTGGAATTCGTCCACGGCCTGGGAACCGTGCTCAGCGAATTCCCGGTGACCCTGGAGGCGGCGCGGGAAGCCCGCCGGCTGGGCATGTATACGGCCATGGGCGCGCCCAACGCGTTGCGCGGAGAATCCTATTCGGGCAATCTTTCCGCCCGCCAGGCCTATCAGGCCGGGCTGCTCGACATGCTGGCCAGCGACTATCACCCGGCCTCGATCCTGCCCGCCGTGCTCGGCCTGGCGCAGTTGCGCGAGGATGGCCTGGCAGCGGCTGCGGCGCTGACCAGCGCCAACCCGGCCAAGGCATTGGGCCTGGCCGACCGTGGCGCCATCGAGCCTGGACTCCTGGCCGATCTCGTCGTCGCCGATGTCAGCCCCGTGGCCCGCGTGCGCGCCACCTTCCGTGCCGGCCGCATGATTTATGGCGACGGCACGCTGGCGCCGGCGCGCAAGGCGGAACGCTTTCAGGAGGTGGCGACCCACCCGTATCTGCAGGCCTAGAGCAATCGCCAAGAAAGGTGCGGGCTGCTTATCGTTCCCTGAGACGGTGAACCATCCTAAAGATCGAGCGCCACCATCATTCCGCGCACCTCCGCCATTTCCAGCAACAGATCCTGCAGCCTATCGATGGCCAGCGCCGCGCCGGCTGCCGCCGGCAGTTCCGCGATACTCTCCTTCATCGAAATGACGGCGACCCCGGTTCTCTCGGAAAGCAGCCGTGCGATGGCCGTGCGGACAAGCGCGTTCTGTTCAGGCATGATTCCCCTTTCATGCTGTGATGACGGCACCATTTTCTTTCATGTTATATGCCAGCCGCAACTTATGCGAGCGTTCATTCACGCTTGCAAGTCGTCTTGTCGATCATCCCGGCAGGATCGGCAGCCGCTCAGCAGCGAGAGCGACGGCATCCCGCTGTCATCGGGCTCCATGGCGGCGAGCAGAGCCAGAGGCACTTCGTGCCGGTAAAGACCGATGAAAGGCCTGCCTCCCACTGTTACAGGCAGTTCGGTCGATCTGTCGAAAATGGAATACGTGCCTGTCGGCTCGTTCAGTATCTCGAAACGGTACAATGCAAACCTCACCCTCCCCCCCGGGAGCCTTGTAACGCGCGCGCCCATCAGAGGTTGCATCAAAAATCGATTTTTTCGAGGACCGCGTGCCGCTGACCTGAAAGGCAGGAACAACAGGCTCGGCAAAGACCTCTGATTGGCTCTTGCCGAAGCCGGCGGCCTCGCTCATCCATGGCGTACGGACAACAGCCTGGGACCCGCGATGACCGACGCCAGCCTTCACCTCGTCGAAGCGACGATCGACCAACTGCGCCAGGCGCTCGACGAGGGCACGGTCACCAGCGTCGAACTCGTCGCGGCCTATGTCAGGCGCATCGCCCATTTCGACCGGCACGGCATCAGCCTCAACGCCGTGCCTGTGCTCAACCCTGATATGTTCGAGGAAGCCGCCGCTTCCGACCAGCGGCGCCGGCAAGGTAAGACGCTCGGGCCCCTCGACGGCATCCCCTACACCGCCAAGGACAGCTACAAGGTCAAGGGGCTGACGGTGGCGGCCGGCTCGCCCGCCTTCGAGCATCTCGTCGCCAATGAAGACGCCTTCACCATCGCGCGGCTGCGGGCCGGCGGCGCGGTGCTGATCGGCCTGACCAACATGCCGCCTATGGCCAATGGCGGCATGCAGCGCGGCGTCTATGGCCGCGCCGAAAGCCCGTACAATGCCGACTACCTGACCGCCGCCTTCGCGTCGGGCTCCTCCAATGGCTCGGGCACCGCGACGGCGGCGAGTTTCTGCGCCTTCGGGCTTGGCGAGGAGACCTGGTCGTCCGGCCGCGCGCCGGCCACCAACAACGCGCTGGTCGCCTACACGCCCTCGCGCGGGGTGATTTCGGTGCGCGGCAACTGGCCCTTGGTGCCGACCATGGATGTCGTGGTGCCGCACACGCGCAGCGTGCCCGACATGCTGGAACTGCTTGATGTCATCGTCGCCGATGATCCGGAAACCAGAGGCGATTTCTGGCGCGCGCAGCCCTGGATCAAACTGCCGAAAAGTTCCGAGTTGCGCCCACCGCGTTACACCGATGTGGCGCTGGAGGGGTCGCTCAAGGGCAAACGGCTCGGCGTGCCCGGAATGTATATCGGCCGCGACAGCGAGGCCGACCGGCCGATCGAAACCCGGGCCTCGGTGCTTGATCTATGGGAGCAGGCGGCAACGGATCTGCGTCGGCTCGGCGCCGAATTGGTCGAGGTCGATTTTCCCGTTGTCTCCAATTACGAGCGCGACCGCCCGGGCGCACGAACCATGGTCGAGCGCGGACTGGTGCCGGCGGACTTCGCCGACCGCGAAATCTGGGACCTCTGCATCTGGGCCTGGGACGATTTCCTGCGCGCCAATGCCGACCCTGCCTTGCCCGATCTCGCCTCTGTCGACGGCCCGAAAATCTTTCCGCAGCCGCCAGGCACCTTGCCGGACCGCTATGAAGGCGGCTTCGACCTGGCGGACTATGTCGAGCGGGCGAAGTCCGGCGTCACGCCCTTCAAGGACATCCCGACCATGGCAGACGGGTTGAAGGGACTTGAGGCGACGCGGCGCATCGATTTCGAGGACTGGCTGGACGCCAATCGCCTCGATGCCGTGGTGCTGCCGGCCGCCGCCGATGTCGGCCCGGCCGACGCCGACGTCAACGAGGCCTCCGCCGCGCTCGCCTGGCGCAACGGCACCTGGGTCGCCAACGGCAATCTGGTCTGGCGCCATTTCGGCATCCCGACCGTCACCGTGCCGATGGGCACCATGGCCGACATCGGCATGCCGGTCGGCCTGACCTTCGCCGGCAAGGCCTATGACGACGAAAGGCTGCTGCGTATGGCCGGCGATTACGAGCGCTCCACGCAGCGTCGCACGCGTCCGCCGCGCACGCCTGAACTGGCCGATGATGTGTTTTCGAGCCGGCCCAACCGGGCTGGCGACGCCAAAGCACCTCCGCTTGCCATCGCGTTTGCTGCCGAGATGCGTTCTTCCCGCGATCAGGACGAAATCACCATCACGCTTGATCTGCCCGGCGACGCAGAGGCGCAGAACGCCAGCGTCAAGCTGCATGTCAACGGAGACGCCGTCGCGATGCAACGAAGCGGGACGCGCTTCATCGGGCGTGCGCTCGTTCCGGCCGCCGAGCACCAGCGCCTCCATAGCCCCTGGCGCGGCGCGTATGGCTCGATCGTGACGGCGGTGGTGCGGCTGGAGGATGGACGCACCGCAGGCGCCTATGCGGTTACGGGTGGGATTGGGTAGCGAAGTAGTGAAAAGCGCAACGTCCACCGTCGAGTTCTGTCACGCCCCCCTTTGTCCTGCCGGACAGAGGGGGGCGCCGTAGAGCGCCACCGTTGCCGCTACCCCCGCGCGGCCCACAGCAAGCCGCGCTCCACCATCAGTGCCATTTCCGGCACCGCGAACTCATCCGCGATGTGGCCGAGGGAACTGTAAAAGACCTTGCCCGCGCCATACCGGCGCTTCCAGACGACCGGCATGACGACACCGTCGATGCCGGGGAAGTGCGCGTCGGTGAAGGTGGTCGTCGCCAGCACCTCGTTTCCCGGGTCGACATGCATGTAATATTGCTCCGACCTATAGGCGAAATCACTGACGCCTTTCGTGATCGGATCGTCCGGCCGGGTGATGACGACGGTATAGTCGATGATGTCGCCGGGGTGCGCGACCCACTGGCCGCCGGTCATGAACTGATAGTCGGGCTCATTGCGAAAGCTGTCGCCCATCGTGCCGTGGAAGCCGCCGAGCCCACTCCCTTGGCGAACGGCCTGCGTCAAGTTCTTCAGCTCGGCCTTTTCGATCGTCGACATGGTGATGACAGGCACGATGAGATCGAACGAGGCAAGGTCCGGGTCGGCGAACATCGCCGTGCCGTGGCCGATCGTCACCGCGAACCCGTTGCGCTCCAGCATGTCGCGCACGACATTGGCGCTGCGCTCAGGCGTGTGGCCTTCCCAGCCGCCCCAGGCAATCAACGCCTTCTTCGCCATACCGTGAACCTCCGTGAACCGCCCGCCATGGCGGATGGTTACACGGCGCGGCGCTCAGCGCCACCCCAGTCCAGGCGCGACGTGCTTCAGGATCGCCTCGAGGACATGGGCGTTGTAGTCAACGCCGAGCTGGTTGGGCACGGTGAGCAGCAGCGTGTCGGCCTCGGCGATCGCCTCGTCCTGCGCCAGCTCCTTGATCAGCACATCCGGCTCGGCGGCATAGCTGCGGCCGAAGATCGCCCGCGTGTTTTCCTCGATGAAGCCGATCTGGTCGCGGCTCTCATTGCCGCGCCCGAAATAGGCGCGGTCGCGATCATCGACCAGCGCGAAGATGCTGCGGCTGACCGAGACGCGCGGCTCACGCTTGTGCCCGGCCGCCTTCCAGGCCTCGCGATAGACGCGGATCTGCTCGGCCTGCTGGACATGGAACGGCTTGCCGCTCTCGTCGAATTTCAGCGTCGAGCTCTGCAAATTCATGCCGAGCTTGGCCGCCCATTCCGAGGTGGCGTTGGTGGCCGCGCCCCACCAGATGCGCTCGCGCAGGCCTTCCGAATGCGGCTCGAGCCGGAGCAGGCCGGGCGGGTTGGGGAACATCGGCCGTGGATTGGGCTGGCCAAAGCCTTCGCCGCGCAGCGTGTCGAGGAAGACCTCGGCGTGATGCCGCGCCATGTCGGCGTCGGTCTGGCCTTCCTGCGGCTGGTAGCCGAAATAGCGCCAGCCATCGATGACCTGTTCGGGCGAGCCGCGGCTGATGCCGAGCTGCAGACGTCCGCCGGCGATGATGTCGGCCGCACCCGCGTCCTCGGCCATGTAGAGCGGGTTCTCGTAGCGCATGTCGATCACCGCCGTGCCGATCTCGATACGGCTGGTCTTGGCGCCGACGGCGGCCAGCAGCGGGAATGGCGAGGCGAGCTGGCGGGCGAAGTGATGCACGCGGAAATAGGCGCCGTCCGCGCCAAGCTGCTCGGCGGCGACGGCGAGATCGATGGATTGCAGCAGCGCGTCCGATGCCGAACGCACCTGCGATTGCGACGAGGGCGTCCAATGCCCGAATGACAGGAAACCGATTTTTTTCATGGCCCTGAAGTATATGCCGACGGCACATGCTTCAATGGCGAAAGAGCGGGGTTACACACCGTCGCCCTCTCGATACCAAACGTTCGCGATAACCAAGGTGCCAAAGGGTCGACCGCTGTGGAGGATGGGATGCTCAGGGGAATCCGCATCGTCGAGATCGAAGCGCTGGGACCGGCGCCCTTCGCCGGCATGCTGCTCGCCGATCTCGGCGCCGATGTCATCGTCGCCCACCGCAAGCACGCGTCCATGCCGGGTGCGCCGGAGCGCTCGCTGCTCGATCGCGGCAAGCGCTCTATCGCGCTCGACCTCAAGGACGCCGGGGACGTGGCCGTGCTGATGCGCCTCATCGCCACCGCCGACGGGCTGATCGAGGGGTTCCGGCCCGGCGTGATGGAGCGTCTTGGGCTCGGCCCGGATGCCTGCCTCACGGTCAACCCGCGCCTGGTCTACGGCCGCATGACCGGCTGGGGCCAGGACGGACCGCTGGCCGCCACCGCCGGGCACGACATGAACTATATCGGCCTGTCGGGCGCGCTCTGGTACGCCTCCTTGCCCGGCGAGCCGCCCATGGCGCCGCCGACGCTTGTCGGCGACATAGGCGGCGGCGCGCTCTATCTGGTGGTCGGCATGCTGGCTGGCATCATCAACGCGCGCACCAGAGGTAGAGGCACCGTGGTCGACGCCGCGATCGTCGACGGCTCGGCCCATATGATGAACCTGTTGATGTCGCTCGGCCAGTCCGGCGCGCTCGCAACGGAGCGCGGTCAAAGCCTGCTGGATGGGCCGCATTGGTGCCGCGTCTACCGCACGTCGGAGGGTAGCTTCATCAGTGTCCAGTGCATCGAGCCGAAATTCTACGCGCTCTTCCTCGACAGGCTTGGCCTCGCCGCCGATCCAAACTTCGCCCGGCAGTTCGATCGCGAGCTCTGGCCGGAGCTCGGCGACCGGCTGGCGGCGATCTTTGCCGCGAAACCCCGTGACGAATGGATCAGCCTGTTCGAAGGGTCCGACGCCTGCGTTGGGCCGGTGCTTGGCCCGCATGAATCCGCCCTGCATCCGCATATGGCCGCGCGCGGCACGTGGCGGACGGTGGACGGCGCGCTTCAAGCGGTTGCGGCACCGCGCTTTTCCAGCGCGCGGTGGACGCCGCCCAAATGCCCGGCGCGCGGCGAACACGATGCCGAAATCCGTGCGGGCCTGGCGGAACCGTGATGGCGTCCGTGCTATGCCGGTATTCGCCGGTCGCACGGCCCCACCAGACGAAGATGATTGGCGGATAGGACGAGGTCCATGGCGGTTCGGTCGATCATAAAATTCCCCAATCCCCTCCTCCGTGCCGTGGCCGAGCCCGTAGAGCTGTTCGACGGCGACCTGCACGGTTTGGCCGGCGATCTCATCGACACCATGCACGCGGCGCCAGGGATAGGCATTACCGGCCCGCATGTCGGCATCTTGAAACGCCTGGTCGTGATCCAGCTTCCTTCCGCGGCAAAGCCGGGAATCTATGTAAATCCATCCGTTATCCAGGCCTCGACCGAGATGGTCCGTCATGAGGAAGGCAGCGTTTCCATGCCCGGCGTCACCGAGGACATCGAGCGGCACGCCCGCATACGCGTCCGCTATCAGGATCTGGATGGCAATGAGCGGTTCGAGGATGCCGAGGGTCTGCTGGCGGTTTGCCATCAGCATGAGATCGACCAGCTCGACGGGCTGTTCTGGACGCACAGGCTGACGCGCCTCAAGCGCGACCGGCTGATCAAGCGCTACGGCAAGTTGATGCGAGCGTCGTAGGCGCCAGGCCGTCTACTTCCCGCAGTGGTGATCGTTGATCTTGTTTATCGCAAACCCGTCCGGCCCTGTCCGCTGGTAGGAGCAGGCCCCCGCGGCCGTCGTGACCAACTGCTGGTCATAATAGCGCGGGCCGCCGAACAGGAAATCGATGAGATCGTCCTCGGCCGGAACATAGCGTTCCTGTTCGCCCTGTTGATTGTGGCGGTGCTTGGCCCCGGCGAATGCCGTGGAAGACATGCAGCAGCCCATTGCGAGGGCAAGAACACAAATCGCCAGCCGTTTGGTCGTCATCGCAAAACACCCTTCTGTTCGGTGTCCATCCTATATCCAAATCCTCAGATGACGAAAAGTTCCTGAACGCGGGCCTTGCCAGCACCTGAATACCAGCACAGCTAGTCGGTCTGGATCCAGACCGACTTGGTCTCCAGATACTCATGCAGATGCTCGATGCCGCCCTCGCGGCCATAGCCGGACATCTTCATGCCGCCGAACGGCACGGCGGGGTCGATGGCATGGTACATGTTGACCCACACCGAGCCTGCCTTGATGCGGCGGGCGAGCTTGTGCGCGGTGCCGAGATGGCTGGTGAAGATGCCGGCGGCCAGCCCGTAGGGCGTCGCATTGGCGCGCGCGACGGCCTCGTCCAGCGTGTCGAACGGCATCGCCGAAATGACCGGCCCGAAGATCTCTTCGCGCGCGATGGTCATGGTGTCCGACACCGCGCCGAAGACGGTCGGCGCGATGAAGTTGCCGCCATTATAGAGCGCGCCCGTCAGCCGCGAGCCGCCGGCGACCAGTTCGGCGCCTTCGTCGCTGCCGGCCTTGATGTAGCCCTCCACCTTGCCGGCCTGCCTGGCATTGATCAGCGGTCCGATTTCGGTTTCCGCCTCGATGCCGTGGCCGACGCGCAGGCTGCCGGCGAACTCGGCGAGCCGCCGCACGAACTCGTCATGGATCTCGCGCGCCACGAACAGGCGCGAGCCGGCAATGCAGATCTGGCCCGAATGCACGAACACCGCCATGGCCGCGATGGGAACAGCCTTGTCGATATCGGCGTCGCGGCAGACGATGATCGGTGACTTGCCGCCAAGCTCGAGCGAGACGCGCTTGAGATTGGTGACGCCCGCCCGCGCGATCGCCTGGCCGGTGAGCGTCGAGCCGGTGAAGACGATCTTGTTGACGTCGGGATGCTCGGCAAGCCGCGCGCCCGCTTCGGCGCCGGTTCCGGTGACGATGTTGACGACGCCGTCGGGCACGCCGGCTTCCTGCATCAGCCGCGCGATCAGCAGCGGCGTCAGCGATGCCTCCTCCGAGGGTTTCAGCACGATGGTGCAGCCCGTTGCGAGTGCCGGCGCGATCTTCCAGATCGAGGCGGCGGTGGGCGCATTCCAGGGGATGATCGCACCGACGACGCCCACGGGCTCGCGCCGGGTGAAGGTGACGATCTCGCCCGGAATGGAATTGTCTATGGATTCGCCGTGCAGAGCGGTCGCCATGCCGGCATAGAAGCGCAGCATGCCGATGACGCGGCGCCGGTTGGCCAGCGTGCGCGTGATCGGCAGTCCCATGTCGAGCGTGTCGGAAACGCTGAGTTCTTCCCAATGCGTCTCGAACAGATCGGCGATCCTGAGCAGCACGCATTGCCGCTCATAGGGCGAGAATTTCGACCATGGCCCTTCGAAGGCCGTGCGCGCCGCCGCCACCGCCGCGTCGACATCGACGGCTCCGCCACGCGGCACGGTCGCCAGCACTTCGCCGGTCGCCGGGTTGAGCGCCCGCATCACCTCGCCGGACTGCGCCGCAACCCACTGGCCGCCGATGAACATCGGCCGGAATTCGCCGTGGTAGAGCGTCGCGGCCTTCGCCCTCGGGTCGAAATTCACCGTCATCTCGTCCTCCTCACGAATTCCATGGCGACTATTACTCCCGGTGCGGGCGACCTCAAGCAAGGAAAGCTGAAAGGGTGGCCTCGACCGGGGAGCACGCAGCGCATCGCCCGGGCCCGGCGGGCCTGACGAGGCCACGCGCACGTCCGGCGACATGGGCGCCTCAACAGTCATTCAGGTCGGTCGTGGCCCATGAAAGCGGGCCGGCGACAACAGGCTGGGATCGGCGCCTTCGCCAAGAAATGGCTTGGGCAGGTCGCTTCCGGTCACCAGGGCCGCGGTCAGTTGACCGAGCGCGGGTCCGGTCTGGATGCCGTAGCCGCCTTGTCCTGCCAGCCAGAAGAAGCCCTCGACATGGGGGTCCCAACCGACCGCCGGCGTCTTGTCCGCAAAGAACGACCGCAGCCCCGCCCAACTGCGCGACACATGCGTTACCGGCAGCGCGGCGGCCTGTTGAACGCGATCGACTGCAATGGCGATATCGATCTCCTCGGGCTGTGCATCACACGGTTCGCTCGGCGTCTCGTCGGCTGGTGAGAGCAACAGCATTCCCGAGGATGGTTTGAAATAGAACATCTCGTCGGCATCGATCACGCCCGGCCAGTCCTTGGCGTTGATGCCGGGTGGTGTTTCGACAAGCATCGCGGTCCGTCGTTTCGGGACCAGGCCAAGCGGCGTGGCTCCTGCCATGGCGGCCACCTGGTCCGCCCATGCACCCGCCGCGTCGACAAGGACGGGCGCCTCGAAGACGCCGGCCGTGGTCGTCACGGTCCATGCGCCACCAACCCGCTCGATCGCCTCGACCCGAGCATTGGTGACGACCTGCGCGCCCTGGCGGCGTGCGCCCCGCAGAAAGCCCTGGTGAAGGGTGTCGACATCGATGTCCATCGCCGAACGGTCCAGAAACGCGCTCGCCTCGTATTCAGGTCGCAGGATTGGAATGACCGATCGGGAAGCGTCAGGGTCGAGCCATTCGATGGCTGTTGCCGATTCCGCGACCCTCTCGGCAAACAGCGCCTCCAGCCTGGGCCTCTGCGCGGCCGTGCCGATCGACATTGTGCCACGAGGTGTCAGCAAGGGTACGTCGCAGAAGCCGGACGGCGGCTCGAGGAAGAACTGCCGACTGGCGCGCGTAAAGGCGCGGATGGCGACGTTGCCGTAACCCTCGATGAAGAGAGCGGCGGACCGTCCCGTTGTGTGCATGCCGCAATGGGCTTCGGCTTCAAGCACGGTCACCTGTCGACCAGCCGCAAGAAAGAAAGCCGCCGAGGCGCCAGCCATGCCGCCGCCGATGATAAGAACGTCCTGCATGGCCTCCCTCTTGCAAGCGCCGGCAACCAAGCAGAATATTTCCGATCGGTCAAACCTCTTTCCTATGATAAAGGCGGCGCCGCTTGCGAGTCGACTTTGTGAGGTCTCAACCCTAGACTGCCGCCAATGTCGAAAAGGGTCCGCCATGAGCGATTCGAAGCCAAGCCTGGGAGAATGCCTCAAACTGCTGCGCCGGGAGCGGGGCTGGACGCTGACGCAGGTCGCCCAGATGTCGGGGCTCGCCATCTCCACCCTGTCGAAGGTCGAGAACAACCAGATGTCGCTGACCTATGACAAGCTGCTGCAGCTTGCCCAAGGGCTCAAGGTCGACATAACCGAGCTCTTCGGCGTGAGAAAGGCCAGCGCCTCCCCCATCGCGCACGGCGCGCGTGCCGTCAGCCGGCTTGAGGACGGGCGGATCGTCGAGACCCCCAACTATGTCTACCGCTTTCTATGCACGGAACTGTCGCGCAAGGAAATGATCCCCATGCTGGGGTCAATCACCCAGCAAAGCATCGAAACGTTCGGCGAGCTCATCCGTCATCCCGGCCAGGAATTCACTTATGTTCTCGAAGGCGAAGTCGAGCTGCACACCGACGTCTACGAGACGCTGAGGCTGAAAACAGGAGAGTCGGTCTACTTCGAAAGCACGATGGGACACGCCTATGTCAGCGTCGGCGACACGCCGGCCCGGATCCTGTGCGTGTGCACGTCGGCATCCGGCCAGTCGGAGCAGACCATCATCAACGGCGCCAAAAGCGTGCGTCCTCATGACGAGCGCGAGACTGCCGACACGGAAATGACACTTGGCTAATTAGAAAAATATCTTTCCTATCAGAAAAATCGGCTTGCCATCCGAAATGCGGGTGTTAGCGTGGGCGAAAGGCATCCCTCGGTCATCCCGTGAGAGATGCAAAACACAAGCTCGAGGGGAGCGCATCATGTTGTTACGTCGCCTGCCGACTTTTGCGGCATTTGCCGCTTTGACAGCCTTGACCTTTGCGGCGCCGAGCTGGGCCACCGACAAGGATGTCCTGGTCATCGCCAAGGCCGAGGATCCGCCCACGACCGACCCCGGCGTCGAGGTCAGCAACAACGGCTATACGCTGATCTTTCCGGCCTACGAGCGTCTGGTGAAATATGACGGCGCCAAGACCGAGGTGATTCCGGAGCTTGCCGAGAGCTGGACCACGGCGCCCGACAACCTCAGCTGGACCTTCAAGCTGGCGTCGGGGCACATGTTCGACGATGGTTCGCCGGTCGATGCCGCCGCGGTCAAATATTCATTCGACCGCGTAAAGAAGCTGGCGGCTGGACCGGGCGACATGTTCCCGACCATCAAGGATGTCGTCATTGTCGACCCGCAGACCGTGAAGTTCGAATTGTCGGCGCCGTTTGCGCCGTTCCTGTCGGCGCTCGCCACTTCGGCCGGATCGATCGTCAATCCCAAGGCGCAAGAGCACGCGGTCAACGGCGACGACGCGAAGGCCTGGCTCGCCGAGCACAGCGCCGGCAGCGGCGCTTTCAAAATCTCGGGCTGGGAGCGCAACCAGCAGATCACGCTCGATCCCAATCCCCACTATGCGGGCAAGGCGCCGGCTTTCAAGCAGGTCATCTTCAAGATCGTGCGCGAGATGTCATCGCGTCGCCTGCAGCTGGAGAACGGGGACGCCGACCTGATCGACCAGGTTCCGGTCGACCAGGCCGAGGCCATGAAATCAAGCGCGGGGGGTGGTCATCGAGAGCAATCCCAGCCTCTATGTCGTCTATCTCTATTTGAACAACAAGAAAGCGCCCTTCGACAATCCGAAGGTCCGTCAGGCCATATCCTATGCGACCGACTACAAGGGGCTGGTCGATGGCGTGATGCAGGGCCAGGCCGAACAGATGCGCGGGGCTGTCCCGGACGGCATGTGGGGCCATGACCCGCAGGGCATGCAGTACAGCTACGATCTGGAGAAGGCCAAGCAACTGCTTGCCGACGCCGGTGTTTCCAATCTGCACATCAGCTTCACCTATTCGCAGGCCGACTCCGCCTGGGAGCCGGTGGGTCTTGCGCTGCAGGCCTCGCTCGCCGAAATCGGCGTCACGATGGATATGAAGAATGTCGCCGACACGACCAAGCGCGAGCTGGTCGCCAAGGGCGACTACGACATCGCGACGGGCGCGTGGACGCCCGATTTCGCCGATCCGTTCATGTTCATGAACATCTGGTTCGACCCGACCAAGATGGGAGCCCCCGGTAACCGGGCCTTCTATGAAAACCCGAAAGTGACCGATTTGATCACCCAGGCGCTCGCGACCGTCGACCAGAAGAAGCGTGAGCAGCTCTATATCGACGCGCAGAAGATCACCAACGAGGATGCACCATACGTCCTTCTGTTCCAGAAGAACGACATCTTCGCCATGCGATCCTCGGTGAAGGGGTACGTCTACAATCCGATGCTGATCCAGGTCTACAACATCGCCGATATGTCTAAGTCCGAATAGAAATCGGCGCCGAAGGCATGTCGCTTATTTCAACAATCCTTCGGCGCCTCGTCTTGCTGGTCTTCGTGGTGGCTGGCGTCGCGGTCATCACCTTCACGATTTCGCATTTGATCCCCGGCGATCCGGCGCAGCTGATCGCCGGTGACAAGGCTTCAGCCGAGACGTTGGCGCATGTGCGCCAGGAGCTTGGTCTGGACAAGCCCGTCACCCAGCAGTTCGTCATATACGTCAAGCAACTCCTGTCGGGCGATCTCGGCCAGTCCTTGCGGACACGGCGCCCGGTGGCCGGCGATATTGCCCTTTTCCTGCCCGCCACGCTCGAGCTCGGCATCGCCGCGCTGGTGACGGCGATCATGATTGGCGTGCCGCTCGGTGTGCTTTCGGCGATCTACAAGGACGGACCGGTCGACCAGGCGGCGCGTGTCGTGTCGGTTGCCGGCATTTCAATGCCGGTATTCTGGTTCGGGCTGGCGCTCATCCTCCTGTTCTACGTCAAGATACCGATCCTGCCGGGCAGCGGCCGCATCACGCTTGGCATCGCCGCGCCGCCGCGCATCACCGGCTTCTTCCTGGTCGACTCGCTGGTCGCCGGCGACCTGAAAGCCTTCTGGTCGTCGCTCTATCACCTCATCCTGCCGGCCTTTGTCCTCGCCTTCGCCAATCTCGGCATCATCACGCGCCAGATTCGGGCCTCGATGCTGGATGTCCTGCAGGAGGATTATGTGCGCACCGCGCGTGCGAATGGTTTGTCGCGATCGGCGGTCATCCTGCGGCACGCCTTGCCCAATGCCCTGATCCCGTCGGTGACGCTGCTTGGCCTCGCCTTCGGTGATCTGCTCTACGGCGCGGTGCTGACCGAAACGATCTTCGCCTGGCCAGGCATGGGGAGTTATGTGGTGTCATCGATCCAGACGCTGGATTTTCCCGCGATCATGGGCTTCACCATCGTCGCCTCGCTGGGGTACGTGCTGATCAATCTCGCGGTCGATCTGACCTATATGGTGCTCGACCCACAGATCAGGGAACTCGGCTGATGGCGGCGGATGGCATCGTCACATCGCCCCGGCCGGCTGCGCGGCTTCGCGCGGGACGGTTGTGGTATCGCGTGAAGGAAAGTCCTCTCACTCTGGTCGGCGCCGCGATCGCGCTGGCGGTGCTGTTTGTGATCATGGCCGCGCCCCTGCTGGCGCCCTACCCGCCCGACAAGATCTCACTTGCAGCACGGCTTGCCGCGCCCAGCCCGCAGCACCTCTTCGGCACCGATGAGGTCGGGCGCGACCTGTTTTCGCGGGTGCTGTTCGGCGCGCGCGCGTCCTGCGGCATCGCCTTTGCCATCGTCATCATCTCGACCTTTATCGGCTCGATCATCGGCTGCCTGTCCGGCGTTGTCGGCGGCATCGTCGACACCGCGATCATGCGGCTGATGGATGTCTTTCTGGCGCTGCCGGCACTCATCCTCGCCATGGCGCTGGCCGCGGCGTTGGGACCGAGCCTGTTCAACGCCATGCTGGCCGTCGCCGTGGTGCGGGTGCCCGCCTATGTGCGGCTGGCGCGTGGGCAGACGCTGTCGCTGCGCAACCGCACCTATGTGAAGGCATCGCGCAGCTTCGGGGCTTCGCCCGCCTATATGCTGCGCTGGCACATACTGCCTAACGCCCTGTCGCCCATCATCGTTCAGGCGACCCTGGATCTTGGTGGCACCATCCTGACGGCGGCGGCTTTGAGCTTCATCGGCCTCGGCGCCCAGCCGCCGACGTCTGAATGGGGCTCCATGGTGTCGAGCGGGCGCAACTATTTCCTCGACCAGTGGTGGTATGTCACCTTTCCCGGCCTGGCCATTCTGATCAGCGCCATGGGTTTCAACCTGCTGGGCGACGGATTGCGCGACATGCTCGATCCCAGGCTGGGTGGCCGATGACCGAACCGTCCGGCGATGTCCTGCTCGAAATCTCCGACCTTTCGCTCGAGTTCCGCACCTATCGCGGGCCGATCAAGGCGCTGAACGGGGTCAGCCTCAATGTCCGTGCCGGCGAGATCGTCGGCATCGTGGGAGAATCCGGCTGCGGCAAATCGGTGACCATGATGGCGGCGACGCGGCTTTTGCCCAAGGGCAGCGCGCACATTACCGGCGGCGGCATCCGTCTGTTCGGCAACGATCCGATGACGCTCAGCGAGCGTGAACTCCAGCATGTGCGCGGGCGGCTGGTGTCGACCATCTTCCAGGAACCGATGAACGCCCTCAACCCGACCCGACGGATCGGCGAGCAGATCGTCGAAGTCATCCGCCGTCACCAGCGTCTCGACAACGCGGCCGCGACGAGCAAAGCCTCAGGGCTGCTGCGCGACATGCTGATCAGCGAGCCGGAGCGGATCATGCAGGCCTATCCGTTCGAGCTTTCCGGAGGCATGCGACAGCGCGTGCTGATCGCCATGGCCTTCTCCTGCGAACCCAAGCTCATTATCGCCGACGAGCCGACGACGGCACTCGACGTGACGGTGCAGGCGCTGATTCTCGGCCTCATCAAACACAAGGCGATGAGCACGGGAACGGCCGTTGTTTTCATATCGCATGACATGGCCGTGGTGTCGCAGCTTTGCGACCGGCTCTACGTGCTCTACGCGGGACGGGTCGCGGAAGCCGGAACGACCGCGTCGGTGCTGGCAGCGCCAGCCCATCCCTACACGCGCGCCTTGATACGCTGTCTGCCGGGGCTGGCACCACCCAAGCAGCCGCTGGAGCAGATCCCCGGTACCTTGCCCGACCTGCTTGACCCGCCTGCCGGCTGCCTCTTTCGAGCGCGCTGCCGCGAGGCGAATGATCGTTGCGTGTCGGTGCCACCGCTGGCTGCCATGGAGCCGGCCCGCCGCGCCGCCTGCTGGCGCCGTATCGAGGAGACGCAAGCCGCGTGACCAAGCCTCCGCTCCTCTCCGTCGAAGACCTGGAAGTCCGCTACCGTGTCACCTCGGGCTGGTTCGGAGGCGCCGACGTCCATGCCGTCAACGGCGTGTCGTTCAGCGTGGCCGAAGGCGAGACGGTCGGCATTGTCGGGGAATCCGGCTGCGGAAAAACCACGCTTGGGCAGGCGATCCTCGGCCTGACCGACATTTCCGCCGGTCCCATCAAACTCAGGGGAACCGAACGGGACCGCGCACGGCGCACCCAATTGCAGATCATCTTCCAGGATCCCCAATCGTCGCTCGATCCGCGTCTTCCGGTCTGGCGCCTGATCACCGAACCTCTGCACATTCGCGGCGGCTATACCCGCAAACAACTGATCGGGCGCGCAACCGAACTGGCCGTCTCGGTCGGCTTGCGGCCGGAACACGTCGATCGCTATCCGCACGAGTTCTCGGGCGGCCAGCGCCAGCGCATCGCGATTGCCAGGGCACTCGCCGTTGAACCGGCGCTGCTGGTCCTCGATGAGCCGACCTCGGCGTTGGACGTGTCGGTACAGGCGCAGATCGTCAATCTGCTGCTGTCGCTGCAGGGGGAGCGCAAGCTATCCTATGTGCTTATCTCGCATGACGTGTCGCTGGTGCGCCACGTGGCCGATCGTGTCGCCGTCATGTATCTGGGCCAGATCGTCGAGGAAGGCCCGACGCTCGACGTGCTTGACGCTCCCAGGCATCCCTATACCAAGACGCTCCTCGATGCCGTTCCGAGTTTCGACCGTCCGCTGGCCTCGATCGCACCGCGCGCCGGCGAATTGCCGAGCAACCGAACACTGCCGACCGGCTGCTTCTTCCGCGAGCGCTGCCCTTCCGCGACGACCGGCTGCGAACTGCCGCAGGTTTTGGCACCCGCCGACGGGTTGCGAACAGTCCGCTGTCATCTGGTCACGCGCGCAACCGATACGGCGGTGCCGCGCACGGCGCCGCGACCGGTATTTTCCTCCCCGAATGATGCGATTGCTTAGAGCAATTCCAGGAAAAGTGCGTAGCGGTTTTCCCGGGAGAAGCGCGTAGCGCTTCCCCTTGGGAATTGCGTAAAAACAAGAAGCTAGAGCGGGTCGGGCGATTCTTTCAAACGCTGAACCGCTCTAAGCCGCGTCGGCCGCGAATGGATCTTCCACTTTCGGCCAATAGGGCGTCTTGAGCTTTGTGTAGGGGATCGCGGCGAAGTTGGGCTGGGTCGCACCGGGCGGGGCGCAGAACAGGATGCGCTTGGCGATCGGTGCGAAACCAGCCTGGAAATGGTAATTGGATTTGACGATGACGATGCGCCGCTCGCTTGGATTGAGACCGAGCGCGGTCATGCAGTCGGGATGGAAGACCTGCGTGCGTACCGTGTTGATGATCAGGTCGATGCCGCCGTCGGTGGTAACCCATGCCGCATCCCCGAGCGGCCATGGCATGGTGCCGAACAGCTGCGTCAGCTCGCGACCGAGGCCTTTTACCGTAACGCGCAGATCGACAGGCATGCCCGAGAACACACCACACTTGCCGCCGACCCGCAGGTTTATGGTACCGCCGACCCCGGCCTCGACGCAGAAGCGATAGGCGATCGGGTCCCAGTACATGGCGCTGGCCACGTTCCCGATGCCGCGCTCTATCAGCCGGCGCAGGATGTAGGTGGAGTCCCCCGGCGCGCCGCCGCCGGCATTGTCCGAAACATCCGCGATGACGATCGGCCCTTGCGGCTCGGCGAGCGCGATATCGAGCGCCTCGTCGATGCCGAGGAATTTCGGGATCAGGTTGTTGCGCAATGCGAAAAGCTGCTTGCCGAACCTTTCGGCTGTGCGCTCGGCAAGCGACTTGTCATCGTTGGTGACGACCAGCATGCGGGCTCCGACATCCTCGACGTCGCCATGCGGAAAACCATGTCCGAGCGAGACTGATAGTATGCCAGGTTCGGCCTCGGCGGCGATCATGCCATCAACGAAGCCGCGCATCGGCTGCTCCTGCACGCGGAAGGTGCTGATCATGCGGCAGTCGTAAAGCGCCATCACCGGCCTGACCTTGCCCTCCACCGCGTCGACGACAATGCGGTAGAGCTCGCCGGCACGGTCCATGATGTCGGTGTGCGGATATTCCTTGTAAGCGACGATGGCGGTGGCGTTGTCGACCATCTTCTGGGTTGTGTGGCAGTGCAGATCGAGCTCTGCCCCGACCGGGATGTCGGGGCCGACGACAGCCCTGACATGCGCGAGAAGATCACCCTCGGTATCGTCATAGCCTTCCGCGACGAAAGCGCCATGCAGCGCCAGAAGCACGCAGTCGACCGGCATGGCGGCCTTGAGCTCGTCGAGGATCTCGTCGCGGAACTGCTCGTAGACATTGCGGATGGTTATGCCTCCGGGCTCGGCGCAGACGCACAGGCTTTCCACGATCTCGTGCCCGTCGGCTTCACCGCGCTGACGCCACACGAACAGCTGGCAGGACGGCTCGTTCAATGCCTTCGAGGTGGCGTCGCCCCGCGCAATGCCCATTTCCTCGAAACTGTGGTAGCCGGTCGGGATGGGCGCGAACGTGTTGGTCTCCGTGTCCATGCCCGCTATGAAAATGCGCATTCTTTCGTCCTCAACCCAATTTTCGTTTAAGAAAAATCTTTTCTCATCATCAAACTATTATATGATTTCCGCAAGCACCTGGACCATGTAAAGAGCTGCGCCAGACCGCGTTCACGCGGCATCCGGCGGGTGGCACAGAATCGGAAATTCACATGCATCTTCACCCGCTCGACGATCTGGTGCTGGACGAAACCACCAAGGCCATTCCGCCAGGCGTTGCGGTCCGTCTTCATGATGTCGGTTCGCTGGGCTGGAACGTCCTGCGCGGAGATGTGCCGCTGCCAGCAGCGGTCATCAGGGAGTCCGCGCTCGACCACAATTCGCGATGGATGCAGCGTTTCCTCGCCAAGCGCAACGCGGTCATCGCGCCGCATGTCAAGACGACGATGTGCCCTCAGATCATGCAGAGGCAATTGCGCGACGGCGCCTGGGGCGTGACCGTCGCCACGCTGCACCAGATGAAGGTTTGCCGTCGGTTCGGCATCGATCGCATCGTGCTCGCCAACCAGCTTGTCGGACGGCTGGAACTGGACGCCCTGGTCGCCGAGCTGAGCGCTTCGCCCGGCCTCGACTTCTACATGCTGATCGATAGCCTCGACGCCGTGCGCCTGGCGAGCGAGGCGGTCGGCCGCTCCGGACCGGAGTCGCGGCCGATCCAGGTGCTGGTCGAGCGCGGCTATCCGGGCGGCCGGACCGGTTGCCGCGACAACGACGCGGCGCTTGAGGTCGCGCGTGCCGCGCATGCGGCGCCGCAACTGCGGCTCTGCGGCGTCGAGGCTTTCGAGGGATTGATCAAGCCGAAGGACGGTGGCCCGGCAAAGGCGGTCGCGGATTTCGTCGACGAGATCGGCGCGCTCTACGAAGCATGCGCCGGCGAGAACCTGTTCGAGCGCGCGCCACCGATCGTGACGGCCGGCGGTTCGTCGTTCTACGACATCGTGCTCGATCGCCTCTCCGGCAGCGGCGCGCAGGTGATGACGCGCAGCGGCTGCTATGTCAGCCATGACAGCGGTGTCTATCAGGCAGAGCAGAAGCGCATCCTTGCCGCGACGGGCGAGAACGAAGGGCTGATCAACGCGCTGGAGGTCTGGACCCATGTGCAATCCTGCCCGGAACCCGGGCTGGCGATCCTGACCGCCGGCAAGCGAGACTTTGGAACCGACTCCGGACTGCCGGTACCGCTGCTTGTCTCGCGCGACGACGGTTTGCCCGAAACGCTGACGGGCTGTGCGATTTTCGCCAGCAACGACCAGCACGCCTACATGCGCGTCCCGGAGACGGTTTCGGTCAAGGTCGGGGATCGTATCGGGCTCGGCGTATCGCATCCCTGCACAACCTTCGACAAATGGCAGATTCTGTTTCTGGTCAACGACGATTATGACATCGTCGGCGCGCTGAAGACCTATTTCTGACTAACCCACCGACGCAGAACGGTCGCAGCGCGGTTGCGACGGCTCTATCGGGGCAAGTATTTGCCGGGGCGGCCCGCACGGATCGGACGGGCCGCGCCTGTTCCGCTCAATGGTCAGACGACAAACCGTATCGCGCGCTGAATGTCGAAGAAATTGTCCGCCTCGAAACGAAGCGTGCGCGGGGCGGGATGCTCCATGCCCGGATACCAGCTTCCCCTATAGGCTTCGATCGGGGTGGTATATTCCACGATGAGTTCGAACCTGTCGGCCAGCTTCGGCAGGCATTTCGACAGATCGCGCGAAAGCGAGGCCTCCACGGTCTCGCGTATGGCCTTGACCGAGCCTTGCGGCGAGAGCGAAGACGTGGCCGGCCCGAACCCCTCGCTGGTTGCAACCGTTGCGATTTCGGGCACCAGTGCCTTCGCCTCGCCGCACATGCCGGCATCGCCAGACAGAAAGACCGATGGCACGCCGTAACGGGCAGCGCAGTGCGCGTTCAGCGTATATTCGGATGCCACCTCCCCGTTGATCAGCATCCTGGACACGGTGCCGGTCAGCGTGTGTGCCAGCGGATTCGTGTCGGTGCCGGCCTTGTTGTGGTAGCCGGTATAGAGAGCGGCATCGAAGGTGTCATCGATGCCGAACATCATCGCATCCGGATGGCCGCTCCAGCCGCGCACGATGCGGACATAGGCCGGAAGCTTGGAAAGGATCAGGTTGCGCGCCGTCGAATGGGCATCCTTGACGACGATTTCGGTCGCGCCCGCCGCCTTGGCGCCTTCGCAGGCCGCGACCAGTTCGTCGGTCATGTATTCCCGGAACTCGGCATAGTCGGGATTGCCCTTGCGCGCCTCGTCCCAATTGGTGATGCCGGCCGTGCCTTCGATGTCGGCGCTGATAAAGACTTTCATGTGCTTGCCTTTCGATTTCAGAGAAAGTCGCCGCGCACGCGGCTTCAATGGCGTCCGGGCCCGTGCGGTTGACGCGGCCCGCGCGGCGGTGGCTGCCTGGGCCGCTCAGGCCGCCATTTCAGCCTGCCGGCGCTCCAGAAACATGGGCCCGACGCGAATGCCGCGGCGTCCGTTGTCGTCGACGGCGCCCAGCTCGAGAATCTCCTCCTCGTAGAGCAGCCCGTGCATGCGGAACCGGCCGGCATCCACCGGCTCGCAGCTATGGGTGCAGAAATACTCGATCAGGCATTTCAGCTGGCCATGGCTGTATGTCAGATAGGTGATGTTGAAGTCCGGCCCGTATTCGCCCAGATGCGGCGCGATCTCAGGCGGCACCTTCTCGACCGGCAGACTATCGACACGCGACCAGGTCGCCCCTTTCCAGTCTAGCTGGTTGGCCTTCGAGAAGGACAGATTCATATGCGCGTAGTCGGCGCCGCGACCGTAGATGCGTCCGTCGATGACGAAGTCATTGCCCGAGACCGGGCGGATCTGCAGCGGCACGCCCTCCCCCATCAGATAGAGCTTGCCGTCCTTGTTCTTCACCTCGACGACCTCGCCGCCCGCCTCGTGACGATAGAGGCCGGGCAGGCTTGCGAACTGGTCTTCGGTGATGGGCGGCGGGGCCTGGCCGCGAAGCGGCATGCGTCCCATGCCGCAATCTGCGAGGGCGATGCGCAAGCCGTCGCCCGCCAGCCGGGAGGCTATCTGATTGGCGAAATCAAGCGTGGCGAAGATCAGGACGCCGAAGCCGGCCCTCGGCAGGAGCATCATCTGCGACGCATAGCCATAAACCGCGCCGCCATGGCCGACGGAGGTCCACCCATCCATGTCGCCGACGCCGAAGCACAGCCCATACCCGTTGAGGTCCTTGTTGTGGCCTTCGGGGCGCTTGCCGATCGGGGTCCACATCTTGCGCAGCGATGCGGGGCTGACGATGGAATCCCCGTTGGGCGCGAAGCCGCCCCGCAGCAGGCACCGCGTATAGTTGGCCATATCGGAAGTGGTGGAGAATATGTTGCCGGCGGGCGATCCGCCCAGGTTGAACACCGGCGCGGGGCTATCCCCGTCCAACGTCCACATGTCGGCCGGCGCCAGCCTTTCGCGGATGCCGGGGGCCATGCCTGACGACGTGTCGTTCATGCCCAGCGGCATCAGAATGTTCTCGGTGATGTAGTCGGCGTAGCTCTTACGCGTCACCCGCTCGATCACCATGCCGACCACGGCGATGCCGGCATTGGAATAATGCATGATGCCGGCGCTGGGATCCTGCTTCAGCGTGGATGTGGCAAGCTCGGCGACGGTGTCGGCCAGCGGCGGCTTGTGTGAATCCAGATAGTGTCCGCTCTTGGGTTCGCGCACGATCCCGGCGGTGTGGCTCATGAGCTTGGCCAGGCTGATCTGCGAGCCGTGAGGTCCGCTTTCACGCCCGGCGAACGGATTGACCGGGTGAAAACCGGGCAGATACTCCGAGACATCGACATCAAGGTCGACCAGCCCCTTCTCCACGAGTTGCATGATGGCAACCGACGTGAAGGTCTTTGTGATCGAGCCGATGCGGAAACAGGTGTCGTCCTTCATGTCGAAATGGCGATCGTGCCGCTGTATGTGGCCGTGCGCCATGAGGCCGTCCCGGTCGATCAGGGCATAGGAGATCGACGGGATCGCCTTGTCCTCCACCTCGTGGCGGATAAGGTGTTCAAGAAGCTCGATGGCGTGGGGGGAAAGCGAAGACACGAGGATACTCCCTGATTTCAATTTGTATGGCGGGGATCGAGAATGTCGCGCAAAGCGTCGCCGACGAGGTTCCACGCCAGCACGAACAGGAAGATCGCGGCTCCCGGGAAGGCAAGCGTGTACCAGTACTGGAACGGGTTGCCGGGCTGGCCGACGATCCAGTTGCGCGCATAGGCGATGAACTGCCCCCAGTCGGCGTAGCCTTCCTCCGTGCCCACTCCGAGGAAGCTCAGGGCGGACGCGGTGAGCACCATCGAACCCGTGGCCATGGTAGCCAGAACCAGCACGGGGAAGAACGCGTTGGGCAGGATGTGGAACACGATCAGCCGGAAATCGCCGGCGCCGTAGCTTCTCGCCGCATTGACGAAATCCATCTCGCGGATCCGCAGAATTTCACTGCGCACCACACGCGCGTAACCCATCCATCCGAACGTCGTCAGCGCGATGGTTATCGGCCCGAGCCCCTTGCCGAGCAGGGCAGTCAGCACCATGGCGGCGATGAGGAAGGGAACCGCCATGAAGACGTCGACGATACGCATCAGCACTTCGTCCACTATGCCGCCGTAAAAGGCCGCGAGCGATCCGATGATCGTGCCGATCAGCACCGAGATGGCGACGACGCCGAGGCCGATCTTGAAGGCCGTGCGGGTGCCCCAGATCACGGCGTAGTAGATGTCGTACTGGCCTTCGGTGGTTCCGAAGATGGCCTCGGGCGACGGCGGTTGCGGCGTTGCCAGGAAGCCCGCTCTCGGCGTGTCGTAGACCGACATCTGGAATTCCTGCGGCGGTGCGAGCACAGGCGCGAAAATCGCGATCAGCACGAATGCCAGCAACAGCAGCACGCCAACCAGCGAGATCGGGTTACGCTTCAGATAGCCAAGGGCTCTCATCGCCTCTTCACCCTCGGATCGAGCAGCGGATAGATCAGGTCGACGGCCAGGTTCAGCACCACGAGAACGACCGCGAAGTAGAGGCCGAAGCCCAGCACCGCCGGAAAATCCAGATTGGCGGCAGTCTTGGCCGCGAACTGGCCGAGGCCGGCATAGTCGAAGATGGTTTCGGTGATGACGACGCCGCCCATCATGGCGGCCAGCTCCATTCCGGCGATCGTCGTGACCGGAAGCAACGCGTTGCGCCTGGCATGATGCAGTTCCACCACGCGCCGGGACATGCCCTTCGCGCGTGCCGTGCGGACATAGTCCTGGCGCAGCGTTTCCAGCATCGACGTGCGCATGACACGCGTCATGTTGGCAAGATTGACGTAGGTCAGGGTGATGACGGGGGCAGCGAGATGCCTGAGCGTATCCCAGAAAATGGCCAGATTGCCGTTGAGCAGCGCGTCGATCGTGTTCGCGCCGGTGTAGCGGGTGAAGCCGGGCGAGGTGACGGCGGCCTGGGCCCACTGGCTGAGGCGCCCGGGCGGGAACCAGTCAAGCGCGGAGTAGAAGATCAGCAGCATCAGCAGTCCGAAGACATAGACCGGGAACGACCAGCCCAGGATGGTGAAGATGCGGATCACATGGTCCGGCCAGCGGTTGAGATGGATGCCGGCCCGCGAACCCAGGTAGATGGCGAGCAGAAAGCCAGGAATGAACGCCAGCAGGACCAGTTCCAGCGTCGCGGGCAGCAGGGAAGCCAGCGCGTGGGCAACAGGCTGGCGCGCGGTCTCGGACCAGCCCAGATTGCCCGTCAGGATGTTGCCGATCCAGCGTCCGTATTGAATGTAGAAGGGATCGTTCAGCCCATACTGCTCAATCATCCTGCGAATGCTGTCCTGGCCGCCCTTGAGGAAGTCCGGGGACGGCGCGTACGCCGCCAGGCGCTGTGTCGGCGACAGCGACATCTGCAGCGCGAAAAGCATCAGCGACAGGGCGAAGAGAACGACGGGCAACATCAGGAGCCGCCGCAAAGCGTAGTTCAGCACATCAGCATCCGCACCATGAGGAATAGCCGTTTCACCGGGCGACGATGGCGCCCGGTGAAACCCGAAGCTCTTTAATCGGCCTTCTTGGTGACGGGATAGAAATCCCAGGCGCCGTAGAGGATCATGTTGTGCACGTAGCCGTCGATGTTGCTGCGGGTGACGATGTACCCGAAGTCCTCCCAGAGGAACTGCGTGGTGGCATAGTCGTAGGACATGTCCTGCAGCTTGGCATAGATCGGCTCGCGCACGGCGGGATCGCTCGAGGCCCAGGCCTGGTCGAGAAGCGGCTTGAACTTCTCCGCCATCAGGTCGCGGTAGCCCTGGCCGAGCATGCCGCCGACAAGACCGGTCGGGGACAGATAGTAGGTCGCGGCACCCAGCGGACCACCCGGGTCGGAATAGTCCGGTCCCCAGCCCATGTAGGTGAGCGGCGAGGCAGGCTTTTCACGGTTGTTGAGCTTGTCCGAGATCGAGGCCCAGGGCAGCGACTGGATCTTCATCTTGAACTTCGGATTGATCCGCTGCAGTCCCTGCTGGAGCGCGGAAAGTGCCGCCGTGCCTTGCGGCGTTCCTTCCTGCACATAGGCCGTGAAGGTGAAGCCGGTATCCCACAGCTTGCCGCCGAAGGCCTTCTTGAAGTGCTCCGCGGCCTTTTTCGGATCGTAACTGTAGATCGGCGAGTCGGCGCGGTAGCCCATGATGCCGCGCACGGTCGGGCCGCGCGCCTGCACGGTCTTGCCGAGCAGGGCCTGCTTTATCAGCGCATCGTAATTTTGGGCGTAGTTGAAGCCCTGGCGGACATCGATGTCGGAGAAGAAGTCCGGCGGGATGCCGTTGCCGTCCAGCTTGCCGCTGCCGATGGCGGGGTTGTCGGCATCATCCAGCGGCCACGCGAAATAGAGGCCACGGCTGAACACCTTGGGCAGGCCGTCGATGACCTTGACACCATCAGTCTTGGCGAGCTCGTCCAGGAACTCGACGGGCGTCGTCACGAAGTCGGCATCGCCGGACAGCAACTGCAGCCGACGCGTGGTCCATTCCGGAACCGTGCGCATGACCACGCGCTCGAGCGAGGCCTTGCCCATGAAGTAATTGTCGAAACGCTTCAGCGTGATGCGGCGATCGGTGCGATCCCATTCATCGAGCATGAACGGACCGGTCCCGTTCTCCTGGGCGAACAGCGGATCGTCGCCGAGTTCGGGACGGTAGTACTTCTTCCAGTTGTCCCCGTTGCCATCCCACCCGCCGACCGAGCCGACCCATTCCTTGTCGACGATCGAAGCACCGAACGGCAGCGCCAGAACGCCAAGCGTGGCGGGGAAGGATTTTGGCAGCTTCAGCGTGACATTGTCGCCCTCGACGGTGATCTGCGACGCGAGTTCGTCATAGACCTTGCGTAGCGCTTCGGGGCTGGCATCCTTGATGTCCGATACCTTGCCTTCGGTTTCGACCCATTTGGCGACGTCGGTGTATTTGCTCGCCGTCACCACCTCGGTGATGGCGTTGGACATCCATGACTGGCCCATCAGGATGGCGCGCAGCAGCGAGTAACGCACGTCTTCGGCCGTGATCTCGCCATAGCCGGGCTCGATCTTGGCCTTCTGCTCGTCAGTCAGCCCGTCATAGTACTGCCAGGTGATCTTGCCGTCGTCGCCCTTGACGCCGACCTTGTGGGCGTGGACGCCCTTCCGGATCGGGAAGGTGTAGCTGACCGAACCGTCCGCGTTCTGCTTGATCAGGCCGTTTTCGAGGCTCGGCACTTGCGACGACAATGAAGGCACGAATTCGGAAATCTGGGAGCCGTTGTAGTTCAACAGGCGGCTGTAGACGTTGAGCACGCCGTAGGAGCTCGGCGTGTTTGCAATGTAGGCCGGATCGAACGACTGAACATCGTCAGTCCAAAGAAACACAAACGTTCCGGGATTCTTGGTTTCTGCAACGGCGGACGACGCAAAAGCGCCTATGCCCATGCAGAAGGCTAATGCCAAGGCACGTTTCATTTTCATGAATATGTTCCCACAATTGACTCGAGGTCTTTTTATCGTTGCGTGCGAAAGCTAGGAGCAGGCTTGCGCCACTGTCCAATGCGTAGATAGGATCGGTTATGCGAATAATGCATGAGGTCGACTGTGGAGCTGGCGTGGTTTGAAGACTTCCTCGAGATCGCAGCGACGCGGAATTTCTCGACCGCCGCGGCGTCCCGAAATATCTCGCAGCCGGCCTTCAGCCGGCGCATCAAGGCGCTGGAGGCTTGGGTCGGCGCCGAACTTATCGACCGCAGCACATATCCGGTGCACCTCACCAGCGCGGGCGCCATTTTCGTTCCGCGCTGCCAGGAAATGCTTCGCGACATGTACCGCCTGCGCACGGACTGCCGCAACGCCGCCGGCGCCAGCTCACGGCTTCTCACTTTCGCCGCGCTTCATACGCTGGCTATCTATTTTTTTCCCAAGTGGATCAGCCATCCCGAAATGCCAAATGCGCCGGTCCGCAGCAGCATGCACACGGGCGACTTCCTGGAATGCGTTGAGCACCTGTCGTCCGGCAAATGCGACTTCGCCATCACCTACGATCACCCTGACGGTCCGCCGGTCCTCGAGGGCGGACCCTTCGAATCGCTTCAAATCGGCAGGGATCGCCTCGTTCTGGTGTCTGGTGTCGACCAGACGGGAGCGCCGCTCTTCGATGTCGATGTGCCGGAAGGCACCAGGATTCCCTACCTCGCCTATTCCTGGAGCGACGGCTATCTCGGCAAGCTGATCTCGCTCATCCAGTCGCGCTGGCGGCGTCCTCTCAATCTCAGCATCGTCTACCAGTCCTCGCTTGCCGAAGGCCTGAAGCAGATGGCGATCGCCGGGCAAGGCGTGGTCTGGCTGCCGCAGATCTGCGTTCACAAATCGATCGCCCAGGGCGAACTCATCCAGATTGGCGGACAACAGCTGTCCCTGGAGATCGAGATCAGGATTTTCCGCCGTGTGGGCTCGCGCAGCCGGGACGGCGAAGCGCTGTGGAAATATCTCTCGCGAACCGCCGAGCAGGCGCGCGGACGCACCCTGGTTGATCCGACACTGACCATGCGCTGAGCGGCTCTAGGGTCCATTGGCGAGTTAATGCGAAATCCGACAGAGCGATGCAGAGATTGCATAACTTCGGGTGGAGCGCCGGGAAGCCTGACAATCGCAGGGCCGATGCCGTCTGGCGAGGCATTCCGGGCCATTCCAAGGCATGGCTTCCAGGCGACCGGGTGATGGGCCCTATTGACAGCCCACATGCTCGCTGCGTTCGATACCGAGTGTCGCGACCATTGCGCCTGGAGTGCCTTTTTGACCGTCAAGTCCGCCGCCACAGCGAGCCTTCCCGACGATGTGATCCTCTCGGTCGAGGACCTTGAAGTCTGCTTCGGGGCAAGGGGGACAAAGGTGGTGCCGGCTGTTCAGGGCGTATCGTTCCAGATCAAGCGTGGCGAGACGGTGGCATTGGTGGGCGAGTCAGGTTCGGGCAAATCGGTCACCGCCATGACCGTAATGCGCCTGACCGAATATGATGGCGCCAGGATCACGGGCGGCCGCATCCTGATGAGGCTCAAGGACGGCGGCGTAGCCGACCTGACAAGGCTTTCCGAAAAGCGCATGGAGGGGCTCCGCGGCTTTGAGTTCTCGATCGTGTTCCAGGACCCGATGTCGAGCCTCAATCCGGTGTTCACCGTCGGCGACCAGATTGCGGAGGTGATCACGAGACACCAGGGCAAGTCGCCGCGCGAGGCGCGCGACATCGCGCTGAACGTGCTCAAGCTCGTGCGCGTGCCCGACGCCGCCCTCAGGCTCGACCAATATCCGCACCAGTTGTCCGGCGGCATGCGCCAGCGCGTCATGATCGCCATTGCACTGGCGTGCCGCCCCTCCTTGATGATCCTCGATGAGCCGACCACCGCGCTCGATGTCACCATCCAGGCGCAAATTCTGGATCTTGTCCGCGCACTGCAGCGCGAGATCGGCATGTCTGTTCTTTTCATCACCCATGACATGGGCGTGGTCGCGGAAATCGCCGATCGCGTCTGTGTCATGCTGAAGGGCGAGATCGTCGAATCGGGCTCGGTGAACCAGATTCTCGTGGATCCCCGACACCGCTACACACGCGCGCTGATCTCGGCGGTGCCAAGGCTGGGCAGCATGGCCGACAAGGATGGGCCCGAGAAATTCCCGCTCGTCATATACAATGCCGAAGTCTCGCAGCCGGAGGTTTCGGCATGAGCGTCGCACCGCACGCAACGGACAGAAAGCCGCTGGTCGAGGTCCGCGAGCTTGTTACGCGTTTCGACCTGCGGGGCGGTATCTTCGGCGGCATAGCCGGCCGGGTTCATGCGGTGGAGGGCGTTTCCTTCGATATTTTCCCCGGTGAGACCCTGGCGTTGGTGGGCGAATCGGGCTGCGGCAAGTCGACCGTGGCGCGCAGCATCATGCAGTTGGACAAGCCCTTGTCCGGCGCCATTCGCTACGACGGCAAGCAGATGATCGGCGCGGGGCGGGCAACCCTTGCGAGCTTCCGGCGCGAGGTGCAGATGGTCTTCCAGGACCCGTTCTCCTCGCTCAATCCGCGGATGACGATCGGGCAGGCCCTGACCGACCCGATGCGCGTCCACCGCATAGCGCGCGGCGGTGAGCTGCGGAATCGGGCGGCGGCCCTGCTGGCAAAAGTGCATCTGCCGCCGGAACATCTCGAACGCTACCCTCATGCCTTCTCGGGCGGTCAACGGCAGCGCATCTGCATCGCCAGGGCTTTGGCGCTCGATCCCCGCCTCCTCATCGCCGATGAAGCGGTCGCCTCGCTCGACGTCACGATCCAGGCTCAGGTCATCAACCTGTTGATGGACCTGCAGCGCGAGATGGGCATCGCCATCCTGTTCATCAGCCATGACATGGCCGTGGTCGAGCGCATCGCGCATCGCGTTGCCGTCATGTACCTGGGCGAGATCGTCGAGATCGGCGACCGCCGATCGGTCTTCGGCAATCCTCAACACCCTTATACGCGCAAACTGCTTTCGGCGGTTCCCGTCGCCGATCCGGCGCGACGACCGGTTGGACGCGAACCGATGTCGGATGAGATTCCCAGCGCGGTACGCGGCGTTGATTTTGTTCCGGTCCGTCTACCCATGAATGCCGTTTCGCCGACCCATTTCGTGCGCGAGACGGCCTGATCGGACCGCTGTTGACGGTGCTTGGCGCAAAAAGCCGGCAGCCTTGGGGCCGGTATATGTATCCGGAATGTTGATTTTACTGAGGTTTTCGTGAGCCAAAATCGGAAATCTTTCCGTGCCGCTCCGTATGGTTCCGAGACAGCCTAAAAGTGGCAGGCATAGGCGGACCGCGAAACTGGAATGATGCCCAGCCGATTGTTTCCAGAACATCCAAGCCGTTGATCCAGCTGCATTTTTTGTTTATGGCGCAACGCCAGCCGCCCACCTCGCGCCCAAGTTCGCATAGACGCGCGGATCACGGACCCGGTCATCGAAGGCAGCCGGCGCCGGGTCATCGAACTGCCAGCCCAAGAGAGAATTGGAGGCCAGGGCGATCCACAAGCAACTGGTCTTGCACACGCCCTCCCGCGGGCGCTGCGTTGTGAGCGACGGCATCCACTCGATTCTTGCTGAAATTCCAGCTAGCCTAGGCGACAAATGGCTCAGTTCAGGTCGATGAATGACAATCAGACCGCCCGTCAAGAGATTGATGGGCAGCACCTTTGGTCCCAAGACCGAGAGCAATGGGGCGAAATGAGTTCTACAACAAAATGGGCCGTGCGACTTCCGGCGACCGATCAATTGGCTATATGGGCAGGATAATTCGCCTTCACCGCTCCGAAATCAATGGAGTTCGGAGACACCGGAACTTTTTGGAATCAAGAGGGATGATTTCTGCCGATCTTTTGGATACCACGTTCCCCTTCGATCCAGACACCAACAGGGCGTCTCGGCCCGCTCCCGCCGAGGCGATATTCGTCATCCAACAAGTTTCGGACTCAGGCAATCAGAAAGCCTGCCTGACAGGCACACCACGGAAGCAATACAGATCGAAAATGGCGGCCTCATTTTTCAGAACCAGGATGCTTTCGAAGCCGGCGCGCCGCTCACGGTCCTCAAGGCGAGAATTCTAAGAGACGTTCAACAATGACCCAGCACGCAGAAAACGCTCGAATTCTCATGTACAGCCACGACACGTTCGGGCTCGGCCACTTGCAGCGCTGCCGGACTATCGCGCATTCGCTGGTCGAGGATTTCCGCGGACTTCAGGTGCTTATCATTTCGGGTGCGACCATCGCTGGCGCCTTCGACTACCGGGCCCGTGTCGACTTCGTGAAGATCCCCAGCGTCATCAAGTTGCGCAACGGCGAATACACCTCGCTGGAAAAGGATATCGATCTGCATGAGACGCTCAGGATGCGCCAGTCGATCATCCGCCATACGGCCGAGACCTTCCGGCCGGATATCTTCATCGTCGACAAGGAACCGCTCGGCCTGCGCGGTGAGATTGAGGATACGCTGTCCTACCTCAAGACGCGGGGCACCACGCTGGTGCTTGGCCTGCGCGAGGTGATGGATGCGCCGCACCTGCTCGAGGCAGAGTGGGCGCGCAGGGATGTGATGCGCAAGATAGGCCTGTTCTACGACAAGGTCTGGGCCTATGGCCCGCCGGATTTCTACGATCCGTTGACCGGCTTGGATGTGCCGCCGGCTGTCAGGGCAAAGATGAGGTTCGTCGGCTTCCTGCAACGGAGCCTGCAGCGGAACGAGTTGCCTGGCCACCGGCCCGAGGGCGACTATATCCTCGTTACCACCGGTGGCGGCGGCGACGGTGCCGAATTGATCCACGACGTCATCGATGCCTATCATCAGGATCCGCAGTTGCAGCACAGGGCGCTGATCGTGCTCGGGCCTTACATGCCGGCGCGCAAGCGCAACAAGCTGCTCAGGAAGGGGTCCAAGATCCCCTACATCAAGATCATCGAGTTCGACAATCGCATGGAAGACCTGATTGCCGGCGCCAAGGCGGTAGTGGCGATGGGTGGTTACAACACCTATTGCGAGATACTGTCTTTCGATAAGCCGGCGCTGATCGTGCCGCGCATAGAGCCCCGCCAGGAACAGCTGATCCGCGCTCGGCGCGCAGCCGAACTCGGCCTCATCGAGATGCTTTTGCCGGAGGAAGCCAAGGACTCCCAGCGGTTTGCCGATGCACTGGTGGCGCTGCCGGACCGGTCCCGCCCCTCACAGAGTAATCCGCATCTGACGCTGGAAGGGCTGCCGCATATTTCCGAGATTGTCGCGGAACTGCTGGACCGGCGGGCCGGCCATCACCTTTCGGTTGTTGAAGGAACCATCTGACTTGCAACATCGCAAGATCGTCGTGGTTCTGAAGGGCTATCCACGGCTGTCGGAAACTTTTATCGCGCAGGAACTGCTCGGCCTCGAACGCGCGGGGTTCGACTTGATACTCGTCGCACTCAGGCGGCCCACCGACGCAAAACGCCACCCCGTGCATGACGAGATCAAAGCGCCCGTCCACTACCTGCCGGAATATCTGCACGACGAGCCGCTGCGCGTGCTTCGCTCGCTGTTTGCTTGTTTGCCGCGGCCGGGTTTCTGGCGCGCGCTCGGATCGCTGGCCGCCGATATCCCCCGCGACTTTACGCGCAATCGCGCACGCCGCTTCGGGCAAGCGCTCGTGCTGGCGGCCGAATGGCCGCAAGACGCGGGGTGGTTGCATGCCCATTTCGTGCACACGCCGGCATCGGTGACACGCTATGCCAGCCAGCTTCGTGGCCAGCCGTGGAGCTGCTCGGCCCATGCCAAGGATATCTGGACTTCGGCGGACTGGGATCTTGCCGGCAAGCTTTCCTCGGCGCGTTGGACAGTCACTTGCACGAAAACCGGCTTCGACCACCTGAAAAAACTCGCCAATGGCAACTCGTCCGTGCATTTGAGCTATCATGGGCTCGACCTTGAGCGCTTCGGCAGTTTCAGTGCGGCGCGAAAGCAACATGACGGCTCGGCCCAGAGCGGACCGGTCATCATTCTGAGTGTCGGGCGCGCCGTCGCAAAGAAAGGTTACGACACCTTGCTGGGAGCCCTTGCCCTGTTGCCTGGCGATCTGGACTGGCGTTTCGAGCATATCGGCGGCGGCGAGGAACTGGAACGGCTCAAGGCGCTGGCGAAAAGGCTCGGACTGGATGGTCGCATCTCCTGGAAAGGTGCGCTGGCGCAGAAGGAGGTGCTTGAGCACTACCGCCGCGCCGACATCTTTGCCCTGGCCTGCAGGATCACCGCGGATGGCGACCGGGACGGTCTGCCTAATGTTCTGGTGGAGGCGGCCAGCCAGCGGCTTGCCTGCGTGTCCACCGATATTTCCGGCGTTCCGGAGCTCTTGTCGTCGGATGAAACCGGGCTGCTGGTTCCGACAGAAAACCCGATTGCCCTGGCACAGGCGCTGGAGCGCCTGATCCGTGATCCCGTGCTGCGCGCCCGCCTCGGCGACGCCGCGGAGGCGCGCGTGCGCGGCAATTTCGATCATATGGCGAGCATTGGACAGCTCAAGGAACTGTTCGAGCGCGAGTGGCGGGCCGCCGGTTGAAGCAGCTGCGTGCGTTCCTCTATGTCCAGCACCTGCTCGGTATCGGCCATCTCGCACGCACCAGCCGCGTCGCGGCGGCTCTGGTCGATGACGGGTTTGAGGTAACCGTCGTGACCGGCGGAGCGCCGGTCTCCGGGTTTCCGGGACCGGGGGTAAAGTCCGTAACCCTGCCACCTGTCACCTCCGGTGATGAGGGATTTTCCGGGCTTGTCGACTTGCAGGGCATCCCCATCGACGATGCTTTCAAGAAACGGCGTTCAGAGATGCTGCTGCGGGCATTCCGGGATTGCAGGCCTGATATCGTCATTGTCGAGGCGTTTCCGTTTGGACGCCGGCAGATGCGTTTCGAATTGTTACCGCTGATCGAGGCCATCGCCGCGACTTCGCCCAGACCGCTGCTGGCGACGTCCGTCCGTGATATCCTCCAGGAGCGCGTCAAGCCGGGCCGAAACGAGGAAACAGTCGATCTCATCAACAGGCATTTCGACCTGGTCATGGTCCACGGCGACCCGGCTTTCGCGACCATCGACAAGACATTTCCACTGGCCGGCGCGATCAGGGCTGAGGTCACCTACACAGGGCTCGTCGCGGCGCCGCCATCGCCCGCGGCCTCCGAGCGCTTCGACATTCTGGTGTCGGTTGGCGGCGGGGCTGCCGGAAAGAGCCTTGTTCACTCCACCATCGCAGCGGCGCGGAACGCCAAAAACGGTTGGAAATGGTGTTTGATCACCGGCCCAAACCTGCCGAAAGCCGAGTTTGACACGATCGCACGCGATGCCACGCCTGGCCTGTCCATCTTCCGGTTCAGAGAGGATTTCGCCAGCCTGCTGACCGGCGCCCGCCTGTCGGTCTCGCAGGCGGGTTACAACACGGTCTGCGATGTGCTGCGCGCGGGTTGTCGCTCGCTGCTTGTTCCATTTGCGGCCGGCGGGGAAACCGAACAGACGGTTCGCGCCCTGATGCTCGAAGAACTCGGTCTGGCAACGGTGTTGACCGAAAAGGACCTGACGCCTGAAGGTCTGGCGCAAGCGATTGAACAGGCGTTTGGGGCGCCGACGCCAGCCGCGCACCGTCTCGATCTGGAAGGCGCGCGTCGCTCGGCGCAGATTCTGCGTCAGCGGTATCGAACCTGGTCGCCGAAATCCTGACGCGGGCCGCGCCTGGGTTGGATTCGCGCAAAGCGCGTCAAACAGTTCCAATCAGCATGAAGCGCGTATACTTTTTCGTCGGCAGTTCACCGGAGAACCGCACCTCCCGTAGCGCCGCCATTGCTTCGAAGGCTGCCAGTGAAGCCACGCAGTTGATATGCGTCGGCTCGCCGAAATAATCGTTGGATTGCAGCAGTACGTTCGTGCCTCGCGGAAGCAGGGCAAGCCAAGCACCCAGATCAGCTATGTGTTCGCAGCTCGTGTTGACCACCAGGTCGGGCCGCCCGGCCGCATAGTCGAGTGCGTACATATCCTCCGTCAGCGCCCGGAAGCGGTCGCCGGCTTCCCGGTTGAGGGTCCGGGCGACCGGCCCGACTTCAGGATCGATGTCGATGCTGTCGATCGCCGCAATGTCGAAACGGGCGTCGTTGAAAAGCATCGCCGGCAACACGCCGTACCATCCACCCAGAACCCATATGCGCCCGAACCGGCCGCCGCAGCTTTCGAACAGCCCGTCGAGCGCCCACATCTTGCAGGCGACCTGCTTGTGGTTGAAGGCGTTGGCGATATCGGCCTTCGGGTGCTTGGCGATGACGCGCGCCAGCCCTGCCACGAGAGGGCGATCGACATAGGCCGCAATTCCTCGGGTGAGGTCGAAGGCTTGCTCGTGCCAGTCCATGCCGGCATTGCGCGGTTGCGTGACATCCATCATATTCGCCTTGTATGTTGGGATTTCGGGCGACACAACGCAATCTTGCTGAGCGCAGCACTGCCTCCGTGCACTGCAGCTTCGAGCTTGTCATTGGCGACGAAGAAATTGCCAATACGCCATTCGCCAGCAGGTGCTTTTACATCCAGCACCCTTCCAACTGAAGGCTCCACGATCGCATATGGAACCCAGCCTAGCCCGCTACATCTGGAAGCACACCAGGAAGCAGCAGATCTGGATATTGTTGATCGTCTTGCTTTCGATGATCCCGTATTTCATGTCCTTCGACCTGCCGAAGCTGATCGTCAACGGCCCGATCCAGGGCAAGGGGTTCGAGCAACCGGGCGCGACCCTGCCCTTCATGAGGCTGCACTATAACCTGCCGTTCATTGGCGAGGTCCTGTTGTTCTCCGGCTTTCAGCTCGGCCGCAAGGCGACGCTGCTTGCCCTGAGCATTGTGTTCCTCTTGCTGGTCGTCATCAACGGCCTGTTCAAACTCTACATCAACACCTACAAGGGCCGCCTCGGCGAACGCATGTTGCGCCGTATCCGCTTCGATCTGGTCGATCGTGTGCTGCGTTTTCCGCCGATTTACTTCAAGCGGGTGAAATCCGCCGAAGTGGCGACCATGGTGAAGGACGAGGTGGAGCCGCTGGGCGGCTTCATCGGCGATGCCTTCCTGCAGCCGGTGCTGCTCGGCGGCCAGGCGCTGACGGCCATGCTGTTCATCATGGTCCAGAACGTCTGGCTCGGAGCGATAGCCATCGTGATCGTGGTGATCCAGATCGTGCTCATCCCGCGCATGCGACGGCGGCTGCTCGTGCTCGGGCGCCAACGGCAGTTGACGGCACGCGCGCTTTCGGGCCGGGTTGGCGAAATCGTCGACGGCATCGGCGCTGTTCACGTCCACGATACGTCGAACTACGAGCGCGCCGACATAGCTGCCCGGCTCGGGCTCATCTTCAAGATCCGCTTCGATCTTTACCAATGGAAATTCATGGTAAAGTTCCTCAACAATTTTCTGGCGCAGCTCACGCCCTTCCTGTTCTACATGATCGGCGGCTATCTGGTCATCGCGGGCCGGCTGGACGTCGGCCAACTCGTGGCCGTGATCGGCGCCTACAAGGACCTGCCTGGACCGATGAAGGAACTGATCGACTGGGATCAGGATCGGCAGGATGTCCAGGTCAAATACCAGCAGGTCGTCGAACAGTTCACCGTCGAGGATATCATTGCGCCGACGATCGGAGCACTGACGATCGACAATCCCGGTCCGATGACAAACCCGTTGTCGGCGGTCGGTCTGTCAATGGCGGACGATGGCGGTGCAATGCTCCTCAACCGTATCTCCATGCAGGTCAAGCCGGCCGAGACGGTGGCGCTGGTCAGCACCCCGACAGGTGGAGGGGAGGCGCTGGCAGAAGCCTTCGCGCGGCTGAACTGGCCGGAAAGCGGAAAGGTCGCTTCGGGCGCCGATGACCTGCTTGAGCTCCCCGAAGCAGTGACCGGCCGGCGCATGTCCTACGCCTCGTCGGATGTTTTCCTGTTCCAGGCAAGTCTGCGCGATAACCTGCTCTACGGGTTGAAGCATGCACCGCTGACATCGGTGACTTATGACGGCGCCGCGGCGGACCAGCAGCGCTGGAACATCGACGAGGCGCGCCGGTCGGGCAATCCGGATCTCGATATCCACAGCGACTGGATCGACTATGCTTCCGCCGGTGCTACCGGCCCGCACGACCTCTTCGAAGCGGTGCGCCGGGTGCTCGACGCGGTTCTTCTGTCGCGCGACATTCTGGATCTTGGCTTGCGCTCTTCGGCCGACCTAACGCGTCACACGAAGCTTGCCGGGCGTATCGTCGAACTGCGTGCAGCGCTGCGAACCCGGCTCGAACAGGAAGGGCTGCGCGAACTGGTGGTTCCTTTCGAGCCAGGCGCTTACAACACGGAAGCGACGATCGGCCAGAACCTGCTGTTCGGCGCTGCCGCCGGCCCCGAACTGGCCGACAAGGCTCTGGCGGCCAATCCCTATTTTGCTTCCGTGCTGAAGCAAGCCGGCCTCGACCGCACGCTCTACGAAATGGGCATGGAGATCGCCGAACAGGCGATCGAGCTGTTTGCCGACCTGCCGCCCGATCACCAGTTCTTTCAGCAGCTCGCCTTCATGAGCGCCGAGGAGATCCCCGCCTACGAGACCTTGCTGCAGCGGCTCAAGAACCGGTCCTACGAGGCGGTTTCGGAGGCCGACCGCGCCATGATCATCACTTTGAGCTTTGCCTATATCGAGCCCCGGCACCGCTTCGGCCTGCTGACCGACGAGCTGATGCGCAAGATCGTCGCCGCACGCAACCAGTTCTATGAAAACCTGCCGCCCGAGCTGCAAAACGCGATCGAACGGTATGATCCTGCCAAATATATCGCCGCGGCCACCGTCATGGACAATGTCCTGTTCGGGCGTCTGGGCAACAACCATCCCGACGCGCCGGACCGCATACGCTCCATCGTCTATGAAATTCTTGACGAGCTGGGGCTTTATGCCGAGCTTCTGAATGTCGGCTTGGATTTCAACGTCGGTGCCGGCGGCAGGCGGCTGACCGGTGGACAGCGACAGAAGCTCGATGTTGCCCGCGCCTTGCTCAAGCGTCCCGATTTTCTCATCCTCAACCGGCCGCTGTCGGCGCTCGACCAGCGCATTCAGGAAAAGGTGCTGCGAAACGTGCTCGAGGAAGCCAGACGCGACGGCCATTCGCCGGCAATTGTGTGGGTCGTGACGAGTCCGGCAATGGCCACAGGGTTCGATCGCGTTATCGTCTTTGACTCGGGTCAATTGGTGGAAGACGGTACACACGAGACACTTTTGGCAGGAAACGGTATCTTCAAGGAACTTCTGTCATAGTCTGGCAGACGCGAATTTAGGAAGGTTTGCGACAATGCTGCTCAAGGATGAAGTCGGAATGCTGCAACGCGTTCCCTTGTTCTCTGGGATTGAGCCGGCAAAGCTCAAGCTGCTCGCGTTCACATCCGATCGCGTGAAATACAGCGCCGGCCAGATTCTTTTCCGGCAGGGCGACGAGGCGGACGCCGCCTATGTCATCCTTTCAGGCAGCGCGGACATTCTGGTCGATTCCGATAGCGGGCCGATAAAAGTTGCCGAACTGCTGCCAAATTCGATCGTCGGCGAGATCGCCATATTGTGCAACAGCTCCCGCACTGCCGCCGTCAGAGCGGCAACTGATCTGGAGGCCTTGAGAATCCGCAAGGATCATTTCCTGAGGCTTATGAGGGAGTTCCCGGAAATGACGATCGAGATATTGCGGGTTCTTGCCGATCGGCTAAGCCATACGACCGCGGATCTGATCGACGCACGAACCGCCTAGAGCTACGATGGGCGAAGAGTAGTATGGACGACGATTTTTTCCTGGTCAGATTTTGGGGCGTGCGCGGCAGCATTGCGGTATCCGGGCCAGAATTCGCTCGCTATGGCGGCAACACAGTCTGCATTGAGATGCGATGCGGCAAGCATACGCTTCTGTTCGACGCGGGCTCTGGCCTGCGGCCTGCCGGCAGGGCGTTTCAGGCGGCGGATATGACCGATTTCGACCTGCTTTTCACCCATTGCCACTACGATCACATCATCGGGCTGCCGGCTTTTGCGCCGATCTTTGACCCGAGCGTCAAGCTTACCATTTGGTCCGGGCATCTTGCCGGGCGCATGACGACCCGGCAGATGATCGATGAGTTCATACGGCCGCCGTGGTTTCCGGTGAAAATGGACGTCTGCAAGGCAAAGCTCGACTGCCGCGATTTCGTGTCCGGAGACGTGCTTCGGCCGCGCGAAGGGGTCGTGGTTCGGACCGGCAGCCTTGCCCATCCGGGCGGCTGCATAGGCTACCGGGTCGAGTGGGGCGGCCGCATCGTGGCGGTGATCACGGACACCGAGCACGAGCCGGGCAAACTCGATCAGTCGGTGCTCGGCCTCATCGACGATGCCGACCTCGTCATTTACGATTGCACCTACACCGAGAAGGAAATGGAACGCCGCCGCGGTAACGGCCACTCGACATGGCAACAGGGCGTCAAGCTCTGTGAGGCGGCCGGTGCGCGGGGGCTCGCGCTATTTCACCACGATCCGGCACGCACCGACGAGCAACTGGACGAGATGGAGAAACTTGCCAAGGACCGGTTTGCCGGCGCGTTTGCCGCGCGGGACGGCCAAACGCTCGAATTTCCAGTGCAGAAAAAGCGCTGAGCTATTTTCCTCCAGAGCCCTGCCCTGATGGATCGCGGCGTTCGATCAATGTGCTGATCGGAAGCCAGGCGCAGGATTCAGCCCGTGCGGTGACCGCGAATAGCCGTTCGAGGAAAAGCCATGCCGATTCATCATGGACGAGATGGTGCGTGAGCAGGCCGACCGGCTCGCCGCCGTCGAATGCCTGCTGCAATTGCGCGATAATGGCCTGAACCAACAGGCCATGGTCGCGGCAGCCGCGAGTGCCATGCCAGTCCATGATGTCGACATTGCTGTTGATGACCGCCAGGGGAGCGGGCTTCGGCGGGCCGAAGACCGACAATGCCGCAAATCCTATAGATCCAAGGTCGGATACCACGCCGGCGTCGATCCTGTTCCAGGGCGGGACCAGCATCGGAACGGCACGTGCGCCGTGCAGGCCGGTTACGCGCGACAGCCCGCGGGCCAGATCATCGAGCACCGCCTCGGGTGGGCGATGTGCGCCGAGCTCCTGCTTTTTCTGGTCCTCGGGCGCATGATTTCGGTGCGCCCAGCCATGGATGGCGACCGTGGCATGCGGCGCCTCGTCAAGCCGGACGACAAGTTTCCCATCAGTCAGGGCCGGGATGACGGCCAGCGTGACCGGAACCGCGAATTCACCGGTCAGGTCGAGCAGCCGATCAAGCGCCGGCGTCGGATCCACGGCGTCGTCGTCGCGCAGCCAGAACTCCGCCCTGCGGCCCGTCCGTCGCAGGCGCGCCAGCTCTTTCACCAAGGGCTGCCAGATCGGATCGGATGTCATGAGACCGGGATCTTCTCGAGAAGTTCGGCCAGCCGCGCCGCTGCAGTACCGAGGGAACGTTCTTCGAGGATGAAACGTCTGGCTTCTGCGGCCATGAGGGTTCTTTCGTCGTTACGGGCCAGAAGCCTTTCAATGGCGGAAGCGAACGCCGCCACATCGCCCGGCGGGGTGAGAAACCCGGTCTGGCCATCCCGCACCACCTCCGGCACGCCGGCGATGTTCTGGGCCACCACCGGAAGGCCGGCGGCCTGTGCTTCAAGATAGGCCACACCATAGGCCTCGCCGAACCCGGGCCAGACGTAAATTCCCCCTCTGTAAAGGACATCCGGCACGGCTGCCGGCTCGATCGCGCCGAGCCATTCGATACGCTCTGCGGGCAAGCCGGCGAATTGCGCCTTGACCTCGTCACGGGCAGGCCCCTCCCCGACGACCGACATGGTCCAGGGCAGATGGCCGATCGAACCGAGCGCTTGCGCCAGCATGCGATAACTTTCGACTTTGTCGCCCGGGCGCATCATGGCGACTGTAACCAGGCGCGTCGGGCAACCCCGTGCCGGCTTTTCCCGGAATGCCGATGTGTCGATGAAGGGCGACAGTATGCCTAGGGAGGCATCGGGAATGGCATCTGCCAGTCCCTGGCGATCCCTTTGCGTGAAGCAGATGTTCAGCGCTGCCTGTTCGATGGCTCGCACCACCAACGCTTGGCTATCGGCCCACAAACCAGCGTCGCGCCGCCTGGAATAGGAGGCTTCCGCTGTCACATAGGGGACAGCAAAGGCCGACGCCAGCTCGGGTCCGATCAGGTCGGGCGCCTTGTAGTAGGGATGATAGGAGAACCAGAGGTCGGGCTTGCCGTCACGGTGCCAAAGCTTTGTCAGCCGAGTGGCTTCCTCTCGGGCCTCGATCTTGAGCGCATCGAAACTTTTCGACTCCGGTTGGCGTAGATAGAAACGCAATTCGGATGCCAGTTGGACGCTATGCCCTCCATGCTCCAGCGCCTTGACCAGCATCCGCGCCATCTGGCGGTCGCCGGAGACAACAGGATGATTGGGTGACTTCAGCGGCGCATAGAAGGCAATTCGCATCGCGCGACCCTATCATCGCAAAGCCAGGGCAAGTCAATTTCGAAGCACGATCGACTTCACCTTCAAGCAGTGGAATGTGCTATCTGATGCTCATGGAAATAGCTGCCGCTTCCGACCCGTTTGTGGCTTCTTTGCCGGTCTTCGCAAAGTTCGAAAGCGTTGCCGATATCGATAACTATCGACCTCTCCCCGATGGCTGGGCGATCGCCACCGCCGACATCGTCGGCTCGACCAAGGCGATCGAGGCCGGGCGCTATAAAACCGTCAATATGGCCGGCGCCAGCGTCATTTCGGCGCTGCTCAATGCGCTGGGTCGGCAAGACCTTCCCTATGTCTTCGGCGGTGACGGCGCGCTCGTGGCGTTCCCCGGCTCGGCGCTGGAACTGGCCCGCAACGCGCTGGCTGCTGTCCAGAGATGGGTGGCGGACGAACTGGACCTGACCTTGCGTGCGGCAATCGTGCCGATAAAGGATATAAGGGCGCAAGGCCTCGACGTCCGCGTGGCGAGGTTTCAGGCCTCCGAAGCGGCCTTCTATGCCATGTTCGCCGGCGGCGGCGGCAGTTGGGCGGAAGCCGAGATGAAAGCGGGGCGCTACCGCATCGATCCTGCGCCGGCCGGCGCGCGGCCGGATCTGACCGGCCTCTCCTGTCGCTGGAACCCGATCGAAGCCCGGCATGGCGAAATCGTCTCGATCATAGCCGTACCAGGGCCGGCGCGCGACTTGCGCGGTTTTCAGTTTCTGGCTTCCGACATCATCGCCCTCGCCGGCAGGCAGGAACGCGATGGTCACCCGGTGCCGGTGGACGGGCCGGACTACAGTTTGCTGCCCGCCGGCCTCGATGTCGAGGCGCGCGCCGCGGCGCCGCCGGGGCGGCGGTGGTTGGCGAAGCTGTGGGTAATCTTCCTGATGACGCTTACGGCTGTCGCCGACAGGTTTGGCTGGACGATCGGCAAGTTCGATCCGAAGGTCTACAAACGCGACGTGGCCAGTAATTCGGATTTCCGCAAGTTCGACGACGGCTTGAAGATGACCATCGATGTTGACGCGGATGTGTTGCAACGGATCGAGAACCGGCTGAAACAGGCAGAAGAGGCGGGCATCTGCCGCTATGGCCTGCACCGCCAGCAGTCGGCCTTGATGACATGCCTCGTAATCTCGCCGCTACAGCCCGATCACGTTCATTTCATCGATGGCGCCTCCGGTGGCTATGCGATGGCTGCCGCAAGCCTGAAGGCGAAGGTGCCTGTCTGATGGCGGCTTGCCGAAATCGGTTCTCCGCAATATGCCTTTCTGATCGTCGACACACGCAATGTATTTGGCCGCCTCGGGCTGGGTCGAGATACGGTGGTAAAGGCCTGACGGCGTCTGAGCCGGGCAATTTTTGCCCGATGTCAGGATCGTGATTGCACTCCGCCGGCAGCCTCGCCACATATGTGCGCCAGCAGATAGATGCAGTTATGCCTGCTCCTTCCCTGCTTCGAGGTGTGGCGGATCAAAGGAGAAGGCTCGTCTTCGACGGGTTTCGAGGTAGCATGAGCACAGCGCAAACAGAAATTTCGACCATTCTCATGGACAAGGTTGCCGATTGGCTGACCCAATCGGCTTTGGCCGGCAACGACTTGGAAACATTGGTAAAGGGGTTTTGCGAGCGGCTGGCTGCTGCCGGCCTGCCGCTGAAGCGGGTGCATTTGAGCTTTTCGATGCTTCATCCGCTTTATGACGCGCTTGGTTTCACCTGGATTCGCGGCCAAGGCATGGAGGTGGAAGGCTTCCGCAAACAGGACGGCGTTCATTCTGACAGGTTCCTAACCAGCCCATACTACCATCTGCTCAGCAACAAGCTCGACCATCTGCGGCGTCGGCTCGACCCGGCGGTCCCGTCGGAATTTCCTGTTTTCGATGAACTCAGGCTCATGGGCGTGACCGATTACATGGCTTTCGTCCATCCCTTCAACGGCAATACCAGTCAGGGCATGATCGGGTCCTGGTCCACCGACAGTGCTTCAGGTTTCAGCGACAGCATGATTTCGGCGCTGCTGCGTATCCAAAACCATCTCGCCATCGCAACCAAAATGGCGGTGCTCACCAAGTTGGCCGACAACATGATGACCACTTATCTCGGCGGCGACGCCGGGAGACGCGTGCTGGACGGCCAGATCAAACGCGGCGAGGGCGACACGATCCGGGCCGCACTGGTCATGGCCGATATGCGCGGGTCGACAAAGCTTGCCGAAACTTCCGGCCGCGAAATCTACATCGATACGCTGAACCAGTTTTTCGATGCCATTGCAGCACCTTTCAATCGCAAAGGCGGGCAGATCATGAGTTTCATCGGTGATGGCTTCATTGCCGTCTACCCTTGCGAAAGGCATCGCTCGCAGTCCGAGATCGCCTGCCAGTCTGCTCTGGCGGCAGCGCACAAGGCCACTGCGCGCATGATGGATCTCAATCTGCGAAGGAAGGAAAAAGGCTTGTCCGACATAAAATTTGGCATCGGCCTGCATGTCGGCAACGTGATGTTCGGCAATGTCGGGCTTACCGACCGGCTCACATTCTCTGTCTTCGGCTCGGCTGTAAACGAGGTCCAGCGCCTCCAGACCCTGACCAAGAAATATCCGCACCGCGTTCTCGCCAGCAAGGACTTCGCCAGCTATTGCGGCGCCAACAGCTGGCTGACGCTCGGCAGCGAGGAACTGGCCGGGATCAAGCAGAAGCTGACGGTGCTTTCACCCGATCTGTCGGGCGCTCTCGCACTCGATGAAGACGGTGCGCTGGAGCCGATTTACGACCGGAGATCGGAGGCCGAGCAGGTCATGCTGCTTCATCGCGATGCCGCACGGCTGTCGGCGGGCGACCGGAGGAAGCTCCAGTAGCCAGCCCCAATCTGATCCGAACGCCTTGGCAAGCAGTCCGGTCGCTGGTTCCGCCGCTGGCGATCGTTCGAATCCAAGTTGCTCTAGGCTGGCAATGCGGTAGTCTTGCTTCCAGGGCCTGCCGCCTGGCAGGCCCCAGGGTGGGGCTGGTGTGAGAATGAATGCAGGCGTTGATCTGCTGCGGATCGAGGATGTTGGCATCTCTTTTGCCATTATCGGGGGACCGTTGCATGCCGTCAGACGTGCAAATCTCCGCGTCCTGCCCGGCAAGGTTACCGCGCTTGTGGGCGAGTCCGGTTCCGGAAAATCGGTTCTCAGCCAGGCAGTAATGGGCATTTTGCCGAACACAGCCCATGTTCGCGGCCGTATCCTGTTTTCCGATCCTGAAAAGCCCGGCACGACGCAGGATATCCTGCAGATGCCGCGTGACGGGCCCGAAATCCGGGCGTTGAGAGGCAGCCGCATCGGCAAGATCTTTCAGGAGCCTATGACATCGCTGTCGCCGCTGCACACGATCGGCAACCAGGTCAGCGAATCCCTGCAGATTCATACGCCCATGGCGCGGGCGGAGCGAAAGGCGCGGACTGAGGAAATGCTCAGCCTTGTCGGCTTTCCCAATCCCAAGCGCGCCTATGACATGTATCCGTTTGAACTTTCGGGAGGATTGCGTCAGCGCGCCATGATCGCCATGGCGCTGATCTGCCGGCCCGCTTTGTTGATCGCCGACGAGCCGACGACGGCGTTGGACGTCACCATCCAGGCACAAATCCTGCAATTGCTACGCGAGCTTCAGACCAAGCTGAACATGGCGATGCTGCTGATCACGCACGACCTCGGCGTGGTCGCCAATGTTGCCGACGAGGTGGTGGTCATTTACCATGGCGAGATCATGGAAGCGGGACCTGTCGAGGCAATATTCCGCCGGCCAAGTCACCCTTACCTGAAGGGCCTGATGGCAGCCGTTCCGCATTTCGACCTGAAGCCTGGCGAAAGGCTGAAGGCGCTGCGCGAGGTGCCGGTGAATGTCGAGAACCTGCTTGGCAAGCAGACGGCGCCGGCATCGAAGGGGCCGAGCGACATCCTGCTGTCGGTCAGGGACCTGACAAAGACCTTCACCATCCGCAAGTCTGGTTGGTTCGGCGGGGATCATCAAACCTCTGTTCGCGCCGTGGACGGCGTGAGCTTCGACATCAGGCGGGGTGAGTGCCTGGGTCTGGTCGGCGAAAGCGGCTCCGGCAAAACCACCGTCAGCAAGATCCTCATGCGGGCTGTCACGCCTAACGGCGGCTCGGTGATCTTCAATGGCCGCGATGGACCGATCGACGTCTTGGGAGGCGACAGAGACGCCCTGCGCCTGCTGCGCGCGAAAATCCAGATGATCTTTCAAGATCCGGTTTCGTCGCTTTCACCTCGCATGACGGTGGAAAACATCTTGAGCGAGCCGTTGGAAATCCATCAACGGGGCAATGCCGCGTCCCGACTAGCCACGGTCAAGAGCCTTATGCAGGCGATCGGGCTCGATCCGCGCTTCATCAAGCGTTATCCGCACAGTTTCTCCGGCGGGCAGCGTCAGCGTATCGGCATCGCGCGCGCGCTGGCGCTGGGGCCCGAACTCCTGATCTGCGACGAGCCGGTTTCGGCGCTCGATGTCTCTGTCCAGGCGCAGATCCTGAACCTCCTGAAGGACCTGCAGAAGGAACTGGGCCTGACTTACCTATTCATATCCCATAACCTGGCGGTGGTGGACTACATGGCAGACCGCATCGCGGTGATGTGCGGCGGGCGTATCGTCGAGCTTGCCCCGCGCGAAATTCTGCTTAGGAAACCGGTCCACCCCTACACGCGCTCACTGGTCGCCGCTGTACCTTTTCCCGATCTCGACAGGCCGATGGATTTCAAGACGCTGAAGCTCAGCGGCGCTTCCGACAGCAGCGCATGGGGACCGCAATTCCGCGACGAGGGCGACGAGGATGTGCTGTCGCCGCTCGATCTTGGCGGCGGCCACCTCGTGCTGGCCCGACGTTCGGCCGATGTCAGCGAGCTACGCCCTTGATCAGCCGGCGCACCGTCCTTGGACTCATGGCTTCGGCGTTTCTGCCGGGCACGGTACGCGCAGGCGACCTGGAGCCTGAATTTCTTCAGCCGCAGCTGAAGGCCAGGGCGCTGCCGGCACTGGCCGAACGCCTGCCCAAGAGCCCGCGCGTATTGAATCTCGCCGCCATGGGCCGGCAGCCCGGCCAATATGGCGGCACGCTGCGCACGATCATCGGCAGCCAGAAAGATATCCGGATGATGACCATCTATGGGTATGCTCGCCTGGTCGGCTATGACGAAAAGCTTAACATGCAACCCGACATCCTCGAAAGTTTCGACGTAGCACATGATCGTGTCTTCACTTTCAAGATCCGGGAAGGACATAAATGGTCTGACGGCAGCCTGTTGACGCCGGAGGATTTTCGCTATTGCTGGGAAGATGTCTGGCTGAACGATGAGCTTTCGCAAGGCGGGCTTGCTCCGAGCCTGCTGGCAGATGGCAAGCCGCCACGCTTCGAGATCGTCGACCCGTTGACGGTCCGCTACAGTTGGGAGGCGCCAAATCCCGACTTCCTGCCCAAGCTCGCTGCCGCCTCGCCGCTGTCACTTGTTCTGCCGGCCGCCTATCTCAAGCAGTTCCACAAGAAATACCAAGATCCATTCCGGCTCGCCGGCCTAATGACGGAGAACCGGGCAAAGAAATGGACGCTCCTGCATATCCGCATGTCGCGGCAGTATCGCCCGGAGAACCCGGAGCTGCCGACGCTCGATCCCTGGCAGAACCGGACCAAGCCGCCGGCTGAACAGTTCATCTTCGAGCGAAACCCGTTCTTTCATAGAATAGACGAGAATGGCCGGCAGCTGCCCTATGTTGACCAGATTGTCATGAATGTCAGCTCGTCGGCGATCATTTCCGCCAAGACCGGTGCGGGTGAGAGCGACCTGCAAAGCATGGGAATTGACTTCTCCGACTACTCTTTTCTGAAGGATGCGGAGAAGCGTTACCCCGTGAAGATGCATCTCTGGAAACGCACACAGGGTTCGCGGCTGGCGCTCCTGCCCAACCTGAATTGTGCCGATCAGGTTTGGCGTAACCTTTTTCGTGACGTGCGCGTACGCCGCGCGCTTTCCCTCGCTGTGGACAGGCGCGAGATCAATTTGGCTGTATTCTACGGATTGGCGCAGGAAAGTGCCGATACGGTCCTGCCGGAGAGCCCGCTCTACCGGCCGGAATTCGCGAAGGCCTGGGTCGCCCATGATCCCGACCAGGCCAACGCCCTGCTCGACGAGGTCGGCCTTCAAACGCGCGACGATGACGGCCTGCGGGTACTTCCCGATGGGCGCCCGGCGCAGGTCATAGTGGAAACGGCCGGCGAAAGCACGCTGGAAACCGACGCGCTTGAGCTCATCACCGATCACTGGCGCCAGATCGGCATCGCCCTGTTCGTCCGGACTTCGCAGCGCGACATCTTCCGCAGCCGCGCGCTTGGCGGCGAGATCATGATGTCGATGTGGTCGGGCATAGACAATGGCGTGCCGACCCCCGACATGAATCCGTACCAGTTGGCCCCCACCATCGACGACCAGCTGCAATGGCCACTCTGGGGCGCTCACTACCTGTCCCATGGCAAGATGGGTGAGGCGCCCGATCTTCCTGAAGTGGTCGAGTTGGTGGCTTTGCTCAAGCGCTGGAACGCTTCGTCTGAGGCCGCGGAGCGCGCCGAGATCTGGAATTCAATGCTGTCGATCTACACCGATCAGGTGTTTTCGATCGGCACTGTGAACGGAACGCATCAGCCGGTTCTGGTGTCCTCACGGCTGCGCAATCTGCCTGACAAGGCGCTCTACGGCTATGACCCGACCGCCTATTTCGGTGTCTACATGCCCGATACCTTCTGGCTTGGAGAGTCCTGAGCGTGTTTCGATATATTGTCTGGCGCATCGCTGTGATGGTTCCAACGCTGCTGATCATATCGGCGCTGGTGTTCACGATCATCGAACTTCCCCCAGGCGACTATTTCGACAGCTATGTCTCCGAGCTTCGGGCTCAGGGTGAAGCGGTAGATTCCGATCGCATCAAAATGATGCGGAAGGAATATGGGTTCGACCAGCCGCCGGTCATTCGCTACTTCTACTGGGTCGGCGGGATGCTGCACGGCGATTTCGGCTATTCCTTCGAGTATGAGCTGCCGGTTCGCGACGTCGTCGGGGACCGAATGTGGCTGACCGTCCTGGTTTCCTTCGTCACGATCATCTTCACCTGGCTCATTGCCTTTCCCATCGGCATGTACTCCGCCACGCATCAATACAGTTGGGGCGACTACGGCCTTACTCTCTTCGGCCTTCTCGGCCTTGCCATTCCCAATTTCATGCTGGCGCTGATCCTGATGTATTTCGCCAATATCTGGTTCGGCACCTCCATCGGCCATCTCATGGACCCGCAATATCTCAGTGAGCCGATGAGCTGGGCCAAGGCGAAGTCGATCCTCGCCCATCTCTGGATCCCGGTCTTGATCATCGGCACCGGCGGCACGGCAAGCATGATCCGGCGGCTGCGCGCCAATCTGCTCGATGAGCTTCACAAGCAATATGTCGTGACCGCGCGCGCCAAAGGCCTTCATCCCTTCAAGGCGCTCGTCAAATATCCGCTGCGCATGGCGCTCAATTTCTTCATTTCCGACATCGGCTCCATCCTGCCGGCCATCATCTCCGGTGCCGAAATCACCGCGATCGTGCTGTCTTTGGAGACGACGGGGCCGATGCTGATCAGAGCGCTGCAAAGCCAGGACATGTATCTGGCAGGGTCTTTCCTGATGTTCCTCGCCTTCCTGACGGTGATCGGTGTCCTGATTTCCGACCTGGCGCTGGCGCTGCTTGATCCACGAATTCGTTTGCAGGGCGGCAGCACCAAATGAACAAGCAATCCCCCCTGCCCGCTCCGGGTGCCCCACTGCAGCACTACGTTTCCATCGCGCCCTTCGACCTGCAATCAGTCGAGGCGATGACGGCGGAGCAGTCGAAGGTCTTTCAGGCATCGCAGTTGCGCCTGATGTGGTGGAAATTCCGACGGCACCGGCTTGCCCTTGTATCCGGCATATTTCTGGCAGCGCTCTATTTCGGGATCCTGATCTGCGAGTTCCTGGCGCCCTACAATCTGCACACGCGCAACATGGACTACATCTATTCGCCGCCGCAGCGGGTACACCTGTTCCACGACGGCCAGCTTGTCGGGCCCTTCGTCTATGGTCGCCAGATGACGCTGGATATGGACACACTCAAGCGGAACTACATCGACAACCAGGATGATGTTCAACGGATTCGTTTCTTCTGCAAGGGCGACCGTTACCGGTTCTGGGGCCTGGTCGAAGGTGACAGGCATTTTGTCTGTCCTGCCGAAAACGGCCAGCTCTTTCTGGCCGGCACCGACAGGCTGGGACGCGATGTGCTCTCGCGTATCATCTATGGCGCACGCATTTCACTCACGATCGGCCTTGTCGGCATCAGTTTCAGCTTCCTGCTCGGCATTGTCATAGGTGGACTGGCTGGCTATCACGGCGGCATCTTCGACCTGATCGTCCAACGGATAATCGAAGTTCTGCAATCGATCCCCAGCATTCCGCTATGGCTGGCTCTGGCGGCGATCATGCCGATAACCTGGAGTCCAATCCTGATCTATTTCGGCATCACCGTCATCCTCGGGCTGATCCACTGGACCGGACTGGCGCGGGCCGTGCGTTCAAAGCTTCTGGCCTTGCGCGAGGAGGATTACGTTCTGGCCGCGCAATTGATGGGCGCCAGCAGCAGCCGCATTATCCGTCGGCACCTCATCCCCGGTTTCATGTCGCATCTGATCGCAACGGCGACGATCTCCATACCCGGCATGATCTTGGGCGAGACGGCGCTGAGCTTCCTTGGGCTGGGCCTGAGGCCACCGACAACCAGCTGGGGCATCCTGCTAACCGAGGCGCGCAGCGTCAGCGTCATCGCGTTCTATCCATGGCTGCTTTTGCCGATGCTCCCCGTCATTCTCGTCATCCTGGCGTTCAACTTCCTCGGCGACGGCTTGCGGGACGCCGCAGACCCCTACAAGTGAGATCGCTATTCCGCCGCGCGCCGGGCCGCCGGCAGCCTGTTCGGTTGTTGCAGTGTCCATTGTTGACCTCTATATGCGACGAGACTCGATCGGGTTGATCGCGGGCATTATCGATCGCTTGAACTGGTTCAGGACGCACAAACGCATATGAGTCGCCTCGAGAGTTTCATCCGCAGGATGACCGCACAGCGCGACATTCTCGATCAGATCTGCGCCGAGGTAGCGAAGATTGAGGGTCCCGTGCTCGAGCTCGGCCTCGGCAATGGCCGGACATTCCACCATCTGCGCGAGCGCCTGCCCGGACGCCGGATCGTGGCGTTCGACCGCGCGCTGGCCGCCCACTCCAGCTCGATTCCCGAAGCTGAAAACCTCGTGCTCGGCGAAATACGCGAGACGGCAAGCAGGTTCATCGGCATCGACGCCGCTCTCGTTCATGCCGATATCGGCACGGGCTATGAAGATCTCGATGCAGTGACCTCTACCTGGCTTCCCGATCTGACCGCGCGCCTGCTTCGTGTCGGCGGCATGGCGGTCAGCGGCACGCCGCTCGATCACCCGCAATTGCAGCGCCTCGCGCCGCCGCCTTCAGTGCCCGCCGATCGCTATTTTATCTGCAGGCGCGTGTGAGGGTCCGGAACAACCAAATCTTCGGGCCCGGGTCTTCAGGGGCCAGGTCTTCAGGGGTCAGGTAGTCAGGGGATCGTATACACCGCTACCTCTCGCTCAATGCCGCGCAGCGAGACTTCGTAGGGCACGGGCTTCAGCGCACTCCTGCGCAACAGATCGGCGGTGAGATTGTCGTCGACCACCGAACGGGTGGCGAAGATCGCCTGTGCGTTGGCCAGATTCTGGACCCGTGAAGCAATGTTGACCGTCTGGCCAAAATAGTCCTGCCGCTCGTTCATGGACACGGCGATGCAAGGGCCGGCATGGACGCCGATCTTGAGCAGCAGGTCCTCGCGCCCGCTCTTGTCGTTGAGCGCACGCATGGCTTCGCGCATCCTGAGGGCCGCGGCAATCGCACGATCAGGCGTTGCGAAGGTCGCCATCACCGCATCACCGATCGTCTTGACCACCGCGCCGGCCTCCGCCGCGACGATCTCGTGCAGAACCTGGAAATGCGCGCGCACGAGATCGAAGGCCGCAAGGTCGCCCACCCGTTCGTAAAGGGCGGTCGAACCGCGCAGGTCGGTGAACAGGAAGGTCAGGCTGGTGATTTTCAGCCGCTGGTTGATGTCGAGCGTATCCGTGCGATAGAGATCGCGGAACGTCTGGTTGGTGAGCAGGCGCTTGGCGGTGAGGAAGGGCCGGCGTTTACCCAGGAAATCGTGCAAGGCCTGGCCGGCGATGAAAACCGTCGGCAGCACGCGCGTGTCGGTCCTGTTTTCCAGGGAAATGCGCAACGGGCCGGGTTGCATCTCCAGCGTCTGGTTCTGGACATGGTCGCGGTCGAAGACCAAAGAGAGGCTTCGGCGCTCCTTTGTTGGTTCGCCCTTCACGTCGATGAACTGCGCTGAATGGGTGACCGGCTCGAAGACGATGACGAATTCGGACGGAAGCTGTATGGGCAGAAGCGCCTTTTCACCGGGCGCAAGCTCGATATCTTCCAGCGAAAACGCTTCCAGCTTTTTCGCGAAATCCTCATCCGGCACATCAACACCCGAAGCCCAGTAGATCTGGCGGAAATATTCCACCAGCGGCAGTTCGTGTGGATTGTGGGCGGCAATCCTGCGTATGCGCGGACTGACGGTGAATGTCACCTCGACCATCTCGTCGAGGGTTGGCGAATAGCCCTCGGAGCACAGCGCGCAGGTGTATTCATCTTTCTGCAGGGTTTTCAGCGTGGCGTTGGTGTCGAGCACGCCGCCACAGCCTGGGCATAGAACATTCCAGGAAACATCGAAAATGCCCACCCGCGCCGCATGGAGAAATGCGCTTATGGTGCGCTCCTCGTCGAGGCCGTGCTTGCTGGCGAAGGCTGGCGCATTGATGCGGCAAAGTTCGCGGTCGTTGCCGTCCGCGACGGTTCGCTTGATCGCGTCGATTACCAGTGGATCGACATCGGTCGATTGCCGCAGAAGCGAGAACAGATCCTGAGCTTCATTCATCCTGCCGGCTCCAGAAAATGCGCCTCCCAGACGTGTTGATCGGACTGCCCTTGGTGCGAGTGCTGCATTTTACTTCGAAACGGACCATTCGGATAGACAAGCCTGATGATGGTTCAATTTCCATTCGGCGGATTTTCTCCGGCCGCAAGCGGCACTATGATGGTCGATAGGCGTTCATCTTTGGGGTTTTCTCCTGTGCCGACACCCGACAACCCGCCATTTCCCGCCGCCCTGCGCCTTTTCTCGGCGGGGGTCATCATCGTCCTGATCGTCGGCGCCGGCCTGTTTTTCGCGCCTGAGCTGGTCAAGCCGCGGTGGCCTTGGCCTGTCACGCCGTTCAGTGCCCGCTTCCTCGGCGGCTTCTACACCGCCGAAATGGCGGTGATGGCAGCGCTGCTGGTCTGGAATCGCTGGTCGCCCGGCAGGCTCGTCCTCGTCATGGCCTTCATCTTCACCGTCATCGTGTCGGCGGTTTCGTTGATCAATCTCGGCTATTTCAACTTCGAGCGAAAAGCGGCCTGGCTCTGGTTCCTGGTCTATCTTGCCTCGGCGGCGGTATCCGGGCTGTTCCTTTGGCGGACCAGGGCCTATCCCCCAGCAAAAGGCGTGACCCCTAACCCCACATGGCGCGGCTACATGTTGGCGGAAGCCGCGATCCTTGGCCTCTATGGCATCGGCATGTTGCTATTCCCTCAAAGGGTCAGCAGCACCTGGCCATGGCCGGTCGATCCCTTCCACGCCCAGGTCTACAGCGCCATCTTCCTCGCCGGCGCTGGCGGCGCCTATCTCGTCTGGAAAAACGCGCCGCGCGAGGAACTGCTGGTGCTCGGCCTGGCGCAGTTTCTGGTCGGCCTGCTTGCCATCCTTGGCCTCGTCATCACCGACGCTGCGGTGCACCGGATCGACTGGAGTGCGACCAAGACATTGTGCTGGCTCGCGCTTTTCGGCTGGATCGGCATCAGCGGCGCCTTCAAACTCTACGCCGCCTCCCGGTATTTTGGTTCGCAATCGGCATCATAGGCTGCAGAGATAGCTGGATTTTCAGGTGACGCCCGGCGCAACGTGCTGGGCCGATTGGGTTCGAGCACTTCACCGTTTCAAGGAAACGGCGAATTGCTCTATCCTTGGTTCTGACGCAATTCCGGGCGGAAAACCGCTCACACTTTTCCTGGAATTGCTGTAGCCGGGAACGCCATGACCAGCACGACCTCGCCATCCGAGAAAGTCCGGCCGCAGCTTCGAGCCGTGCGGCCAAGCGATGCGGAGGCGCTTTGCGCTATCTTCAACATGCCGGGTTTCCGCTGGGGCACGCTCAGGATGCCTTTCGAGATGGTGGAGCAGGTGGAGCGGCGCATCGCCAAGTGCGGCCAGGAAACCACCTGGATCGTTGCCGAGTTGGACGGCAGGATCGTCGGCCATGGCAACCTGGTTGTCCAGGGTTCGCCGCGCCGTTCGCATATAGGCGAGATCAATATCGGCCTTGACGATGCCTTTGTCGGCAAGGGCATCGGCTCTGCCATACTTGGCGCGCTGCTTGACGTTGCCGACAATTGGCGCGCGCTGAAGCGGGTCGAATTGACCGTCTATGCCGACAACGAGCCGGCCATCCGCCTCTACACCAGCCACGGCTTCGAGGTCGAAGGCCGGCATGTGAAGGCCGGCTTTACCGACGGGCGGTATCACGACCTTCTGAGCATGGCCCGGCTGCGGTTCTGATGACCGCCGTCTTCGCCCCAGCCCCTACGCCTCCGGTGGAAATTCTGGCTGTGCTGTCGCTGCTCTGCCCGGAAGTCGTGCGTGACATCGAGCAGAACTGGAATGCATCGGTTTCCGATTACGCCCGCCATCTGTGGCGGCCGGTGGCAAGGCCTGCATCCGGCCCGGCGATCGCTGCCCGCTCGATCCTGCGCGAAGTCCTGCATCAGCGCCTCGGTGCGATCATGCAGCCTGAGGAGATCGGCAAGATCCTCGAAGAGTTCGAGCACAGACCGGTAATTCAGTCCGGCCTGCACTGCCTGCTTCTGATGGACCGGATCACCTTCGATGCCCTTCTGCTTGCCTGGCTCGGCGCGGTCGAAAACGGGCTGTCGGCCTTCTTCGGCTTCATGGGAACGACGATGACCATGGAGACAATTGGCCGGGAGGGGCCGGGCTGGCTCGATGTCGGCGACGACAAGGTCAACCTGTTTGGCATGGGGCGCCACAAACTGTGCCGCAAAAGCGTTTGCGCGGCCGGTCCCGTCACCCTCAACAGGCGCGCCCTCGAAGCGGTGTGCGACGAAACGGATGCCAGCCGCTGGCTGGGCACACTGCTCGCCAGCCACGACAAGGTGTTTGCAACCGCCGCCGATGCGCTGACAGAACTCAACGAGGATCTGGTCGCCGGTTGGGATCGTTCCGGCATGGCCCTGCCGGTTTTGATCGATGACCGGCTCGCCGCTGCTGCCATGGCGCGGCATCTAGACCATGACGGCGGCCTTCTTTCCAGGCTGCTCTTCGAGCCCGCAAGGCGCCGGCGTCTCGAGCATGCCTTGCAAGAGGCCGCATCGAGCCCATTTGGCAGATTCCTGCCCAATGCCACCGCCTATTTCTGGGGCATCCGCGAGGAGCGCGTGCGCAAGCTCGTCCTCGAGAACGGGCAGCTGATCGAGCCTGACAGGCCGCATGGTCTTTCCATCCCGTTCGAGCGGCCGCATCTCAAGCAGGCGCTGCTGGACGGTGTGCTGCTGCCGGACTTGTTCCTGACGTTCCTCGTCCTTGCCATATTGCCGCGCGTGCGGGTCGTGGGCGGCTTGAGACAGATTGGCTATGTAGCGCTTTTCCACTCGATCCTGCTGGCTGCGCTGGATGAAAACGCGCCGGAAGAGCGCGATCTGGCCGCGGAGCTGCAGGTTCGGGAAAATGCCTGGGGCACGCGGGTCATCGATGAAAAGATCTCGGTCCGCGAGCAGCTTGCCGGCCTCCCGGAAGGGGCGCCCTTCGCGGACTTGCTCCGGCAATACCGTTCGCGGACATTTGCCGAGACCACCGACGACCTGAAACTGGTGCGCGAAAACGCCCGATGGTGCAAGATCGGCCGGGCCTCCGGCCTCTGATCGGGCCGCTACCCGGTCATTGCACCAAACCGGCCTTGCGGAGCCCGTCGACCATGAGTTCGAAATCGGCAGGGTTCTTGTAAGGCAAGACTTTGCGACGGTATTCCAGCGAAAAGTCGGGATTGACGCGAAGCATGTCCTGCCATGCCGCGCGGGCCTCCTCCAAACGGCCCAGATGGCCGTAGCTGGCGGCCAGGAGCGCGCGAGAGACGTCGGTCACAGCGTTGCGAGCCAGCCGTTGCAGCAGGAGGTCAACGGCCTCGTTGTATCGTCCCAGTTGAAACAACGCCAAAGCCTGGAAGTGCAGAAGCACATCCGCAAAGTACGGGTTCAAGGACTTTCCCCGGGCGAAACTCTCGAGGGCCTCCTCGGATTTGCCTGAATAGTACAGCGTTTCGCCGCGGCAGACGTGCGCTTCGGCGAAGTTCGGATTGAGGACCAGTGCGCGCTCGACCTCGTCGATGGCCTCATCGTGCCGTCGTGTGTACAGCTTGGCTATCGCCAGCGCCCAGTGCGCCCAGGGATCGTTGTCATCCAGCGTTACCGCCCGCGTTGCGGCCTCTTCGGCTTGCGCCATCGATTCCGGCGGCGACGCTCCCCACCTGTTCAGGTAATCGACGCCGTGCGTGAGGGCGAGGAAAGCGTGGGCAGAGGCAAAGTTCGGGTCCAGTTCGGTGGCACGTTGCAAGAGATCGCGGGCTGCGACGTTCGTCTCCTTCGTCAGCCGGTGCCACAGCTCCCGGCCGCGCAGGAAACAGTCATACGCCTCGGTGTTGCGCGGGTGCTCCGGCGCCAGCCGTTGCCGGGCATCGTCGGTCAGGTTGAGCGCCAGCGCACCGACGATCTGCTGCGTCACGTCGTCCTGCACGGCGAATATGTCGGTCAGGTCGCGATCGAACCGCTCCGCCCAAAGATGGCCGCCTGAAATTGCATCGATGAGCTGCGCGGTGATCCGCACCCTGTTGCCCGACTTGCGTACGCTGCCTTCGAGCACATGCCGCACGCCGAGTTTCGCGCCCACCTCCTGCACATGGACGTTCTGGCCCTTAAAGGTGAACGACGAATTGCGTGCGATGACGAAGAGTTGCGACAGTTTTGACAGCGCCGTGATGATGTCTTCGGAGATGCCGTCGGCGAAATAGTCCTGTTCGGCGTCACCGCTCATGTTGGCAAACGGCAGCACGGCGATCGACAGCTTCGGCGGCACTGCCGCAGCCGGCCGGCTCGTCGCGGTTTCCGGGGTCGCGGCCGCCTTGGCCCCCGCGCCGACCTGCAGCGAATAGACCCGGACCGGCTCGGCGATGTTCTTAAGCTGTGTGCTGCCGAGATCGCTGACCGAGAGGTCAAGCCTCGCCTTGACCTGGCGGTAGGCATCCTCGGACAGGCAGATGGCGCCGGGCGCCGCGACACCCTCCAGACGCGAGGCGATGTTGACGCCGTCGCCCATCAGGTCGCCGTCGCTTTCTTCGACCACATCCCCCAGATGGATGCCGATCCTGAACTCGATGCGGCGGTCCTGCGGCACGCCGGCATTGCGCTCAACCATGCCGTTCTGGATCTCAACGGCGCAGCGCACGGCATCCACCACACTGCGGAACTCAACCAGCGCCCCGTCGCCGGTGCGCTTGATCACCCGCCCGTTGTGGACTGCGATGGTGGGATCGATCAGGTCGCTGCGCAGCGTCCGCAACCTCGCCAAGGTACGCTCTTCGTCCGCGCTCGCGAGCCGGCTGTATCCGACCACATCTGCAGCCAGGATTGCGGCCAGCTTGCGGTTCTCGCTCATGCGTCGGTCTCCTTATCTCCAAGATAGCAGGAAGACAGCGGGTAGAGGGAACTTTCGCAAACGACGGCCGCGCAACCGCCCGGCTCGGCAGCGCTCTGCCGCAGGAACCATCCGATCTCTCGATGGCTATTTGCGCTGCCGCTTGCCGGTTGAGAGCTATCGGTTCATCCTTGTGATTGCCCTGGCCGTGAAATGCGTGGCGAGATCATGCCGTCACGGCCCCTAGTGAGGTCTTGTTCCATGGACTGCTCAGGCTGCGGTTTCGAGATTGAGGGCGGTTACGCCTTCTGTCCGAAGTGTGGCCGGCGCCAGCCCGTGTCATGTGCCAGTTGCGGCTATGTCTGCGCACCTGATTTCGAGTTCTGTCCGAAATGCGGGGCAAGCGTCGGTGCGTCCGCAAAATCCGTCGAACGGCCTGCTCCGACACCAAGCCGGACCTTTGTGCCACCTTCTCGAACTGCGGCGCCGAACATCGAAAGCGAAGAAGGGCCGCATTCTGTCTCTGACGCCGATCGCCGGACGGTCACGGTCCTGTTCGCCGACCTCTGCGGCTTCACGACACTCAGCGAGCAGCTCGACCCCGAGGTCATGCAAACGCTGCAGAACGAACTGTTCAAGGAATTGACGGCGGCCGTGCGAAACTTTGGTGGTTTCGTCGACAAATTCATCGGCGATGCACTGCTCGCCTTGTTCGGTGCGCCGGTCGCGCATGAGGACGATCCGGAACGTGCGCTTCGCGCCGCTCTCGACATGATCGCCCGGACGGCGCGGCTCGGCGAAAGCACCCCCTACTCCGGCTCGCCTCTCCTACTCCACATCGGCATAAACACTGGTCCGGTCGTTACTGGAGGATTGGGCATCGGCGCCGCCAAATCCTATTCGGTGACCGGCGACACGGTGAATACGGCGCAACGCCTGCAATCGCTGGCCGCACCCGGTGAGGTGCTGGTGGGCGAGCTCACGCACAGGCTGACCCGACATGCCTTCTCTTACGAGTCGATGGGTGATGTCGTGCTTCGCGGCAAGGCTGGCAGTGTTCTCGTCCATCGACTCGATGCACCGCTTGCGGCGCCGCGTGCGGCGCGTGGGCTCGAGGCGCTCGGCCTCAGTGCGCCGATAATAGGCCGTGATGCGGAACTCAACAGAATGCTGGCGAGCCTCGACCAGGCGTGCGGCGGCTCGGCCCAACTTGTCCGCCTCGTCGGAGAAGCCGGTATCGGGAAATCGCGGCTGGTGAGGGAGTTCGTCACCCGGGTCGGCGACGACGATCGTTTTCGCAACGTCGCCGTGCGACAGGCCACGTGCTCACCGCTGGGCGAACAATCATTTGGCGCCCTGGGCGCAGTGGTGCGCAGCGCTGCCGGGATGATGCAAAACGACAATGGGGACGAAATGCGGGGGAAGCTCGCAGCCTTGCTGACCGATCTCGGCCTGCAGGGCGACGAGGCGAAGCGGCTGATGCCTTTGCTCTATCATGTGCTCGGCCTTGGCGACCCCGATGCCACCTTGCAGCATGTCGAGCCCGAGCAGTTGCGGCGGCAAATTCTCTACGCGGTCCGCACAATCATCGAACGGCGGCTTGCGTTGTCGCCGCTGCTGATCGTCGTCGAAGACCTGCACTGGGCCGACGCCGTATCGCTCGAAGCACTGCGTTTCGTGATGGACAGGCTGGAGCGCACGCGGTTGATGCTGCTGGTCACGCATCGTCCGGCGCCTGACAACGATCAGCTCGACTCAAGCCGGGTCAGTCACACAGCGCTCAGGCTTTCGCCGCTCAGCAGCCATGACGGACGCAGCATGGTGGCAGCACTTTTCGGCGATAGCTGGGTAAACTCCGCGGGCGGGCTTCTCGACCAGATCCTTGAGCGCGCCGGCGGCAACCCGCTTTTTATCGAGGAGATCGTTCGCGGCCTTATCGATCGCGGTGTATTGATGCGCGAAGGCCAGCGATGGCGGACGGTGGCGGGCGAAGTCGCAACCGGCATTCCCGCCACCATCCAGGCAATGTTGCTTGCTCGTGTCGACCGGCTGCCCCAGGAGGTGCGCCGATTGGCCCAGGAAGCCGCGGTAATCGGCCCGCGCTTCGATGCCACGCTTCTGAAAACCGTGACGGCCGATCCCGGCCGGCTGGAGGCCGGGTGCGAACTGCTTTGCGATGCGGAGATCATCGAAGAAGTTGCCGGATCAGGCTCGGTCTCGTCGCAAAGCTACCGCTTTACGCAAACATTGCTGCAGGACGTGATCTACCAGAACCTGCTCCTGCAACGCCGGACCGACATCCACGGCCGTGTCGGTGTCGCCCTGGAGCAACTGTGCGGCGACAAGCCGGAACGGCTCGAGGATTTGGCCGTGCTCGGTCATCATTTCGCACAGAGCGCCGAGCGGGAGAAGGGCGCGCATTACCTTCAGGCGGCGGGAGATCGCGCTCGCATGATATACGCCAATGACGACGCCCTTCGTTTCTACGACCGAGCCCTGACCGCGTTGGGCGCGACCGGGCAAACACCGCTCAAACTGGCAATTGCAGAGCGCATTGCCGATTTGAGCGGCCCGGCAGGCCGCCGCGAGATCGCGCACCGCCACTACGAGGCGGTGTTGCAGGCGTACCGCGGGTCAGCAGACCGCGTCGCGTCGGCGCGCGTTTTGCGCAAGATCGGTCGGCTGCTCTGGGACGTCGGCAAGCGGGACAAAGCGGAATCCCGCTATGCTGAAGCGGCGGCGCTCCTTGATGGAGCGGATGCCCCGATCGAGCAGGCGCATCTCTGGCAGGAACGCGGCCGGCAGGCATTCCGGAGCGGAGATCACGCTCTCGCGGCAAGATGGGCGGACGCGGCGCTCGATTGCGTACGCAGTCTGACAAAGGAACAGGTCTCCGATGACGCCACCCTCGTGACCGCCGAGGCACTTAACACCAAGGCCGTTGCGCTGGCCCGCCTCGGCCGAAACCGTGAAGCCGTGGGTCAGGTCGAGCGCAGCATTGAATTGGCCGAGGCCGCCGGTCTGCTCGGCGCGGCGTGTCGCGGCTACACCAATCTCGGCGTGCTTTACACGACCATCGATCCGGCAAAGGCGATGGAGGTCTGCCGGCGCGGTCTGGAGGTGGCGCGCCATATTGGCGATCAGGGTTTTCAGGCGCGCCTCCTCGCCAATCTGGCTGTCGCTTGTTGTACTTTCACGGATCGCTGTCCAACGGAGGGCGTGCCTGCTGCCGAGAAGGCCATTGAGATCGACCGGGCGCTCGACCAGCGCGAGCACCTGCCGGTGCCGTTGATCGTGCTTGGGCAGATCCACCAGTGCAACGGCCGTCCGGAACTGGCGGTCGGCTTGTTCCACGAAGCACTGGACGTCGCCCGCGAAACGGGCGAACCCCAATTGCTGTTTCCGTGCTATGATGGTCTCGCAACGCTTAATCTCGACCTCGACAATCTGGCCGAGGCCGAACGCTACTTTTCCCTGGCGCAGGGTATATGCGCCCAGCACGGGCTCGACCCGGAAGCGCTTGTGGTGCTGCCTTTTCTCGACTAGCCGGGGTTGGAGGTTGGAAATGTCCGCGCCTAGTGACTTGGTGCCGCTTCAACCGGGCGACCGCGCGCCGAACGTGGTACTCGATGCCATTACCCAGGAAGGCAAGATCGCGCTCGACGACTTCCGCGGACAAAGACCGGTTCTGGTCGGCCTGTTTCGAGGTCTGCATTGTGCGTTTTGCCGGCGCCATATCGCCGCCCAGGCGCGGCTTGATCCGGAACTGCGCGAAAAGGGCGTGGAGAGCCTGACGGTGGTCAACACGCCGATCGAACGGGCGCGTCTCTATTTCCGCTACCATCCGATGCCGAATCTGCTGGCGGCCTCCGACCCGAAACGCGCTTCACATCGTGCTTTTGGACTGCCCAATCTCGAATTCACCCAAGACGAGACGAACTGGCCGTACAGGGTCTCGATGGCAGCGGCAAAGGATATGCGGGTCGACGTGCCAGGCGAGTTGCCCGGTCCTATGGATCCTTTTTCCGCCAGCGAAATCCTCAACAACAAGGACCATTACGAAGTCACCGAAGCCGACGAGCAGATGATGGCAACCGGACACGGACAACTGATCGGTCAGTTCCTGCTGGACAGGCAGGGGATCGTCCGCTGGAGCTTCACGGAGGTTCCAGAGGGTGGGCGTTACATGTTTGGGGCGCCAAACCCGCAGGAGCTGATGTCAGCCGTGTCCCAAGTCGCCCAATAGACTGTCGGAATATGGGCTTGAGATGCGTGGGCTCCAGGGGTCGGCATTGCTAAGCGGCAATCAGGCCGGGAGCCGCCACATTCGCACGCGGCCTGCACCACGCAATTCCGTTTCCTCGAGTGGTTCGCAAGCAAAATTTGGCCCAAGCATTTGGCGAGTTGCATCCGAAATGCGGATTTCATCGGGCTCCGCGGACGTTTGAATACGCGAGGCGAGATTAACGGTCTCGCCCCACAGGTCATAGGCGAACCGCCTCTTGCCTATGACGCCCGCGACGATTGGGCCTGAGTGAATTCCGATTCTGAGTCTCAGCGGTTCTCCTGCGAAGCGTTCGCGCCTAACCGCCTTGCGCAGCTCGAGTGCATAGCGTGTGAGGGCCTTTGCATGGTCGGATCGCGCGGTGGGCAGGCCGGCGACCACCATCACACAATCGCCGATTGTCTTGATCTTTTCGCAGCCATATCGTTCCGAGAGCCGATCCGCGGCCTTGAAGAAGTAATTTAAAATAGCGAGCGTCGTCACGGCTCCGACGCTCCGCGCTCGTTCCGTAAAACCGACTATGTCGGCAAAAAGCACACTCACTTCCGCGTGGTTGTCAGCAATTTTTTTGTGCGCTTTCAACCGCTCCGCGATCGACGCCGGAAGAATGTTGAGGAGCAGGGCTTCGGCGCGCTGGTATTCACGCGCCAATCCCTCCTGGCTCTTCCTCAATGCCTCGTTCGTCGATTGTAATTTCTCGTTGAGTTGACGCTCCCTCTCTTGCAGGAGTGTCATTTCATAAGCCTTTTGTTGAAGCCGCTGCCTATTGTCGCGTTCGGCAGTGGCGTCAAGAAAGAGCAGCCACACGCAGGCATCGTCAGCAAAAAAATGAAGGTCGGCGACACACCCGCTGGGCAGTTCGACCATGGCAATGTGAAACGGAAGCTCCGGGCAAGGCAGCAATCCTTCCATGAATTCAAGCTGCTCGGCAACAGGCTCGCCGATGCGAAGCGATGAGAGCCCGTAATGCTCAACATTGCCGCCCTTCGCAGCGACGCAAAGCTGAGTGTCGATTTTCAGATATGCGACAGAATGCCCGCTGTAGAAGAAATTGAAAATCCAGTTTCCAACCTCTTTTGGCAATCCATGCATGATCTATTTGGTGACCATTAAAGCAAGTTGACGAAATGCATCATCAACATGTTCACCAGAAAGCGCACTTGTTAGATAGATTTGCCATCCACGTTGCCTTAGTTCGTCAATCTCACTATCCGATATTGCCCACCGATCGGCCAGATCGGATTTGTTGAACAGCAATACAAACGGCATGGCGCCGAATTCGGCCTCGACCCGTTCGCGCAGCGTGAGCGCCACGGCAAGAGTGGCGGCGCGCGTACCATCGACGACAAGCACAAGCCCGGTTGCACCTCGCACATAGCTGACACGGAATGAGCCGATATCGTCTTCACCGGCTAAATCCCACAAAATCAGATCCACGGTTTTGTCCGGGAGCACGACATTCTTCTTGTCGATCTTCACGCCCACCGTGGTCAGGTAGGTTTCTGAAAAGATGCTCTGCACATACCTGCGCACAAGACTGGTCTTCCCGACAGAGAACCCGCCCAGCATGCAGATTTTTTTTTGCAACATCTTGGGCTCCACTAGTCCAGGTTCACAGTAATCGAAACCCGGCGATTGGTGGAGCTCCCGGCTTGACTATTTTCAGGCACCAGCGGCTCAAAAGTGCCCGCGCCCCGAACCTGCAGCAGTTCCGGAGCAACGCCGCGCTTTTTGAGAAGCGCACGAACTGTCTCGGCGCGGGCGGCGCTGATCGACGCATTGGCCGTCTCACGGCCCGTGGTGTCCGAATGGCCGGTCAACATGAACCGCGCTGTTACGCCTGACTTGCGGGCATTTTGGGCGAATTCCTTTATCTGATCCGCCAACCTGTCGAGAACCGGCAGCTGCTCCGGTCCCGGCACGACTTTGCCGGAAGAGAAGAAAATATCGGTCGTCTGGATGGCGTCTCTCAAAGAATTAAGTTCTGCAAGGTTCAGCTCACGCAGCTGCGAGACATCCAGAACCACTCCGTCCGCCGAAAGCTGTTCGGAGGCGGCTTGCGCCCGGCTGATCCAGCCGGCAGGAGCCTCACCCACGGCGACGATGCGACCCTGGATGATCGAAAGCTGAACCGATTTCGGCGGGGACAGCGACGCCGTCAGCCGCTTCACCACGAACTTCGGATCAAGGCTCTGATAGAATTGCCACTGTGAATGAACGCGGGCAGGATCAACCTGCGTTCCGGACAGCAGAGCTTGCGGGTCGGCGGCAAGCGGGTCTCTCAGGCCGGAAATGTAGAATTGTCCGCCGCTCGTCCGTTGTTGGGCGACGATGATTCCCGATTGGGCCTCAAGTCGCGCCACATAATACTGCCAATGCTCCGCCTCGCGCGCTTCGGGACTCACATCACGAACCTTGGAGATGTCGAATTCCGGTCCGCCTACCGAAAGCTGTCGGGCCGCTGCGCGCGCTCGATCTATCCAGATGTCGGGAGCCTCACCCTCGGCAACGATGCGATTCTCGACGATCGAAAACCGAACCGATTTCGGCGGATAGAGCGACGCCGTCAGCCGCTTCAACACGAACTCCGGCTCAAGGCTCTGATAGAATTGCCACTGCGCATGCACGCGCGCGGGATCGACCTCGGTTCCCGACAACAGCGCCTGCGGGTCGGCGGCAAGCGGGTCTCTCAGGCCGGAAATGTAGAATTGGCCGTCGCGTATCCTTTGTTCGGCAACGATGATGCCCGGCTGGGTCCCCAGTTGCGACACGTAGGCCTGCCAGTGCTCCGCCGCGCGTTCTTCGGGGTCACGGACCCTGGAAATATCGAATACCGGCCCGCCTGCTGAAAGCTGTTCGGAGGCGGCCTGTGCCCGGTCGATCCAGGCGCCGGGAGCCTCGCCCTCGGCAACGATGCGCTCCTCGACGATCGAAAGCTGAACCGATTTCGGCGGGGACAGAGACGCCGTCAGCCGCTTCAACACGAACTCCGGTTCAAGGCTCTGATAGGATTGCCACTGCGAATGAACGCGGGCGGGATCGACCTGCGTTCCGGAAAGCAGCGATTGTGGGTCGGCGGCAAGCGGATCTCGCAGGCCGGCAATATAGAATTGGCCATCGCGTATCCTTTGTTCGGCAACGATGATGCCCGGCTGGGTGCCCAGCCGCGACACGTAGGCCTGCCAGTGCTCCGCCGCGCGTGCTTCGGGGCTCACATCACGAACCTTGGAGATATCGAATTCCGGTCCGCCTGCCGAAAGCCGTCGAGCCGCTGCGCGCGCCTGGTCGATCCAGGTGCCAGTGGCCTCGCCCTCGGCAACGATGCGATCATTGACCACCGAAAGCCGCACCGACTCCGGCGGCGCCAGCGACGCCGTCAGCCGCTTCAACACGAACTGAGGCTCGAGACTCTCATAGAACTGCCACTGCGCATGCACGCGCGCGGGATCGACCTCGGTTCCCGACAACAGCGCCTGCGGGTCGGCGGCAAGCGGATCGCGGAGGCCGGCAATATAGAATTGGCCACCGCTTATATTTTGCTCGGCAACGATGATGCCTGGCTCGGCCACCAAGCGCGACACATAGGCCTGCCAGCGCTGCCCGGTTTGCCAGGAAAGAAAGAACCAGGCCCCCCCCAGAATCAAAATCAGCGCAACCAGAGCCACCACCAGCCACGGAAATCCCTGGTTTGTATCCTCCTGCTTCAGCTCAACGCAGGTCTGCAGCTGCGCCTCTACGCCGAACAGCTGCGAGGTGTCGCCGTCAAACTGCTCTAAAGCCTCCGAGCTTTGGTCATGGATGCGAAGCAATACGTCGCGAAATATTTCATGCAGTCCCTCCGGCGGATTTCCCCGGATCACCGCAACCAGGGTCGCAAGCGGTCCGACTTCCGACCAGAGACGAAGCTCGCCAAAGCGGATCGTGTCCAGGCCGCTCTGTTCTTTCTCGTTGAATGAATCCTTCACAAAATCTTGAATCGCGCTGAGCATCGAGGAAATGAGCTGAGGGTCCTCGCTCGTTGCGTTATCGGCAGTAACATGCGCTATCAAGAGCCCGGAATTGCGGTTGATGAGAAAAACATGCTCTACGCGATAGACGAGAGAATGCTTCAGAACGACTTCCGAGAAGCTGGCACCGGTTCTCCAAGCTTCCACTCTCCACTTGAGACCATGCCAAGTGAATATATGTCGTAGAGTTTCATTTAGCGACTGAAAGGTCTGGTCGATCTTTTCTCCGATCGACTTGCGAATTGCCGGCAGAAACACCGGATACAATATATCCGTCAGAGTACGCGGGCTCTTCTGGATCGAGCGTTGCACGGCCCGCTCGACGGCCGGTGCGAGGGCCTCGCCGAGTTGCGCATGCGGCGCTTGGGCGGCCGCACTGGGGAGAACGCCGCCCACCGCCGTCGCAAGCTGCGCCGGTTCGTCCAGCAGATCCGTGACGCGTGAGAGCTCCGAAATCTCGCGGCCGACCAGCAACTGGCGCAGCGCTTCCATGCGAGGGTCGGCGGTTGGAACCGACTCGAATTGCGCCCGATAGTCCGGATCGACGTTCCGGGCTATTTCGACCAAAAGCTTAGCGAGAGCCTCGCGATCAATCCCTGTATCGTTCGAAGCTGCTTTTTTTGGAAGGCTGATTGGGTCGACGGTTGACGTCAAGTTCCGATCAACTCACTTTCCAGCCACGCTCCGAGTTGGTCTTGCTGCCGACGGGATCCTGATTGAGACATTTTGCGACCTCGACAAACAGGCCGGCCAAAAGATTGCGGTCGGTCTTGACGTTGCTGAGATCGGAAAACACCTTCTCTATCAGCATCTGAACGCTTTCGATCCTTTGCTTGATTTCCTCACGCAGCAAATGATCGTTTCGATTGATCCGGTCTGCAACATCGCGCTCGAGCTCGCTGACTTGATCCGACAATGCGCGCACCTGCTTTTCAAGTGCCTGATTTTGCTCGCGAAGATTCCGGTCGATCTCCTTGTCGCCCTCGGCTCGCGCATCTTTTTCGTTCCGCAATTGCGTCGCGAGCGAATCGACCTGCTTCTTCGCATTTGATTCGTACATTTCAAGATTGCGCTTGGCCTCGGATTCAACATCCTTGAAGCGCTGCAAGACCCGTTCTTCAAGCTTGGAAAAGCGGCGATCGTAGTCCTGCATCTGGTTGCCGAACAGCAGATCCCGTATCTTGTCGACACCTACAGCGTCGCCCGGGGCTCCGCTCTCGCGAGCTTGGCCCGCCATGAAGCTCAGTCCATTTCCCTCTGCATTACCGATCAGATTTGCGTCCGCTTTATTTGCTGAAGACGCGGTACTCGAAGATTCCTTAGCCATCACTATGCCCCAATTGCCAGTGGAAAACCCGGAAACGGGGATTATGTCAGACAAATACCCGGCCCACAAGCCGAAATCCTCTTTGGCTCGAGCCGATTCGCGCGCCTCTTGTTCGATCTCTGAACTAGCAACAGCTGCGCAATCTTCGATGATTTCGCTCTTGTATTTCTTTGATAGCTGAAGCAGTCGGCAAATCCAATTGATCATTCACCGAAACGTACTATCGAAAGCACGTCTAAAATCTATATATACTTTGAATGGAATAAATTATGATTTTTCATTAGATTAATTGCAATCCGCTGATCTAGATGTGCAGATACTTTCTGGCATCGGCCCGCATACTGTAACCGTCACCTTCCAACGCGGACCCAACGCTAGAAGGAAGGTCTTCTCTAGGACAGAGAATGGCTGTTCGAGAATCCAGGTTGAACGGCTGTTATTGCCGCAAGGCGGCCTGCGGCCATTACATTAGCGATGTCTACTTTTAATGAATCGACAGGACCTTGGAGATGACTGCCATGCGGCGCCCGTCTCAGGACAACCCGTCTGCAAGCCAGGTCAGGCTTGATTATGAGCGGAACGGCGCGGGGCTAGATGACCCTCCCGGAGCGGCGAACGAATGTGCGAGCGGAAATGCGCCGGCGCACCGACCTCAGATCTAAGCCGTCGGGCATGAGCGGTTGCCATTCAAGCATGTCTTCAAGTCTTCCTGCTGCCTCTAATGCCCCCCGATCTTGACAGAGCAGTGCTGCCGTCCGATGCCGTATCTCCCGGCGAAAGAAAGCGAAACTCGATGATCCAGGACAAAGCTACCGTAAGCGTTGTGGTACCGACGTCCAGGCGCGGGTAAGATCGCGTGGCGCATAATCCATTGGTTTCAATCGTAATTCCTGCGCACAACACGGAGGCAACGCTGGCGCGCGCGCTCGATTGCCTTCTCGAGCAGGAGGTCGTGGACTGGGAGGCGATCATCGTCGACGACGCCTCCACGGACCGCACCCCCGCGATCATCGCCGGTTATGTGGAACGAGATGCCCGATTTCGGACGTTGAGTTCTTGCGCGCATAGCCCCGCCGGCGCGCGTAATGACGGGATTTCGACGGCGCGCGGCCAGTGGCTGATGTTCCTGGATGCCGACGACTGGGTGGATGCCAGCTTCCTTGCGAAAATCCTGGCCGCACTGAAAACCGCTCCCGATGCAGTGGCCGCCTATTGCGGTTCACGGCGCGTGATGCCCGATGGTGCATTCACCCCGTCGAGCATCGCTCCCGAGGTCGCGATCCAGCCCTTCGAAACGTTCGCCCGCCGATGTGCCATCGCCACTCACGCGGTGCTGGTCGACCGGGAAACAATCGTCGAGTTGGGCGGTTTCGATGCGTCGCTGCGTACCTGCGAAGACTGGGATCTATGGCAGCGCGTCGCACGCCTCGGCAAAAATTGGGTGATGGTCGACGAGCCGCTCGCTTTCCATCGGGCCAGCCCCAACGCGCTCAGCCGCAATTCGACGCAGATGCTGGCGGATGCGGGAATCGTGATCGCCCGCGGCTTTTCTCCTGATCCCAGGGTCAAACGCCCAGGATTGGCTCACGCCAATGGAGCGACCGAGGCGACCGGGCGAACCGCTTCGGAAGCACTCGCGTGGTTCGCGTTGTGGAACGCTGCATCGGATTGCGGCTGCGGCGGCAGTTCGATCGATCCGCAATCCCTGCGCGCGCTCCCGGCAGGACGTAAATGGGCGCGTGAGATCGCCAAGGTAGCCTTCGATGGCCTGATGGTGGGAAGCCTGTCGGTGCCAGCGCATTTGGCTGCCCGGTGGGAAAGGTTTGGCGGCGCCCTGACCGCGTTGATCATCGAACTCGGCAAGGTCTGGGGCGATCCGGTCGCGGCTCGTCGCGTCCAGTATCATCTCGAGCAAATGCTTCTCGATGCCGACGATCTTGCCGCACCTCGGCGGCTGGCGCGGACACTCGGAATTCGCGTCGACGCTCGAAATCCAACCTCAACCGAGCTTCCGGAAGGAATCGATCAAATCTATGCCTACCTGATGATGGATGGCCGGATCGAAGCTGTCGTTCAGTTCGGCGTGCTCGGGAACGTGACAAGGCGTCATTGGATTGAACTCATCCTGAATTCGGCACCGCAAAAGGACGACGGTGCCGACACGTCAGAGACGCTTGCAGCCGAGGCACTGTCGACCACGGCGGAACGCCGGCCTGATCCGGACAGTCACTTCGGCAAACTCGCGCGATTGGCCTCGGAAGCGCGGGAACTGGTTCTGTCGAGCGCCGAAGCCACGCAGCCCCTTCCGGCGCCGCGCCGTTCACCGGCCTCGGATGGACACGACAAGGATCGTACGGCGTTCTGGAACAGCCATTTTGCGACAGAGGATCCCTGGAACTACACCTCGACCTACGAGCAGGAAAAATATGAGCGGCAGCTCGAAATTCTGCCTGCCGGCCCCATTGGACGGGCGCTTGAGCTCGCTTGCGCAGAGGGCCATTTCACGCGGCAGCTGGCGCCGCGAGTGGGTCATTTGACTGCAACTGATATCTCCGCGATAGCGGTTGAGCGGGCGCGCGCGCGATGCAGCGATCAACCGAATGTTGAATTCGGCGTACTGGATTTCATGGCGGACACGCTTCCGGGCGAGATGGATCTGATCTTCTGTTCGGAAGTGCTCTACTATCTCGATGATCTGGCCGAGTTGCAGCGCTTCACCAAAAAAGTCGCCGAGGCGTTGGCGCCTGGCGGCAGTTTCATCAGCGCACACGCATTCGTGCTTCGGGACAATCCCGAGAGGACGGGCTTCGACTGGAACACATTCGGTGGCCAAACGATCTCGGAGACGTTGACGGCGACAGAAGGCCTCGTCCTCGAGCAATCGATCCAGACCGAACTCTATCGCATAGATCGCTTCCGCCGCCTGTCACCGGGCCACATGGCGACGGAGCCGGTGATTGATCATGTGCCGGTCCGCGCATCCATCGGAATCGGGGTCGCGCGAAATATCGTCTGGGGCGGAGCGCGGGCCTTGCGCCGCGACGTCGCGCGTAGCGAGCGGCGGCAGCGTATCCCTGTCCTCATGTATCACGGCGTCGCCGATGAAGGTCCAGCCGCGCTCGCCCGTTTCCGGCTCACGCCCGCCGCATTCGCTGGCCAGATGGCATGGTTGCGGGCCAACGGCTTTCACGCGGTCATGTCCGAGCAACTGGAATGGTCCATCGCCAACCGTCAGCCTTTCGCGGGCCGCCCGGTGCTCATCACCTTCGATGACGGCTTTCAGAACTTTGCCGACCACGCATGGCCGATCTTGCGCGCGAACGACCTGACCGCGGAAGTGTTCCTGGTGACGGACCTGGTGGGTGAAAGTGCGAAGTGGGACGCCGTCAGCGGTCCGCCGACGCGGCTTATGGATGCCGGGACGGTGCGACGTCTCGCTGCCGAAGGTGCATACTTCGGAAGCCATCTGGCGACGCATCGCGCCATCGATGGTCTTTCGAGCTCTGACCTGGCGGCCGAGCTCCTGCGCTCTCGGATGTTCGTCGAACGGTGGACCGGTCGGCCAACCTCGGCGTTCGCGGCCCCCTTCTCCGTCACCGACCGGCGGCTTGGCAGGCTGGCCAGGGAATGCGGCTATCGGATTGGCTTCGGCGGTAGACACGGGCCGGCGGACCTTGATAGCGATCCCATCGACCTTCCGCGCATCGAGATTCGTGGAGATCGCTCGCTCGATGACTTTGTTGCCACCGTCGAGGCCGTGCTCAATTGAACGGCGAACTTTGTCGGTGTCATTATTTCCGCTCACAGTGAGCAAGAGCGACGAGACGCTTCGCACCAGTATCGCACATGCCGCCCTAAGACTCGAGACAGACGAAGGATTTCCATCCATTCGCGTCGGGGCAGGATTTTGGTAAGCTGTCGCATCGCAACCGCATCTCCGAAGCGCCCTATTCCGCGCCAGGCGTATGCGACCTGCTTGCCGGCCTACGCATCGTCGCGTTTGATGCGCCTCTTCGAGGTGTAGAGGGCGATGCGACCGTCTATCGCATCGTGCGGGGATAGACGCACACGGTGATGCTTTCGGCTGCCTTCACTCCTCAGAGCCGAGTCACGCCCACTCAATGGATGTGGACAACGACGTAGCGTCCGCCGTAAGGCTGATAATATGTGCTGCCACAGTGCCACAACACGGTGCCGTTGATCGAGGCCTTCACACACGCTGCCGGCAGCGTGGTCACGTAGATAGTCGAGCGGCGGATCGTCCGGCGTGTGGTACGCCTTGCAACGCCTGCGACGCTGCCCGGAGTGAGCGGATGACCAACTCGCGCCTGCGCCTCGCCGACGAATGAGGCGAACGGCGCAACTGCGTCAATCACGTAGCCAAGCATCATAGCAGCAACGATCCCGGCAGCACCGGTCAATCTCAAGCCAAATCTCGTCATTGTCCTTCCTCCCAGAAGAAAGAAACTACCTTTCCAGCCGAACCGCTATCCGAATTGCGCAAATCCAAGAAACTGTCATCGGTCCCTTGGGACCGCACGGCGTTATTCCTTGATTGCCACAAGCTGGCAACCCGTCGCATTGGCCGGCTTCGCGCAGCGGTCATGAAATCCCCTCACGAAGCAGTGTTTCTCTGGGGGACTCGCCGAAGAGCTGGCGATAGTTCGCTGCGAAGCGGCCAAGATGGGTGAGTCCAACCTCCATCGCGATGCTTGTGACACTCGAGCCTCTTGCTCCCCGGGCGGTGAGCAGTCGCCTGGCTTCATGGAGACGGAGCGCCCTGATGAATTCCAGCGGGCTTAGAGCAAAGGTGGTGCGAAAGGCGTACTCCAATTGACGGCGGCTGACGCCGATTTCCTTGCACAACCGGATGATGGGGATGTCTTCGCGGATATGGGCGCGAATGAAAGCCTCGGCCGCCCATGCCTGCCTGAGATGACGGCTGGAGGACCGATCCAATCCGGCGTTGCTAGGCGCGCCAGCGAAGGCGTCAGCCATGCCTCACAAATATTCCATCAACGCGATCGGAGTATGCTCCGGCAGAGCTGCACCGCTTGCGTCTGCTTCTAAGCAATCTGCCATCGCCTCCATCTGGCTTCGGAACATTTTCGCATCGGTGGTGCTGAGCTGAACAGCGTTTGGGTGGTCTGCAGCTCCAGCCAAGATCGTGCCAGCGGAAAGTGCCTGGATCTCTACCCAGATCGACATCGGGACAACGGCGCCTGTATGGCTAAGGCTGGGCTGGACCGTTGCTGTTACGCTCGTGCTGGCGGGGATTGTCACGATCATGTCGTCTTTGAGCGGAATGCCGCAGATCGTTGAGTCCCGGGCCTGCTCTATGGCCACTATCGCCACGGAACCTGGGGCAAAGCCGCCGCTGGCGCGGGAGGCGCAGTTGAATTCGGCCAGATCGAGCGCCCACTTGCCGTGGGACCGGATTTGCCGGAGTCGCGACGGCAGTTGCCCTGGCGAAAGCCTGTCGACCTTCACAGGCAGCCCAGAGGCGGCATCGTCGAGCCCGTCTGGGCCGAGCTGTACGTCCCTGTGCGAAGGCGATGAAGGCCAGGTGCTCAAAAATACGTCCTTTGCGCAAAGTGGATAGCAGGATGATTGTATTAGCTGTAACTTAAATGCAAATTGCGCGAGATCAAATCGGCGCAAAGTATCGCCGACTCACGGCCAATGGGGACTGCGGACGAAATAGATCTGGGTCAGCCGGGATGCGCCGAGAACATCGAGCGCCTTTGCCATGATTATCGTGTGGCGCTGAGACCGGAGGGGCGTATTGCACAAGGTGTTGATGTGTTAATCTGTCACGTTCCGCTGCATCTCGGCCGAATTGATCTAGCGCAAAGCGAGACTTCATCCAGTCTAAGATGCTGCATCGAATATGACTTGGTCGATGAAGCCGTCTCTTCGTCGCGATTGACGGTCTACGAGGAAGAGAAATGGGGGCTATCAAGAACAGGCTTTGTCGGTTATCGGGCCGTGCACGACAACTATAGCCACGATGGCTTCGTGAACAAACTCACTCAGCAGGGGCCGATGTTGGGGTTCACCTATCAATTCTCGGTCGCCCAATAGAGGATTGTTGTGAAGTGGCTGCTTCATACGGCCGGGAAGCAGAACGTGGTCCTGAAGCGTCGGCCTTCAGAGTGAGTGACGATGATATCTCAAAAGCATTTACCCCTAAGGGGAGAAGGGTGGGAGAGTATGAGTATCGATCGAGACTTCCCGGCTGAAGCCGGCACAACCAACAGAATAACGCGGCGCGATGCATTGATGGCCGGCACGGCGGCTGCCGTTTCGCGCTTTGCGGTTCCAGCCGGTCTATCAGGCGCGCTTGCCGGCCTTGCCGGTGTTCAGCCCGCGGCGGCTCAAGGGACACCTCCCAACATCGTCTACATCATCTCCGACGACCAGGGCTGGAAGGACGTTGGCTTCCACGGCTCGGACATCAAGACGCCAAACATCGACAAGCTGGCTGCCGAGGGCGCGCGGTTGGAACAGTTCTATGCCCAGCCGATGTGCACGCCCACCCGGGCGGCGCTGATGACGGGACGCTATCCGTTGCGCTATGGGCTGCAGATGGGTGTTATCCCGTCAGGCGGCGGCTACGGCCTAGCCACGGACGAATACATCTTGCCTCAGATGCTCAAGGACGCCGGCTACAAGACGGCGATGGTGGGCAAGTGGCATCTGGGTCACGCGAAGGCCGAATACTGGCCGCGCCAGCGGGGATTCGATTCGTTCTACGGCGCCCTGGTTGGCGAAATCGATCACTTCAAGCACGCTTCCCATGGCGTGATGGACTGGTATCGCAATAACAAGCCGCTAAAGGAGCCCGGATACGATAACACCCTGTTCGGCACGGAAGCCGCCAAGGTGATCGAAAAGCATGACGGGAAGGCGCCGTTATTCTTGTACCTGGCATTCACCGCGCCGCATTCGCCTTATCAGGCACCCGAAGAACATATCAAAAGATATGCTCATGTTGCCGACGACCAGCGCCGGCTCTACTCCGCCATGGTTTCCGCCATGGACGACGAGATCGGCCGGGTCGTTGCCGAGCTCGAGAAGAAGAAAATGCGCGACAATACGATCATCCTCTTCCAGAGCGACAATGGCGGTGTCCGAGATGCAATGTTTGCGGGTGAATCGAAGGTCGGCAACAGCCTACCGGCCGACAATGGGCCGTACCGCAGCGGCAAGGGCACGCTTTACGAGGGCGGCACCCGCGTCTGCGGCCTGGTGAACTGGCCGGGCAAGGTGAAGGCTGGCGACGTGAACGGCCTGATACATGTCACTGATATCTATCCGACACTTGCCGGACTTGCCGGGGCAAAACCGACCAAGAACAAGCCGCTCGATGGCATGGATGTTTGGGAAACGATTAGCGAAGCCAAGCCCTCGCCCCGCACCGAGATGGTCTACAATGTCGACCCGACCGGCGGCGCAATCCGCCAAGGCGATACGAAGCTCGTATGGGCAGCCGGTGTGTTGGAGCGGGTCGAACTGTTCGATCTTGCAGCCGACAAATCCGAAAAGACCAATCTGGCCGACAAGAATCCTGACAAGGTCAAGGAATTGAAAGGAAAAATCGTGGATATCGCCAAGCAAATGGCGCCGCCGCTGTTGATAGGAGAGGCGATCAAGCTGACCTTCGGCGCACCGCCCATTTCGGCTGATCCAGCCACGGCGTTCAATGAGCTTGGAGACTAAACGCGCAGGATCGAAGTCCGTAGCTGCCAAAACCATGGACGATGTCGCCACGGCTGTGCCACCTGGAGGGGATCTGGAGTCCGTACGCTCCGTTCCCGGGCGCAGCCCGCCATTTCCAAATATGGTGTGGGTGCCAGGCGGCGAATTCCTGATGGGCTCGAACAGCCACTATCCCGAGGAGGCGCCCGCGCACCGCGTCATGGTCGCCGGCTTCTGGATGGATCGCACGACCGTCACGAATGACGAGTTCAGGCGCTTTGTCGAGGCCAGCGGTTACGTTACGCTGGCCGAGCGTCCGGCAAATGCTGCGGACTATCCTGCGGCGGGCGCCGAGTCATTGGCGCCGGCTTCAGCGTTGTTTGTCAGGCCCACGCGCGGCATCGATCGCAGCAATCACTACAACTGGTGGGCCTACGTGCGCGGAGCGAATTGGCGGCATCCGCGCGGCCCGGCCAGCACCCTCAAGGGCCTTGAAACCCATCCAGTCGTCCATATCGCATACGAGGATGCGCAAGCCTATGCGGACTGGGCGGGAAAGGCGCTGCCGACCGAGGCCGAATGGGAGTTTGCCGCGCGCGGCGGACTGAACGGCTCGGAGTTCGTATGGGGCGACGAACTAACCCCGGGTGGCCAGCATATGGCCAACACGTACCAGGGTGAATTTCCATACCGAAATAGCTGCGAGGACGGCTACGAATGGACCGCGCCCGTTGGCTCGTTTCCGGCAAACGGCTATGGGCTCCACGATATGGCCGGCAACGTTTGGCAGTGGACCGCGGACTGGTATCAGGAGCACCGCCGGATCGAGAGCCCATGCTGCACGATGACCAATCCGCGCGGCGGTGAGCGCGAGGCGAGCTATGATCCGCTGACGCCCGATATCACGATCCCACGCAAGGTCACCAAGGGTGGGTCTTTCTTGTGCGCTCCGAGCTATTGCCGGCGTTACCGACCGGCCGCTCGCATGGCGCAGCCCGTGGATACATCCACTTGCCACCTTGGGTTTCGCTGCATCGCTCGCCCGGAACGGTGACGTCTTGCACAGCAACATCGGTTTCTTCAAGGTAGGGGCAACGGCGGGCATAGATGTCGTTGCTTGCCGATTCTATCGGAAGGTCACAGCACGATGCCACTCATGATTCGACGATTGGGAGCCTGGTATCTGGCACGCGCGGCGCGACGTCTCGGAGATTTGACTGCGATGTTCGTCCTGATTGCCAGGCCGCTCGTCTTTGGCATCGCCCTCTTGCTGGCTGGTCAGGCAGAGGCGCAGGCGCCGGCGACCGTGCCGCCTGAAAGGGTCAAGCAGCTGTTCGAGCTTCTCGACGATCCGTCCGTGAAGGCCTGGGTGGTCGAGCAGCGAAAACAGGACGCCGGGCCAACCGAAGCGCCTGCCAAGGCTGGAGCTTCGCCGGCCGACGCATCGTCCGATGCCGTGGCCGCACCAGGCCAGATGAATACGATGGCATCCTCGACGCTCGATCGGATCAAGCATCATATCGAAAGAATCGTACAGACTTTGCCCTTGCTGCCGGGCCAGTTCGCGCACGTTCGGGCAAAGACCATGGAGGATATGTCCGGCAAGAGGCCTGCAGGCGTATTTCTGCTGATTGCGCTGTTCATCGCAGCCGGCCTGGCGCTCACTTGGGCAACGTACAAGTTGACCCGCCCATTCCGCCTTTGGATTATCGCGCAACCGAAGAATACACCCATGGGGCGAGCCAAGAAGATTGGTGGCCGCCTGCTTTATTCCAGCCTGCTGATCGTCTCGTTCGCACTGGGCAGCGCCGGCGCATTCATGTTGTTCGACTGGCCGATGCTCATCCGCGAGATTGTACTGACATTCCTGATTGCGGCGGTCGTTACATGGGGTGTGCGCATGTACGTCATGGCCACGCTCGTCCCTTCCTTCATGAAGGTCGAGAGCGCCGTCGAGGTTCGTGCTTTGCCGGTCCCCAACGAAGCGGCTGACCATTGGTCCTATTGGCTACCCCGGATCGTCGGCGTCTTCGCCTTCTTCGGCGCCGCGTTCCACCTCTTGCCGGGTCTCGGCATCGATCCGGACGGAATGATGGTCCTGTCGCTGGGCGCCGATTTCGTCCTGCTGTTGCTCTTTCTGTTTGCCGTTTGGCGCCGGCCAAGGAAGCGAGACGGGGCGCCCCAAAGCGGTCACACGGGAGCGACATGGCTATTGACTGCTTATTTCGTCGTTCTGTTCCTGGAGCGCATTGCCGGCTTTAACATAATCTTCTGGTTTACCTTGGCCGCATTCTTCCTGCCTTTGGCAATCGTGCTGACGCAGCGCGGGGTTAATTTCGTGCTGCGGCCGGGTTCGGAAGAGGCCGGCCGGCCGACGATCCCGGCGGTGACGATCGCTGTCATCGATCGCGGTATCAGGATGATTTTCATCCTGGCGGCGGCTTACCTTCTCGCGCGTGTCTGGGGCCTGGACATGCAGTCCATGCAGGGCAGCGATACGATGACGACGTTCATATTGCGCGGCTTGATCAATGTCGTGGTCATTGCCCTTGCAGCCGATTTCGGCTGGTCGATCATCAAGGCTTTGATCGAACGAAAGCTGGGCATCGAAGTACCGCACCCCGTGGCCAGCGAGGAGGAAGGCCCGATCCTCGATCCGCAGCAGGCGCGACTGCACACGCTGTTGCCGATCCTCCAGAACATTCTGCTCGCATCGATCATCGTGATGGCGGTGCTGATGATGCTCTCCTCGCTGGGTATCCAGATCGGCCCGCTGATCGCCGGCGCTGGCGTTGTCGGCGTTGCGGTGGGTTTTGGGGCGCAGACCGTCGTCAAGGACATTATTTCGGGCGTGTTCTTTCTGCTCGATGATGCGTTTCGTGTCGGCGAATATATTTCCTCGGGCAATTACAAGGGTACCGTGGAGAGCTTTTCGCTGCGCTCGGTGAAGCTGCGCCACCATCGCGGTCCGCTGTTCACGATACCTTTCGGTGAACTCGGGGCAGTCCAGAACCAGAGCCGTGACTGGGTTATCGACAAATTCAACATCACCGTTGGCTATGACACCGATATCGACTTCGCTCGCAAGCTGATCAAGCGGATCGGCCTCGAACTGGCGGAAGATCCCGAGTTCAAAAACTGGGTGCTCGACCCGATCAAGATGCAAGGCGTGCAGGAGTTCGGTGAGTACGGCATCGTATTGAGAGTCAAGGCCATGACCAGACCGGGAGGCGCCTTCGGTATGAAACGCAAATTCTATGTGCGGCTGCGCCAGGTCTTCAAGGAGCAGGGCATCGAACTCCCATTCCCGACCGTTCACGTCGAGGGGCTACAGACACCACATGAGGCACAGAATGCGCCGTTGGAGATCACACCCGCGTTAAAAATGGCCGCCGCGCAATCGCACACTATTCGTCGCAGAAAAAAAGCTGGCGCAACGGAATAGGAAAGAGCGCCATCACCGGGCCGACTGGAACGGAAACCTATTAGGGTCGAGTTCGGAACACTGGGCAAATCCGTGGGCCACGCCGGCGCTCTGCGCATAACGCGGCTGTTGAGGCTGGATTCTCCAGCCCCCTTTTGCTAGCCAGACAGGATGAGCAACCGATTGCCGCCCGCATGGGCAAAGCACCTCAAGATCCAACCCTCGCCGAAGGCGGCATCGCCGAAGGCTGCGCCACTCAAAGCGCAGTCCAACGCAGGCGCCCACCGCAGCCACGCCGACGACCTGCTTTTACGGCAGGCGCTCGAGTTGCAGCAGGCCGAACGTCTGTCCGAAGCCGAGGAAGTGTGCCACAGGGTGCTGGCTCGCACGTCAAACCATCCGCTGGCCCTGTATATCCTGGGAACGCTCGGGCTCGGTTTCGATAACGAAAAGTCACTGCGGTACTTCGCTCGGGCGGTGGCAGAGGATCCGCGGAATCCCTACTACCATCTTAGCCTCGGCGAGACCTATTTGAAGGTCAGCGAATTTACGCCGGCAATCAGGCACATCCAGCACGCCCTCGACCTGAAGCCGGATCTGGTCGAAGCGCTTTGCGCCTTGGGCAATGCCCACAAAGCGTTTGACAAGGGGGAAATGGCGTTGCCGCTCTTTGAGAAGGCGCTCAAGATAAGTCCAGATCATCCTTTGGCCCGGTTGGGGCTGCCCGAGGCACTCGCGAGCCTCGGTCGTATGGGCGAAGCCCGAATTCATCTGAAGTCGGCCATAGAACAGCGCATTTCGGTGCCGGCTGCATACAATGCACTTGTGCACACGCACAAATACACGGAAGAGCCGCCGGAACTCGCGGCAATCCTGGCAGAGCTTCGAGACCCGGACCACGGGTCGAGGGGAATGGCAGCGCTTCATCACGCGGCCGGGAAGGTGCTCAATGACACGCGCCGCTACAAGGAGGCGATTGATCATTTCAAGAAGGGAAATCAAGCCGCCGGTCATAAATTCGATCTGGAAAGCTACCGTCGCTGGGTCGATGCCACGATCGAAACCTTCACGCCCGAGCTGGTGGCGTCGAGGGCCGTCTATGGCAATCCCTCAGAGGTGCCTGTATTCATCGTGGGCATGCCTCGCTCGGGCACGACGCTGACGGAGCAGATCTGTGCCAGCCATCCCGATGTTCATGGTGCGGGCGAGCTCAGCAAGCTTAGACGAATCGCCAGTGGTATCGGTATAGGAAACCGATTCGACGCGAACATCAGCGAGTCGCTAGCGACAATTACTGGCGATCTTGCTGGGGCTTTGGCCGAGGAGCACCTTGCTTATCTGCGTGAGCGGGCTCCAGATGCCCTTCGTATAGTCGACAAGATGCCTCACAATTTCGAATTGATCGGCTTGATCGGAATTCTCTTCCCCAACGCGCGCATCATTCATTGCCGCCGCGATGCCATTGACAATTGCGTCTCCTGTTTCGTTTTGCAATTCAATGAGGCTCACGGCTATAGCGCCGATCTTGAGACACTGGGGCTTTACTACAGGGAGTATGATCGCCTGATGCGGCATTGGGACAAGGTTTTCCCGGGTCGTATTTTCGAAAATCGCTACGAGACGTTGATCGAAAATCAGGAGGAGCAGTCGCGCCGGCTCATAGATTATCTCGGATTGCCGTGGGACGATGCCTGCCTGCGCTTTTTTGACAGGGATGGCTCGGTAAATACCTACAGCCGCTGGCAGGTTCGCCAGCCGATCTACAAGTCGTCCGTCAAGCGCTGGAAGAATTACGAAAGCGAGATTCAGCCGTTGATCGACGCCTTGGGCGATCTTGCCGAGGTTTGAACGCTAGTCTCCAGGGCCGATGTCCCCGGAACCATGTGGTCGGCTCGCGCCGTATCATCATATTTGTTCCTTTCGCTAAGACACCGCGTGCCGGCTCCGAGCCAAGTGGAGAGGCGAGGCGAACTGCGAGCGAGCCTGCCGCCACGCAGTCGTGGAGAACCGGCTTCAATTCGCCCTTGGGCCTAGCGAGACGAAGGGGAGCAAAGACCCGAGGATCCCTTGCCATACAGCACGTCGCCGCGAATAGGACTCACCGACGTGCTGTAAGCTTCTGATTTTATGCATGCCGTTATCCCGGAACCGAGGACACTTCCGGGCGACATGCATTAACTCCCACCGAAAGGTGCAACTGAGCAGAATCCTGCAGAAGTCGCGGCATGGACCCTGGGGTGTTCGGTGCGTGGCTTCGCTCGTTGCGCCGCCCCTGGATGGCGAAGCTGTGAGCCTCTGCAAATCGTGTAATCTTGGCTGACGACATGCCTGCGGCCTGTCGGAATCGGCTCCGCATGCGCGCTGATTCTTTGTAATCGTGCCGAAGACAGCACTGCGCGCATTCAGCACAGCCGACAAAACAAAAACCCGGCGGTTGCCCGCCGGGTTTTCAATTTCACCGAAGTGAAATCTATCAGAACGAGCGCTGGAAGCGGAGCATACCGCCGACCGCATCCTTCTTCGCGAAGACGGACCTGTCGGTCCAGTTGACGCCTTCTTCGCCCCAGTGGGACCAATCGACTTCGGCCGTGACCGTAAAGCCGGGAACGATGTCGTAAGCGACGTTTGCCGCGACGCTATAGTTCTTTTCGTCGTCACCCGACGCCTGGAGGTTGAACGAGGTCTTCTCGTTGAACTTGTAGGTGCCGCCGCCCCATACTGCCCAGTTGCCGCCCCACTGCTTGTAGAAGCCGCGGCCACCAGCCGGGATAGCCCAGGTCGGATCGCTGAGATTGTCGTCGGTGCCGTAGCCGGCCATGATGAACAGCGACAGCGCATCGGAGACATTGACGTCCAAGCGGACCTTGCCAGCGACTTCTTCGTAGTTGCTGTCGTAAGCCACGACGCCGGAGATGGCGCCCCAACCCTGCGTCCACTTCAAGCCGCCGACGACGTGCGGAACGTAGCTGTCGATGGTGCCGACAACGCCGGAGCCTTCTTCGAGCGAGACCACCGCCGAGAAGCCGTTGCCGGCATCGAAGTAGTACTGCACGACGTTGGTGTCGAAGTCACCGTAGGGGACCAGCGTATCGTTGATGACGCTGCCAGCGTAGCCGATGAACGTATTGAAGGCCGATTCGTCCTTACCGACGCGCAGGCCACCGAGCTGGATCCAGGCGAAGTTCAGCGAAACGCTGCCGTTGCCAGCAGGATTGCCGAGCGTAGTGCCATCGGTGCCATAGCGGCCGTAGCCGTTGTTGTTGCCGAAGTTGAAGCGGGTCTCGGTGTAGGTCTTCAAGGTGCCGAGCTCGGTTTCCTGGCCGGTCCAGGTCTTCAGCGTGAAGCGGGCATGTTTGTAATAGGTGCCCTGCTGTTCGCCGTCCTCGTGATCGTTCGACTTCGCGCCGTCGAACGAGCCGACGTCGCCCACGCCGATGTCGTAACGGACATAGCCGCCGATGCGCAGGCAGGTTTCGGTGCCGGGGATGTAGAAGTAGCCAGCGCCGTAGACGTCGCAGATCTTGACGTATTCAGCGGGTTCCGGCTCGGCGACGACGACGGCGTCGGCGGCGCGCGCACCGGAAACTGCGATCAGGGCCGCAGCGGAGCCGAGAAGCAGGCTCTTGATGTTCATTTTCTGACCTCCAGTCAAAAGTTAAAAAACGGGTCTGGGTATTCTTTGCTGAAGGACAGCGTTCCCTGCCCCATCCCCACTACCGAAAAAGATGCGCACCGCGCCGCTCCTTCGAATTCGACATTACCCATGAGCCGGCGGCGTTCAACAACGATCGTACCGGCGAAAGGGCTGTTCGGCTGCTATCCCCCAGCGTTGTTGCACAAATGACACGATTTGGCCTCACTCAGAAAGCTCTCGTTAACCATCGGGTCCGCGGCAACCGCTTATTCCCGGCCGAATCCGGCGATCGGCTGACGGAATCATGGCAAGGCCTTGCGTCAACTGCCAGGAAACTGCCGCGGATCCGCCGCATCCGCGGAAAGCCGATGTTCGGCGCGTTCACATTTCTTGCTGGTTGACATCGGATGCCTCCTCGCCATCGCCTCAGTTTCCGGACCAGCAAATCCGGCCGCAGCCGCACCATTCCGATGACCGGGCGGAAGGAAGTCATCAAGCTGCCTCCGACCGAAAGGCGCCAGCCCAACGAACCGCCACCAGGCTTAGCCAGGCATGGTTCCGAGCCACCTGGAACGATGCCAAGGCGGAAGTCGACCTCGGCGCCGATGATCAGGTCGTGCCCACATCCTGCGCCACCACCTGTGCTTCACATCGTGTCCAGGCGGCATCGGCATCAGGCGCGTGCGGATGTGCCTCGGCCGTCCGTCGTCTGAATGACGGCCCCCCGAGCGCTCGGCGGCTGCGCCTCTGGGGACTTCCACGTCCCGTCCAGAACCTCCGCGTGGCCGACAGAGCCGCCGCCCACATACTTCCAGTCAGCCATTGTCGACAGGGGCAGCCTTGCCATCGCGTCCTCCCCTGACGAACACCTGGCACGGTCAAGCCATCGGTGCCGCGCCGTGCCGCTCGCGCGCGGTCTTGCGGATGATTTCCGCGATTTCAGGGCTGCTGCTGCACAGCATCTGGAAATCCGCCGCGTGCAGCGACAGGAGTGAGACCGCCGTTGCGGCGCTGACGGTCGCCATGCGCGGTTCGCCGCTCATCAGCGCCATCTCGCCGAAGAAGGCGCCAGGGCCAAGCTCCACCGGGTGTGGCGTCGCGACGCTGACACGCCCCTCCACAACGAAGAACATCCGATCCCCGGTCTCGCCCCTGCGGCAGATCACGGCACCCGCCGGCAAATTACGAGGTCTCAACGCGCGCACGATCTCGACCAGCGCGGCCGGGCCGAGCTTCTGAAACAACGGCACGCCGGCGACCAATTGCCAATTGCGGACGAAATCCTCGCGACGGATTTCTTGATAGAAGCCGGAGGCAAGAATGCCGGCCCAGAGCGCGAAGACGCCGATGCCACACATCATGACCGCCCCGGCAAGGACGCGGCCGGCGAAACTTTGCGGAATGGCGTCGCCATAACCGGTGGTGGACAGCGTGACCACCGCCCACCACATTGCCTGGGGGATGCTGCCGAACTTTTCCGGTTGGATGTCGCGCTCGATGACATAGGCGGCGAGCGCGACACCGAACAGAACGACGCCGAAGAGCGTGGTGACGCCGATCAGGTTGCGCGCTTCGTTGGCCAGCACCCTGCCCAGTACTGGGAAGAATGTCGAGTCGCGCAGCGGCTTCAGCAGCCAGACAGCACAGTAGAGGCTGCGGTCGGGCGTGCCGTCGAGCAGAAATGCAGCGAGCGGAACCAAAACCGCGAGCATATCGATGGCGATTGCCGGCGTCCTGTCCAGAAGGTCTCCCGCCCAGCGCTTGAGCAGCGTCTCGGCCATCTGCAGAAGATAGGCGCCCCAAATGACCGCAAGCACGGCAGTCAGGGCCAGCCTGCTTCGTCCCGACATGTTCGGCATCGTGAGCGCAGCCACCGCCAGCAGCCCAGGCGCGGCCAGCACCGCGTTGAGCGGCGCGTAAATTCTCAGGAAAGGCAGTACCGACATTCTATGCCCACGAGCGGATGCTATTCCTCCAGAATAGGATGCCTTCAAGGCAAGCGCAAAGGTGCTTACTTTCGTCTTTCGCGTACTCAAAGATACGGTCCATGAGATCCGATTCGCTTGCGGTCGTCCCGCCAGTCCAGAATGAGGCGCCCTACCTTGACTTTATGGTCCAATGACTCAGTACCCGCGCCTTGAATACAGCATGAATGCCGTTCGCAAGGCAGGCGAGCGGCTGGCAAAACCCATGCTTTTCGGACCAGACATCACTGCCGGCCAGTACGTGGACGCACTCGAAATCTTCTCGATCGCCAACAGCTGGCGCGCCTCGCACTTTCTGCCGATGCGGAGCGTCCAGTTCTCTGTCGGTCACCACATGAGAGCCCTGCGACTGAAGGGCGACATGGCATCGCGTCCGAAACGCATGGCATCGATTCGTCGGAAGCTTCGGGAGTCCACCACCAATTTGGACACCATGAACGACATCGGCGGTTGCCGAGCGATCATGCCCGACATCAAAAGTGTCCGCTCCCTTCTCGCATCGATGCGAGACAACTTCCCCCATGAGATACACCCTCGGGAATTCAACTATATCGATGAGCCGAAGCCGGACGGCTATCGAAGTCACCACATTGTTTTCCAGTACCGACCCAGAGCTGCCGACACCGAGGCTTTCGAGGGTCGACGCATCGAACTGCAAGTTCGGACCACACTTCAGCACTCATGGGCAACCGCGGTTGAGGCTGTCGGGCTATTCCGACGCCAGGATTTGAAGCACGGAAAGGGCGAACAAGATTGGCTACGCCTTTTCCAGCTTATGTCGGCGGAATTCGCGCACATTGAGCAGTGCTCCGTTCATATCGGCGCTCCGGATCACAATGACCGAGTGCGAGAATTGCGCGATATCGACAGACGTATAGGTGCGACAAACACCTTAGAAGACATAAAGAATATTACTATTTACTCGACGAACGTCGCACAGCGGGCTGGAAAATCCAGATACTACCTGATCCAATATGGAAACGATCATAGTGTGACCGCAGAACCATTCCGAACTCTGATGTCAGGAGCGCGGAAATTGGAAGATATAGAGAAGAAAATCGAGATAAAGGGCAGTGATGCAAAGTCTGCATTGGTTGAGGTGGATACGGTCGAAAAACTTGTTGAAATGTATCCTAACTACTTTGGGAACGTCTCCTTGTTTGTAAGCAATCTGAAATCCATCTGCACGGGAAAGGCGGCGTCGAATACAGTCTAGGTCAATCGTGCCCGCGTCGTGCGCGGGGTGGCCAGGAGCAGGCTCGTTTCGCTGCCCGTTATGCCGGGAATCAACCGGATACGCCGCAGCACCGCATCGAAATCCGTCAGGGATGCCGTCCCGAGCTCTACCACCAGATCCCAGCGACCATTGGTGGTATGGATGGTCGAGACTTCCGGGAAGCCGCCCAGTGCCCGGACCACGCGGTCGGCGGCATGGCCCTCGATCTCGATGAGCATGATGCCGCGGATGCGCTGATCGACCGCGTCGGCGCGCAACACCACCGTGTAGCCAATAATGTCGCCCGACCGTTCCAGCCGCTCCATGCGTGCCCGAACCGTGGCGCGCGAGACGCCGAGATCGACGGCGAGATCCGATACGCTACGCCGGGCGTCATGCCGCAGCAAGGTCACGAGCCGTTCGTCCAGTGCATCCATGGGGTACCATTTTGCTCAGTTTCGCTGCCATTATGATAAACTACGCTTTTCGGATTGCCAATTTTACCTGTTCGTATCGCCGGCTCGGCATGGTTCCCTCGCGGCCATCAGAACTTGGAGCGCGGGAGAAACAATGCGTTGCAGAATCGTCGGGGCGCCCGTGCAGGACGGTGCCGGCCGAATGGGATGCGAAATGGGGCCGAGCGCGCTGAGGACCGCCGGGCTTGCTGAGATGCTGTCCGGCCTCGGCCATGCAGTGGAGGATATGGGCGCCGTCCAGCCAATTCCGGTAAGGCGCGTCGTGCATGGCAACCTGGCGCTGAAGGCCCTGCCCGAAATATCGGCCTGGACATCCGCCATTGCCGCCGCGGCCTACGCAGCAAGCGAGGACGCCATGCCGATCTTTCTCGGTGGCGACCATTCGATCTCCGCCGGGACCGTGTCGGGCCTCGCCCGCCGTGCCTCGGAGGCCGGTCGCCCCCTATTCGTCCTGTGGCTCGACGCGCATCCCGATTTTCATACGCTCGACACCACCGCCAGCGGCAATCTGCACGGTGTTCCTCTCGCCTACGCCAGCGGCCAGGCGGGTTTCAGCGGCTATTTTCCCGATCTGCCGGCGGCGGTCGATCCCAAGCGTATCTGCACCATGGGCCTGCGCAGCGTCGACCCGGCCGAGCGCAGCGCGCTCAACCAGGCGGGCGTGATCGTGCACGACATGCGCGCCATCGACGAGCATGGCATCGCGCCGCTGCTGCGCGCCTTCCTGGCGCGCGTGTCTGATGAGGACGGGCTGCTGCATGTCAGTCTCGACGTCGACTTCCTCGACCCCTCTATCGCGCCGGCGGTCGGCACCACGGTTCCCGGCGGCGCGACGTTTCGCGAGGCGCATCTGGTGATGGAGATGCTTTCCGACAGCGGGCTCGTCTCCAGCCTGGACCTGGTCGAGTTGAACCCCTTTCTGGACGATCGTGGCCGAACCGCGACACTGATGGTCGACCTGACGGCGAGCCTGATGGGCCGCCGCATCATGGACCGCCCGACTCGCAGCCATTCAGGGAGCTTTTGACCATGACCGCGGCAAAACTGAACATCGTCCCCTTCGTCAGCGTCGATCGCATGATGAAGCTGGTGATCGCAATCGGCGTCGAGCGCTTCCTGACCGAGCTCGCCAGCTACATCGAGGAAGACTTTCGTCGCTGGGATCTTTTCGACAAGACGCCTCGCATCGCCTCGCACAGCCATGACGGGGTCATCGAGCTGATGCCGACAAGCGATGGGCGCCTCTATGGCTTCAAATACGTCAACGGCCATCCCAAGAACATGCGCCAGGGCCTGCAGACGGTCACCGCCTTCGGCGTGCTCGCCGATGTCGGCAGCGGCTACCCGATGCTGCTCACCGAAATGACCATCCTGACCGCGCTGCGCACCGCCGCGACATCGGCCGTTGCGGCCAAGTATCTGGCGCCGAGCGGTGCTCGCACCATGGCCATTATCGGCAATGGCGCACAGTCGGAGTTCCAGGCGATCGCGTTCAAGGCGCTGACCGGTATCGATCGGCTCCGGCTCTACGACATCGACAGATCCGCGTCGCTGAAATGCGCGAAGAACCTGGCTGGCATGGGATTCGACATCACGATCTGCGAAACAGGGCAGGAAGCGGTTGAAGGCGCCGGGATCATCACGACCGTTACCGCCGACAAGCAGAACGCCACCATTCTCACCGACAACATGGTCGGCGCCGGCGTCCACATCAACGCCGTCGGTGGCGACTGCCCGGGCAAGACCGAACTGCACAGGGACATCTTGCTGCGTTCCGACATTTTCGTCGAGTTTCCGCCGCAGACACGCATCGAGGGCGAAATCCAGCAGCTGGATCCCGACCACCCGGTGACCGAGCTCTGGCAAGTGATCGCCGCCAAGACCCAAGGCCGCCGCGAAGCCAAGAAGATCACGCTGTTCGATTCAGTCGGCTTCGCCATCGAGGATTTTTCGGCCCTGCGCTATGTGCGCGACCAACTGCGAGCGACCGGCCTCTATGAGGAGCTCGACCTGCTCGCCGATCCCGACGAGCCACGCGACCTCTTCGGAATGCTGCTGAGGGCGGCCGTGCAAACGGCAGCGTGAGGACCTCGACCAAAACGAGCCCGTGGTTTTCTGGATGCCTGCTTTCGGGCGGACGTAAAGCCGACGTCGACGACCGAATGAGGCGCAAAGCTGCCGCGTCCTGGCAAATCTAGCATTCCCAATGCGGGGAACAACATAACGCTTTTGGTCACCCATCTCGCGTGGCCGAGAGGTTGGCCACAAGCCGGGCCACCGAGGTAACTTCGGCAAACACGCCAGTCCCGCCGGCGTGGAAATGCCCATACGGTCTCCTTCGACCAATATGAATCATAAGCCGTCCATCAAGGAATCCTGAATCCATTGAAACGCGACTGGTTTTAGCCCGGTGGCGCGGCAGCCACAGGCTGGACATTTCAGCCCACATGGAAAATGATCATGTTGCCGTGCACAATACTGCAGTGCTCTGATCTCGACGAAAGCCTGAGCGTAGAAGCGGATCAACCGACCCCCCGGGTCTAGCGAGCGAGGACGCAGATGGACACCCCAGGGAACGGGCAATTGCATCGCGACGCGGGCGGGCGACCCCGTCGATCGGCCGGCTGGCTTGCCCGCGCCGCCCTGTCGGCGGCATTACTGCTCGGCATGGCTTTCAGCGGTACTGCGTTTGCGCAGGAGCAGCAGCTACCCCTGGTGACGGCGGCCAAGCCGGTGGTCCGTGAAATCGTCGAAGACGACGAGTTCGTCGGGCGCTTCGAAGCCGTCGACCAGGTCGCCATCCGTTCGCGCGTCAGCGGCTATCTGGACAAGGTCAGCTTCCAGGACGGCGCACTGGTCAACAAGGGCGACCTGCTCTTCACCATCGACCAGCGTCCGTACCAGGCGGCCTATGATGCCGCCAAATCGCAAGTGGACGTCGCCAAGTCACTGCTCGAATTCTCCAAGATGCAGCTCGATCGCGCCGACGAACTTGCCAAGACCGGCAATATCTCAACCGCGACGGTCGACGACCGCCGGCGGGAATACCTTTCGGCGCAGGCGCAGATGCAGGGCGCGACGGCGGCGCTGACGACGGCCAGCCTGAACATGGAATTCACCGAGATCAAGGCGCCCTTGTCCGGCCGCATCGACCGCCGGCTGGTGTCGGTCGGCAACCTCGTGCAGCCGGATTCCACCTTGCTGACCACCATCGTTACGCGCGATCCGATCGACTTCTATTTCGACGTCGATGAGCGCCTGTATTTCAGCTACGCCCGCGACGCGAAGGCGCGTGGCGGCACCATGCAGGAAGGCGCCGGCGGGCTCGATGTGGAGGTTCGTGTCGCCGACCGCGCGGAGGCGGTATTCAAAGGCAAGCTCGATTTTGCCGAGAACCGGATCGACAATGCGACCGGCACTATGCGGGTGCGTGCGACGTTTCCCAACGCCGACGGCATTCTCCAGCCAGGCATGTTCGGGCGCATCAATGTGCCGGGGTCGCTGCCGCATGGCGGCGTGCTGGTGCCCGACGAGGCGATCGGCGCCGATCAGGATCGCCGCATCGTGCTCCTGGTGGATGAGGCCGGGATGGTGTCTGCGAAGCCTGTGCGCACCGGCCCGCTTCTCGACGGCTACCGGGTGATCCGCTCGGGCCTGACCGGCGGCGAGACGATCATCGTCAACGGGCTGATGCACGCCAGGCCCGGCACCAAGGTGAAGGTCGAGATGGTGACGTTGCCGCCCAAGGCCGAGACCGCCGGGTTGCAGCAATGAGGTTCGCACATTTCTTCGTCGACCGCCCAATCTTCGCGTCGGTCGTTTCGATCGTCCTGCTGATCCTCGGCGGAATTGCCTATACCCAGCTGCCGGTCGCGCAGTATCCCGAGATCGCGCCGCCGACCATCGTCGTACGCGCGCAGTATCCGGGCGCCGACGCCGAGACGGTCGCTGCGACCGTGGCAACGCCGATCGAGCAGGAGATCAACGGCGTCGAGGGTATGCTCTACATGTCGTCCTATTCGTCGGGCGACGGGGCGATGGCGCTGACCATCACCTTCAAGCTGGGCACCGATCTCGACAAGGCGCAGGTGCTGGTGCAGAATCGCGTGTCGGTCGCCGAGCCGCGTCTGCCCGAAGAAGTCCGCCGCCTCGGCATCACCACCACCAAGAGTTCGCCCGACCTGATGATGGTCGTGCACATGCTGTCGCCCGACAATACCTACGACCAGCTCTACGTCTCGAACTACGCCCGCTCGCGGGTGCGCGACATACTGCTCAGACTGGATGGCGTCGGCGACCTCATCATCTTCGGCGAACGCGAATATTCGCTGCGCATCTGGCTCGATCCGGAAAAACTGTCCGCCCTGGGGATGACCTCGGGCGATGTAGTGCAGGCGCTGCGCGACCAGAACGTCCAGGTGTCGGGCGGCTCGATCGGCGCGCCGCCGACCAACACCGGCACGGCGTTCCAGTACACGGTCACCACGCAAGGCCGCTTCAACGATGCACGCGACTTCCGATACGTGATTGTCAAATCGACCGACGACGGCCGCCTCATCTCGCTGCAGGACGTGGCGCGCATCGAGCTCGGCGCCAAGGATTACGTCACCAACTCCTATCTCAACGGCAAACCGGCGGTGGCGCTCGCCATCTTCCAGCGGCCGGGCACCAATGCGCTCGCCGCGGCCGCGGAGATCCAGGACAAGATGAAGGAGCTTTCCCGCGACTTCCCGAAGGGGTTGAGCTACGACATCGTCTACAATCCGACCGAGTTCGTCGCCGAGTCGATCCAGGAGGTCTACAAGACGATCCTCGAGGCGATGCTGCTGGTCATCATCGTCATCATCGTCTTCCTGCAATCGTGGCGCATGGCGATCGTGCCGATCGTGGCGATCCCCGTGTCGCTGATCGGCACGCTGGCGGTGCTTTACGCCGCCGGCTTCTCGCTCAACATGCTGACGCTGTTCGGCCTCGTTCTGGCGATCGGCATCGTCGTCGACGATGCGATCGTCGTGGTCGAGAACGTCGAGCGCAACATCGCCGGTGGGCTGGCGCCCAATCCGGCGTCGCACCTGACCATGAACGAAGTCGGAACGGCCATCATCGCGATCTCGCTGGTGCTGATAGCCGTGTTCGTACCGACAGCCTTCATCCCCGGCATTTCCGGGCAGTTCTACCTGCAGTTTGCGATCACCATCGCGGTGTCGACGGCGATCTCGGCATTCAATTCGCTGACGCTTTCGCCGGCGCTGGCCGCACTGCTGTTCAAGCCGCACCACACCGCTGCGGCGCCGCCGCGCTTTTTCCTGGCGCGGTTCGGACGGGCGCTCGCCGACGGCTTCAACCGCGGCTTCGACAGGGTCGCCCATTGGTATTCGAGCATCATCCGCGTGCTGGTCGGATCGTGGATAGCGATCGCCGCCATGCTGGCTGTTTTCGCAGCCCTCATCTACGCCACGGTCTACATGGTGCAGACGGTGCCGCGCGGTTTCATTCCGTCGCTCGACCAGGGCTATGCGATCGTCGTCGTCCAATTGCCGGACGGCTCCTCGCTGTCGAGGACCGATGCGGTCATCCAGCAGGCGTCGCAGATCATCCAGAAAACGCCGGGCGTCGACTACGCCGTCGCCTTCGCCGGCTTCTCCGGCGCGACCTTCACCAACGCCAGCAACGCGGGCGTGATCTTCGCCAGGTTCAAGCCATTTGACGAGCGACTGAAAGCCGGCCAGTCGGCGACCCAGGTCATCGGCAATCTGTTCGGCAGCCTGCAAAGCATCAAGGAAGCCTTCATCATCGCACTGCCGCCGCCGCCGATCCGCGGTGTCGGCAATGCCGGCGGCTTCAAGCTGCAGATCCAGGAGCGCAACAGCGCCGACATGCGGCAGATCCTGGCGCTTGCCTACGAAATCGCCGGCAAGGCCAACAAGACGCCGGGGCTGACGGGCGTGTTCACCACCTTCTCGGCGTCGAGCCCGCAATTCTTCCTGGCGATCGATCGCGACAAGGCGCGCATCCTGAACGTGCCGATCCCCAACATCTTCGAGACGCTGTCGATCAATCTGGGGACCGCCTACGTCAACGACTTCAATGCTTTCGGGCGCGTCTACCAGGTGCGGGCGCAGGCCGACCAGGCGTTCCGCCTCGATCGCGCCGACATCTTGAAACTGAAGGTGCGCTCGGCGACTGGCGCGCTGGTTCCGCTCGGCACGTTGATCGAGATCCGCGACGTCACCGGCCCGGCGCTGGTCCAGCGCTACAACATGTACGTCTCGGTGCCGCTGCAGGGCAACGCCGCGCCCGGCGTTTCCACGGGCGACGCGCTGGCATCGATGGAAAAGATCACCGCCGCGACGCTGCCGGCCGGTACCTCCTATGAATGGACCGAGCTCGCCTACCAGGAGCGCAACACCGGCAATGCCGCTGTCTATATCTTCGGACTGTCGGTGCTGTTCGTGTTCCTGGCGCTGGCGGCGCAATATGAAAGCTGGGTGCTGCCATTCGCCATTGTGCTGGTGGTGCCGCTCGGCGTGCTGGCGGCGTTGCTCGGCGTATCGTTCCGAGGGCTGGACAACAACATCCTCGTGCAGATCGGCCTCATCGTGCTGATCGGGCTTGCCGCCAAGAACGCGATCCTGATCGTCGAATTCGCGCGGCAGGCGCAGGAACGCGGCCTGTCGGCCGCCGAGGCTGCCGTCGAAGCCTGCCGGCTCAGGTTGCGGCCGATCCTGATGACCGCCTTCGCGTTCATCCTCGGCGTCGTGCCGCTGATGATCGCGACGGGCCCGGGCGCGGAAATGCGCCAGTCGCTCGGCACCGCCGTGTTCTCCGGCATGCTCGGCGTCACCTTCGTCGGCCTGTTCCTGACGCCGGTGTTCTACGTCACGCTCAGGTCGCTGTTTTCACGGCGCAAGCCCCGCGCCGAGGCAGAGCCTTCGGGCCCGGCAGAGGTGCCATCGGAGACGGCCGCCGAGTAGGGTTAGGAATTCGCCGCGTCGGGCGCGGCTTATCCCTCCAGGAAATCGGCGCGATGCGCTGCACACGACCCCACCAAACGGTCAAAAATCAGCCACTTACGCGGTCGTTTGGTGGGCCCGCCGGGTCATCGTTTTCTACAGGAAGTCAATACGTTAGCGGCTGGTTCGCCAATCCATTTCCTTCGTATTCTCTCGTATGGTCTGGCGAACCTCTCAAACCGCCCGCTGTTGGCAGGACAGCTGGCAGCTATTCCGGGGACCAGGAATGAGCCGCTCATTGTGCCGCAGCCCCACATTCCTTGACATCGGGTATTTATCCGAAATTATGTAGGAAAGAAGGATCGCAAGCATGACCGGAATCGCGCTGTCGGGCGTATCAAAGCACTTTGGCGCTGTCGAAGTGATCCGCGACGTGAGCCTGGACATTGAGCCAGGAGAGCTGGTCGTGTTTCTCGGTCCGTCCGGTTCCGGCAAGACGACGCTGCTCCGGATGATCGCCGGCCTCGAAAGCATTGACCAGGGGACGCTGACGATCGACGGGGTGCGCTCGGAGAACCTTGCGCCTGGCAGGCGCAACGTTGCCATGGTCTTCCAGAACTATGCGCTTTACCCACATATGACCGTCGCGGAGAACATGGCCTTTGGGCTGAGGAACATTCGGGTCGCGCCGGATGTCATACGCCAGCGGATCGCCGAGGCTGCGCGTATCCTGGAGATCGAAGCGCTGCTTCACCGGCGGCCGTCGCAGCTCTCCGGCGGGCAGCGCCAGCGCGTGGCCATCGGGCGTGCGATCGTCAAGGAGCCCAAGGCATTCCTGTTCGACGAGCCACTCTCCAATCTGGACGCAGCACTTCGGGCCCGTACACGCGTCGAGCTTGCCGAACTGCATCAGCGTTTGAAATCGACGATGATCTACGTCACCCACGACCAGGTGGAAGCGATGACGCTCGCCGACCGCATTGTGATCCTCAACGATTGCCGGATAGAGCAGATGGGAAGACCCGTCGATGTCTATGCACGTCCGGCGTCGCGCTTCGTCGCGACCTTCGTCGGGTCGCCGGCGATGAACATCCTGCCTGTCACGGTTTCGGGCTCGGGCGACAGGCTCAATGCGCGCTTGACCAATGGATCGCTCGTCGAACTTCCCGGCGCGCCAAACGACATGGATTGGCGCGAACTCGGAGTGCGGCCGGAATCGCTGACTGTCGTCGCCGAGGGCAATGAAGCATTCGCCACGGCGACCGTTGTCGAGCGCCTTGGCGAGCGAACGCTCGTCTATGCGCGGCTCGCGGATGGGACGCAGGTGACGGCACAGGATCGCGGGCTTTCGAGCGTCAAACCGGGCGACGCCGTTCGGCTGAAGTTCGACACCACGGCCCTGCATCTCTTCGCCGCGGACGGATCGGCCTGGCACGCACGCGCCGACGGAGCCTGAACCCGCCGAGCGGGTCGTGCCCTCCGGCATTGCGGTGCACCTGCCGGGGCTCTAGCCCTTGATACCTGCCGAGAGCGTTATAGCCTCGGTCACCCGGCGCTGGAAGAAGAGGTAGGCCAGTGCCACCGGCAGGCCGGCCAGTACGGCTGCCGACAGCTGGCGCGCGTAGTAGACACCGAAGGCGTCGTTGACCTGCGTAATGCCGACCGTGATGGTCATCATCTCGGTGCGGGTCACCGAGAGGAACGGCCACAAGAACGCGTTCCACGTCCAGATGAAGCAGACGATCGACAGCGCGGTGGTTACCCCCCAGTTCATAGGCATGTAGATCTTGAAGAGGATCCCGAATTCGGACGCATTGTCCATGACCGCGGCCTCGCGGAAGTCCTTCGGGACCTGATCGAAAAACTGCTTGTACACGATGATGATGACGGGGTGGATAAGCTGCGGCAACATGATTCCGGCCCAGCTGTTGAGCAGGCCGAGGTTGGCGACCAGCACGAAGTGATTGATGATCAGCGCCGAAGTCGGCACCATAAAGGAGGCAAGGATCAGCCACCAAAGCGCGATCCGCCCCGGGAACCGCAACTGCGAGATTGCGTAGCCGCACAGCATCGAGATGAAGATGGTGATGACCGTTACGCCGACCGCGACCGCCACTGAATTGACGTACCAGGCGCCTATCTGCGTGGTGGTCAGGGCGCTGACGTAGTTCTCCAGCGTCGGCGTCTCGGGCCAGAGTTCGATGTAGGGCCGCACGACCTCGTCGTCCGGTTTGAGCGATGAGATCACACCCCAGTAGAGCGGGAACGCCCATAGGATGGCCCAGACGAGCGTCAGTGCGGTGATGATCCCGCCCCAGAAGTTCCAGCGTTGAGCAGCCACCGCGTTCATCGGCGCCGCCTTTCGGCGAACCGGAGCAGTTGGAATTGCAGGACCGAGACGACCACCACAAGCACGAAGAGGGTCACGGCGACGGCTGCCGCCCTGCCTCCCTGGTTCTGCTGGAAGGCCTTCTGGAAGACGTAGTAGACGAGCACCATATTGTCGTTCGGCCGGCCGCCGATCGAGAACAGATAGACTTGGTCGAAGATCTTAAGCTGCAGGATGAGCTGGATGGTGAACACCAGCGAGGTGATCGGCCACAGCAGCGGCCAGGTGATGCGCCGGAACGTGGTCCATCGCGTCGAGTTGTCGAGCGCCGCGGCTTCGTAGATCTCCGCTGGTATGGACCGCAGTCCGGCGAGGAAGAGGAGGATCGAGAAGCCTGCGGTCCACCAGATCGTCACCCCGGCCACAGCCGGCAAGAACCAGACGCGCGACTTGAAGACCGGCACGCGCGGGATTCCGAGCCAGTCCAGCACATGCATCGCGATCCCGAACTGGAAATTCAGCGTCCAGTCCCAGATCAGATAGACGACGGACACCGGCAGGATGTAGGGCAGGAAGAACAGCGCCAGCACGATCGACTGGAAGCGGCCCTTGAGCCGCGACACGCCTAGCGCGATCAACAGGGCGATGAGTGTCCCTGGGACGACCGTCATCAGCACGAAATAAGCGGTGTTCCAGAGCGCGCGCCGGAACATCGGGTCGTTGTCGAGCCGCAGGTAGTTGTCGAGACCAACCCATCGACCAGCGCCGATCAGCGGCGCATCGGTGAAGGAGATGCGGAACATCTGGACCGTCGGATAGACGAACGCCAGCAGATAGATCGCCAGGAAGGGAGCGACCAGCACCAGCGCGACAAGACGTTCAGTGCGGGAGTTGCGAAGCATGGCTCTTCCTCGAACACGGCTGGGGCCGCCCTGGGCGGGGCGGCCCCAGCCTTGAGCCTTACATGCTGTTCAACTCTTCCTTGATGGATTTCACCGCCTCGCCGGGGTCCATCTCTCCATTGAGGGTCGGCACAAAATAATTTGACATGATGTCGAAGATCGGCCCGGCGACACCAGCCTTGGGCGACTTCGGATCGAAGATCATGTTGGCCGTCAGCGTCGAGTAGGTCGCATTGGGCTCCATTGCCTTGTATTCACCGGTTTCGGTGACTGGCTTGTAGGCCGGGATGTGCCCTGCCGTGGCCCAGAACAGCGAGTGCTTGTCCATCCAGGAGATCACCTCGAGAACGGCAGCACGCTTTTCCGGGCTGATTTCCTTGCCCTTGTTCTTCGGGATTGCGAATGAATGGCTGTCCGCATAGGTGCATGGCTTGTCGAAGATCACCGGGATCTCGACGGCGCCCCAGTCGAACAGCTTGCCTTGCTTGGCGAGGTCGGTCATCGTGGGAACTTCCCAGACGCCGTTGATCATCATCGCGGCCTTGCCCGAGGTGAACAGGGCGACGGTCGCGGGATAGTCCGTATAGGTCGACTGCAGCCCGGCCTTCGTCCACCCTTGCAGGACCGCTAACGCTTTCGCCAGCTTTTGAGGATTGTCGCCGGCGAGGAACTCGTTGCCCGTCAGAAGCTCGCCGCCTTGCTGGCACACCAGCGAATAAATGGTGCGGTACATGAAGTTGCCGTCGGCGGTGACGCTGCCCAGCGGGAACTCGACGCCGGCATCCTTCAACTTCTGCAGTGTCGCGGTGAATTCCTCCTTGTTTCTCATACCCACGGGACGGCCGTCGTCGCCGAGCACGCCTGCCTTCTTCAGGAGGACGCGATTGTAGTACAGGACGATCGGATGGGTATCGAGCGGCACCGCGTATTGCTTGCCGTCGACCGTCACGGCGCGCATCGTCGTCTGGGCGAAGTCCGAGGCCGAGAGGCCCATCTTGCTCATATCGTCGGCGGTGATTTCTTCGAGAATGTCCTGGCTCACCGCCAAGGGGATGCGGCTGGCATGATAGGTCATGACGTCAGGCGCCTCACCGACCGCGGCCGAGGTCTGCACCTTCGCGTAGAAGGGCGTGCCCCACTCCAGCGTCGTGGCGTCGATCTTGATCTTGCCGGCGTGGGCGGCGTTGAAGTCGGAGATCATCTGCTTCATGCGCACGCCGTCACCGCCGCCGAGGAAATCCCACCATGCGACGGTTTCTTCGGCCTGGGCCGCGACGGCCCAAAATCCTCCGGCCGCAACCACCGCTAGGGCCATCATCTTGCGAAAGTTCATCTCAGCTTCCTCCCGAGTACGGCGGTTAGATCCGCCTTGAACGTTTCAATGCTACACCAAACCACTTCGCCTGCAACGGATTTTACGGTATATATCTGATACTCGGATATTAACTCAAAGTGTCACGCGCACCATCGAATAGGAGTGCGGCGGCAAGTTCAGCGTCATTCCCTTGCCGCTGAGCGCTGCCCCATTGCCTTTGGCCGGTGATACGTTGTCCGGCGCGTCCTTCGTGTTGCAGGCCTCGAGATCGTCATGACGGATGATCGTATGCTCGATGGACTTGGCGGCGAACCGCTCTAGGGCGACGTCGGCCTCTATCGTCTCGGACCCATGCCGGTTGATTGCGAAGAAGGTCAGCGTGCCGGCGTTCGAATTATGCACGCCCGCAATGTCGAGCCATGGCACCTTGTCGGCAGCGGCCGCGTCATAGGTAGGCACCTCGACCGCGAGCTGCAGCGCGGTGCCGCGGCCGTGCTTGGAGGCCAGCATAAAAGGCCAGTAGATCGTCTGCCGCCAGGCGCTGCCGCCGGGATCGGTCATGATCGGCGCGATAACGTTCACCAGCTGCGCAATGCAGGCGATGCGAACAATATCCGACCGTCGAATGAAGGTGTTGATGATGCAGCCGACCTGCAGCACGTCCTCGAAATTGTAGATGTCTTCCAGAAGCCTGGGCGCTTCCGGCCAGTCCCAGTCGCGCATACGCTCGGCGTCCCGCTTGCGCTGATGGTACCAGACGTTCCACTCGTCGAAGGAGATCTTCACCTCCCGCTTCGAGCGGGTCTTGGCCTTCACGTAGTCGATGATGCCGGAGACCGTGCCAATGTAGCGGTCGAGTTTCGCCGGAAGAGCGAGATATTCGGCCGTATTCTTCTCGTAGTTTTCGAAATACATGTGGAGAGAGATGTAGTCGACCTGCTCGTAGGTCGCTTCCAACACGGTTGCTTCCCACTGTGGATAGGTCGGCATATTGGAATGCGACGAGCCGCAGACGACCAGTTCCACCGTTGGGTCGAGGCCGCGCAACGCCTTGGCCGTCTCGTTGGCCAGATGGCCGTATTCTTCCGCCGACTTGTGGCCGACCTGCCAGGGACCGTCCATTTCATTGCCGAGACACCAGAGGCGGCAGTTCCAGGGCTGCGCGCGTCCGTTCTTGGCCCTGAGGTCGGACCAGTAGCTGCCGCTCGGGTGGTTGACGTATTCAACGAACGCCCGCGCCTCGTCGAGGCCGCGGGAACCGAGATTGACCGCAAGCATCATCTCGGTGCCGGCCTTTTCGGCCCAGTCGGCGAATTCGTGGATTCCAACCAGGTTCGGCTCCGTGGTGCGCCAGGCAAGATCCAGCCGCCGCGGGCGGTTCTCCTTTGGGCCTATGCCGTCTTCCCAATTGTAGGCGGACACGAAGTTGCCGCCCGGGTAACGGCAGATCGGCGTGTCGAGCGCACGCACCAACTCGATCACGTCCTTGCGCATCCCCTCTGCGTCCGCTTGCGGATGTCCGGGCTCGTAGATGCCCGTGTAGACCGCCCGACCAAGATGCTCGAGGAACGAGCCGTAAAGACGTTTGTCGATATCCGCGACGGCATAGGCCGCGTTCGCCGTGACTCTGGCCTTCATGATCCCTCCCACTGCGGATTATCAATCCGACTTTCCGGTCTATATCCGGGTCGCGGGTCAGTTAAGGGCGGAGTTCGTTCGCCCGTCAAGGGCCTAATACGCTCTCAAGCCTTCAGCAGGCGCAGAACGATGTCGTTGCTGTAATTGCCGAAGCCGCTACCGAAGATGTTTATGCCGCCGGGGTGACGCGCATCTTCCTTCACGCCGATTCGTATCCGGATCGAGCGGTGCCGCTCAAGCTCCAGATCAGCCAGCGAGCATTTGGAAACCTTGTTGTTGTTGCGATAGGTGCCGTTGTTCGTGACGCGCCAGTGTGTGAGGTCGCCATATTGCGATCCGGCCAGCTTCCACCAGCCGGGCGTATGCTTGCCGCGCTTGTCGCCATAGTCGGCTGGCGCCGTCCAGGTATCTATCTCGTGTCCGTTGATCGCTACCGTGATGTCCGATGGCCAATCCTTCGATGTGCCCGGGACCTCCGACGAAAGCTCCATCGCCAGTTCCAATCCGCCGACTTTGGCATTGGCAAGCGTCGCATTGTTGGGAAACTGGTATTCGACGAAGCCGCGCGTGAACCACAGCAGCCCTGCCCGCATACGGTCAGGATCGAGGAAGGTGTCGGGCACATCGAGAAGTCCGATGACGCCGTCTTTTGAACACAGGCCGCAGGGAGCGGAGACTTCGCATCTCGTATAGAGTCCAAGCGGCATCGCCACTTCTATGACGCCGAGATCCTGCGCCGGCGGGCGGTCCTTAAAGACGACAACCAACTCGGAGAAGGTCGAATAGCAAACCTTCTGGCTTCCCTTGCGCGCCTTCTGTGATTTCGTCTCGATCAAACCGACATCGACAAGAACCTGGATGTTTGCGGAAATCGTTGATTGCGGAAGACCCAGTTCTTCGGCCACTTGATTGACGTTTTTCGGCCCCTTGCGGTGCAGCAGATCGAGAATCCGGACCCGGACCTCGCTCGCGAGGCTCTTCAACAAGTCAAGCCGCTCAAGCGGATCGACAACCATGATTTCATTCGACATATGGCCCCGCAGTCGTCACACGGGGTTATGTATCAGCAGATCAGATACAAATAAAGACGGTGGCGTTATGAATTGAACCTCCTGGCTGGCATATCTTTCGTAACGACTTCGTCATTCAGTAGTTGACTAGCACGGCCACAACGGCGGCGCGTTGCCTGCGTTGACCGGTCCGGGGGAATGCCTGGCCGTCAGCATGCCCATGCACTTGGCAAAAGCGTCGCGGAACTTCTCATGCGCCGTTTGAAAGGTGAAATGCGCGCCCCAGAACGGCTCGTCTTGCCGACAGAGATCATTGAGCGCGGATCCGTCGGTCTGATCAGGATGAGCGCTAGGTCCTCATGCTCAGCCGATCAGGACTTTCCCAGTCCCATGTTTGAGCGGGGTTGGATGAAGCGCGCACAGCGCGCACTCGATATGTCAATCCCTTGACGCCCTTAGCCCTCAGCAGCCCACCGTAAGGCAACAAAATCAAAGTGATGCGCGGAGGCTCGCCGCCTCCCACTTGGCTAACACGAGGAAGAAAATGGCCATAAAGCATTGATAAATAACGACGATGGTGGGCCCGGAGGGGCGTCGTTTTCCACGGAAAATCAATATGTTAGAGGATGGTTCGCCAACCCATTCCCTTCGTATTCTCTCGTATGGTCTGGCGAACCCAAGGTCGGGCAGCAGGACCAGTTTTAATGCAAGCGGTAAGTCTGTCTTGTCTCACAAAGTGTCGATGGACGCATGTTGACCAGGGATTTTGCGGACGTCATAGACGACTGAGGGGTCACAAGCCCACACTCGACCTTCTCATGGCGCTTGGTTAGATGCATCAGCGATTGAGCACAATGCAGATAGATAGATATCTGTTTCATTGCCGAGGTTTTCTGTGAGCGAGCAATATCGATTCCCCTGGCGGGAGCGCATGACGATCCTCGGCGATGTGGAGGCGGCATCCTTCCTGCCGTGGATCGAGCGTCATGCCGCCAAGCTCGGGCTCGCGCAGGCCATATGCGTTGCCGGTCCCGATCGCATCGAACTCGACATTGTCGGCCCGGCCGAACTCATCGACATGATGGAGATGGGATGCTCGCTTGGACCAATCGATGTCTGGGTCGAGGCCATCCATCGGGCGCCGATCGAGAGCGAATCGGGCTAGTTTCCGGCCTGCGGCTTCTGCCTGCCAAGGTGCATGCACCTTTTTTGGGCATTATTGCCCGTGAGGAAATGTTGTGCAAACGTGACCCGCCTATTAGCATATGCTTGACCGCGAAGCTGCGCTCAGGAAGATGCTGGTGTTGTTTGAAAGTTGATGTATGCCGCCTTATCCGACCGGCTCATGGATACCTGTTGCCCTCTCCGCGGACTTGCCGGCGGGAACCGTAATGCCCGCGCAGTCCCCGGCTGGGCCGGTTGCGCTTTGGCGAAGCCGTTCGGGCCGAGCATCGGCGTTTGCGGACAGATGCCCCCATCGCGGCATGCGCCTTTCCCACGGCTTTGTACGCGGTGAGACCCTGTCCTGCATCTATCACGGCTGGGGCTATGCTCAGGAGGGAAATTGCCTGCGCATTCCCGCTCATCCGGCGCTGACTCCGCCGGACACGATTCGCGTTGCAACGCAGCATGTCGAGGATGGCGACGGTGTCATCTGGATTTCCGCCGGCGAAACCGCTGCCCCTCCGCCGCGGCTCGACGGCGTTGCCCCGCTGCGTTCCATGATGGTGGAAGCGAACGTCGCGGCGCTGGAGGCGGCCGCGGGCGCGAAGGCCGCGGGAGGCCTGCTCGACCATAGCAACGATGGCCTGACGCTTCGGCTGCTGCTTGCGCCCGATGGTGAAGCCCGGACGCTTATGCATGTTCTGGTGGGCGAGGACGCCAATCCGACCGAACGGATCGCCGCGTCGAGGGCCGCCGAAACGCTGCGGCGGGCGGCCGAGAGAATTCGGAGCGGTGGGGCCGTCCAATGACCCGCAACGCGATGATCGACGAATGGTATCCGGTCGGCCTTGCGAGCCAGCTCGACGCGCATGGGCGCGGCACGGCCCTGATGGGCGAGCCCATCGAGGTGAGATGCGGCGAAGACGGAACCGCCAAGGTCACAGGCGGCAACGGACGTGTCCTCCCAACCTGCATCCGCTATGGCCATGTCTGGTCATCGCTCGGCGATCCGAAAAAGCCGCTGTTTGCGATCCCCGAGGCCGATCAGCCTGGCCGCCGGCTCGTCGATGTCGGCGTGGTTCGCGTGCGCTGTTCGCCATTGCGCGCGGTGGAGAACTTCCTGGACATTGCGCATTTTCCATTCGTCCACACCGACATATTGGGCTCCGAACCGCACACGGAGGTCCAGAACTACAAGGTCGAAATCCGCGAGGACGAAGACGAGGTTTGGGCTACCCAGGTGAAGTTCTACCAGCCGCAGGCCGCGAAGTCGGCGGAGGGCGGCATAACGACGGAGTACATGTATCGCGTGCCCGCGCCGACATGCTCGATCCTCTACAAGACCTGCCCGCCGCATCCCGGCGAATGGGACGTCATTACGCTGTTCGTGCAGCCGCTTGCCGAAGACCTGTGTGACGTGTGGCCCTGGATGGCGCTGTTCGACGACGAGACGCCGATGACGGACCTGATCCATTTCCAGCAGACGATCTTCGTCCAGGACCGGTCGATCCTCGAAAACCAGATCCCGAGGTTGCTGCCGCTCGACCCCGGCATGGAGATTCCCACGCGAGCCGACCTGACTTCGGTTGCCTACCGGCGCTGGCTGAAGCGCCATGGCTACACCTACGGCGCGCAACTGGTGGCGCAATGAAGCTCTACGACTACGTGCTGTCGCCGAGCTGTTACAAGGTGCGCCTGATGGCGGCGCTGGCAGGGGTGAAGCTCAGCATCCGGCCCGTCGACTTCCATCCCGGTGCCGAGCATCGCGGTCCGGAACTCATGGCGCTCAACCCGGCGGGTTCGATCCCGATCCTTGAGGACGGCGACCTCGTCCTGACCGAATCCTCGGCCATGCTTGTCTACCTCGCTACAAAGGCGGCACCGCAATGGCTGGGCAACGATACGGCCGTGCAAGCGGCGCGTGTCCAACAATGGCTTTCGTTCTCGCATCGACTGACAGCAAGCCTGGGGGCGGCGCGCCTGCACGAGATGCTGCTGCGCCCGGGCAACATCGATGCCCTTAAGGGACAGGGGACGGCAGCCCTGCGGGAATTGGAAGCTGGTCTCGTAGAACAGAGTATCCGCGGCCAGCGCTTCCTCGCATCGGACCGGCCGACGGTCGCGGACATCGCCTGTTTCCCCTATGTGGCGCTGGCGCCGGACGGCGAGGTCTCGCTCGATCCTTATCCCACGATCCGTCTATGGTCGCGGGCCATCCGCGGTCTCGACGGCTTCATCGAGATGCCTGGCATCCACCGGCTGCATGAGCTCAAACCCGAGCCCGTCCCAGAAGTAGGCGAGGCCTGAAATGGCGGGTTATCTGTTGAAGAACTGTGCCGCGGTCATCGTGGACGATGGCGACGGTCCGCGCGTCCGCCGCAACGTCGATGTGTTGACCGACGGCCCGGCTGTACGGGCCATCGGCGAAGCCCTGGATAAGGGTGTGTTGCCTGTGGGGACCGTCACGCAGGACGCCGCCGGTTGGTTCGTCTATCCCGGCCTCGTCAACACCCATCACCACTTCTTTCAGTGCTTCGTGCGCAACCGCGCCGATCTGGACTGGACGAAGCTGTCGGTCATCGAATGGCTCGACCGCATCTATCCCATCTTCTCACGGCTGACCGAGGAGTGCTTCTATCACTCATCGGTCACGGCCATGGCGGAATTGATAAAGCACGGCTGCACGACGGCATTCGATCATCAATACTGCTTTCCGCGGCATGCCGGCAAAAGGCTGATCGACCGACAGTTCGAGGCGGCCGAACTGCTCGGCATGCGCTTCCATGCCGGACGTGGCGGCAACACGCTGCCGAAATCGGAAGGCTCGACCATCCCCGACGCCATGCTGGAAACGACGGACGAGTTCATCGCCGACTGCGCCGGGCTGATCGACACCTACCATGATGACGGTAAGTTCAGCATGCGTCAGGTCGTGGTCGCGCCCTGCCAGCCGGTCAACTGCTATCGCGAGACATTCGTGGAATCGGTAGCGCTGGCGCGCGACCGCAAGGTGCGCATGCACACCCATGTCGGCGAAGGCGAAAGTCTGGTCATGCAAGCCCGCCACGGCCTGCGCACGGTGGATTATTGCGCCGAGATCGGTTTCTCCGGGACGGATGCCTTCTATGCCCATTGCTGGGAACTGACCCACGACGAACTGCGCAAGATGGCCGCTATCGGCACCGGCGTGGCGCACTGCCCGGAGCCGGTCTATCTCGTCGGCGCCGAAATCACCGACATACCGGCGATGTCGGCCCTCGGGCTGAGTGTAGGACTGGGTTGCGACGGCGCCGCCTCGAATGACAATTCCAACCTGATGCACTGCATCCATTCAGCCTACATGCTGCAATGCCTTGCGGCGTCGACACGCGACCACCCGGTTCCGCCGCCGGTCGATTTCCTCGGCTATGCGACGACAGGTGGCGCGGCGCTGCTCGGGCGCGGCGATATCGGCAGGCTGTCGCCCGGCATGGCCGCCGACCTGTTCGCCATCGACACGCGGCGCATGGACTATGTCGGCACGCGGCATGATCCGCTGAGCCTGCTGGCCAAGGTGGGCATCGGCACGCCGACCGACATGACGATGATCAACGGCTGCATCGTCTGGGCCAACGGAGAATTCCCCGGGCTCGACGAGGCAAGGCTGTTCGCGCATGCCGAGGCGGCGCTCGCCACCGTGGAATTCTAGCAACCAAAACCAAAACCAAAAGCAAGGGGAACCGACATGCTGACAAATCTTACCCGCAGAACCTTGATGAAGGGCGCCGCCGCTACCGGGCTCGTCGCCGCGGTGGGCAGCCGCGTGCTCGCCGCCGACGGACCGCTGGGCATCGTGCTGGTGGTCCCCTCGCCGGTCGGCGACGTCGGCTGGGGCCGTGCGCTGGCCGACGGGCTCGAGCCGGTCAAGGCCGCCTATGGCGACAAGGTGAAGGTCACCATCCTCGAAAACATTCAGGAAGGCCCCGACGCCGACCGCATCATGAACAAGGCGGTCGCGGACGGGAACAAGGTCCTCATCGCCGGCTCCTTCGGCTATCAGAACGGCGCCCTGCAGATCGCGCGCCGCAATCCCGATGTCACCGTGCTGCACGCGTCCGGTTTCGAGGTGGCGCCGAACTTCTCACCCTTCGCGGCACAATATTCCCAGGGCACCTATCTGATGGGCATGGCGGCGGCCTCGCTTTCGAAGACGGGCAAGCTCGGCTCGGTGTCGGCCTTCGCCATCCCCGAGCTGATAACCTCCATCAACGCGTTCACGCTGGGTGCGCAGGCTGTGAAGCCCGATGTCGAGGTTTCCGTCGTATGGGTGAATTCCTGGTTCGACCCGGCCAAGGAGCAGGAAGCCGCCAAGGCGCTGCTGGCGCAGAAATGCGACGTCATCTTCTCCAACGCGCAGGACACGCCTTCCGTCGTCGCGGCTTGCGAAGAGGCAGGCATCCCCGCCTTCAACCTCAACTCGTCAATGAAGAAATACGCGCCCAAGACCTATCTCGGCTGCGTGGCGACCGATTGGTCGCCCTTCTTCAAAGCCTCGGTCGACGCCCACTTTGCTGGTACCTTCAAGGGCGCCAGCGCCTTCCTGGGGGTCGGCGACAAGGTCGTCGAGGTCGTCGACTGGAACCCGGGCATCCCGGCAGACATCATGACCAAGATCAAGGAAGTCGAAGCCAAGATCGCCGACGGCAGCTTCTCGCCCTTTGCCGGTCCGATCGCCAAGGCCGACGGCAGCGAAGGCGTCCCCGCCGGCAAGACTATGGCCGTGGCCGAGATCGTCGCCATGGACTGGCACGTCAAGGGTGTCACCACGCCGCTGCCCAAGTAACCATGACCGCCCCGCTCCTGTCGCTGCGCGGCATCTCCAAGAGCTACGGCCAGATCCATGCCAATCGGGACATCGATCTGGACGTGGCTCCGCGCTCTATCCACGCGATCCTCGGAGAGAACGGTGCGGGCAAATCGACGCTGATGAAGCTCATATACGGCGTCGAGCAGCCGGACGCCGGAACAGCGACCTGGAAAGGAGACCCCCTGGCGCTCGCGTCCCCGGCGGATGCGAGGCGCAAGGGGATCGGCATGGTCTTCCAGCATTTCTCGTTGTTCGAGACGCTGACGGTGGTGGAGAACGTCCGGCTGGTCGTGCCCGGGAGGAAATCGGACCTTGCGCAAGGCATCTGCAAGCTCGGCCGCGACTTCGGCCTGGAAGTCGATCCGCTCGCCCATGTCCACGCGCTCTCGGTTGGAGAGCGGCAGCGGGTGGAAATCATCCGCTGCCTGATGACCGAACCGCAGCTCCTGATCCTCGACGAACCGACCTCCGTCCTGCCACCGCAATCGGTGGAGAAGCTTTTCGAGACATTGCGGCGGCTGCGCGACGGCGGCGTGTCCATCCTTTTCATCTCGCACAAGCTGGAGGAAATCCGTGCGGTCTGCGACCGCGCGACCATCCTGCGCGGCGGTCGCATCACCGGCAATGTGGATCCCCGCGACCACGACGCGCACGACCTCGCCCGCATGATGATCGGCCGCGACATGCCGCAGCCCATGCCGGCAGTCGCACATTCCGGCGGGGAAAAGCGCCTTGAAATCGTCGGCCTCGACCATCGACCCGACGATCCCTTCGCCGCGGCGCTTTCCGATGTCAGCCTGACGGTCCGGGCGGGCGAGATCCTCGGCATCGCCGGCATCTCGGGTAACGGGCAGAGCGAACTCGCCGCGCTGATCTCGGGCGAGACGATGCTGCCGCGCGAACAGTCACAGCGTATCTTCATCATGGGAAAGGATGTCGGCGCGCTCGATGCGGCTGCCCGCCGGCGGCTGGGCTTCGCCTTCGTTCCGGAGGAACGGCTGGGCCGTGGCGCGGTGCCCGAAATGTCGCTCGTCCTCAACAGCCTGCTGACCGCACATCCCTCCGGCCTCTTGAAACGCGGCCTCGTCGACGCGGCCCGTGCGAAGGCCTTCACAGAAGACTGCGTGCGGCAGTACGACGTGCGTACACCGGGTCCCGAGGCCGAGGCGGGGGCGCTTTCGGGAGGCAATCTGCAGAAATTCATCGTGGGCCGCGAGATTATGCTGTCCCCTAAATTGCTGTTTGTGGCGCAGCCCACCTGGGGCGTGGACGTCGGCGCGGCATCCGCCATCCGCCAGCGCCTTGTCGCCCTGCGCAACGAAGGCATGGCCATTCTGGTCATCTCGGAGGAACTGGAGGAACTGTTCGAGCTTTGCGATGCGATCCAGGTGATCCATCAGGGTCGGCTGAGCGCGCCGCTAGTGACGCGCGACACCAGGCCCGAGGAGATCGGCCGTTACATGATCGGCGCGCATTCGACGGCCGAAAAGATCCCCGCATGAGCGCTTCGTTCCGACCCTCCCTTCCCGTGCTGATTCGACGTGAACACGCCTCGCCAGCAATCAAGCTGGCCGCACCGGCCGCGGCACTCGGCGCGGCGACGCTGCTCAATCTCGGGCTCTACCTCCTGATGGGCCGCGATCCGGTCGCCGTTTTCCAAGCGATGCTTCTTGAGCCCTTCCTGTCCTGGGCCTCGTTTTCGGAAGTCCTGCTCAAGATGGGGCCGCTGTTGCTGATTGCGCAGGGGCTTGCCATCGGCTTTCGCGCAAAGATCTTCAACATCGGCGCCGAGGGCCAGTTCATCCTCGGCGCGATCTTCGCGTCGGCCATTCCCATTTGGCTCCCGCAGGCAACAGGTCAGTGGATCTGGCCCGCCATGCTCGTCCTCGGCGCGCTGGGCGGCGCGCTTTGGGCCTCGCTCACGGCGTTCTGGCGCGTGCGGCTCAACGCAAACGAGATTCTCGTGTCGCTCATGCTGGCGCTCGTTGCGGCGCAACTTCTCAACTATCTGCTTCTTGGCCCCTGGAAGGACCCGGCCGGCTTCAACTTCCCGCAGTCGGTGATGTTCCAGTACGACGCGATGGTACCGATCCTGATCCCCGGCACCCGCGTCAACGTCTCGCTGCTTATCGCCTTCGCGTTCTCCCTCGCGGCCTGGGTCTTCATGCAAAGGAGTTTCGCCGGCTACAAGCTGCAGGTCGGCGGCCTTGCGCCGCGCGCGGCCGGATACGCCGGCTTCAACGAAGGACGCGCGATCTGGCTTTCGCTCCTCATCGGTGGCTTAGCGGCTGGCCTCGCCGGGGCTGCCGAGGTGGCCGGGCCGCTCGGCCAGTTGCAGCGCTCCATCTCGACCGGCTACGGCTACGCCGCCATCATCGTGGCCTATCTCGGTGGCCTTCACCCGATAGGCATCGTTTTTTCCGCGCTGCTCATGGCGGCCCTCTATATCGGCGGCGACAACGCCATGGTCTCGGCAAATCTGCCGATCGCCGCTGTCCGGGTCTTCCAGGGCAGCCTGCTGCTCGCCTATCTCGTCGCCATGGCCTTCGTCCGCTACCGGCTCGAATGGCGCCATGCCGCTCACGGAAGCACTCCATGAATGCCGTCGAGTTCATCGTCGCCGGAATGCTGGCGGCGGCCACGCCGTTCCTTTTGGCCGCGCTGGGCGAAATGGTGGCCGAGCGGGCCGGCGTCCTCAATCTCGGCGTGGAGGGAATGATGGCCATGGGAGCGGTCGTCGCCTTCATCATCGTCTATCACGGCGGCGGTCACCTCCTGGGTTTCCTCGCCGCGGGCCTCGCCAGCGCGGCTCTTTCCCTTGTCTTTGCCATCATCGCGCTGGGGTTCCGCGCCAACCAGGTCGCGGTGGGACTCGCTATAGGCATACTCGGCCAGGGCCTCTCGGCATTGTTCGGCAAGAGCTATGAGAGCCTTACGGTCAAGGGCCTGCCGAAGCTTTCATTGCCCTGGCTTTCAGATATCCCGGTCATCGGCGGCCTCTTCGCTCAGGACGTCATCGTGTGGCTCTCGCTGGCCGTGACCGTCGCCATCTGGGCGATATTCGCCTACACCAAGACCGGCCTTGTCGTGCGCGCCGTCGGCGAGAATCCCAAGGCGGCCCATGCGCTGGGCTATCCGGTGATTGCCGTGCGCTTCGCCGCTGTCGCTTTCGGCGGCGCGTTTGCGGGTTTCGCCGGTGCCTACGCGGCCGTGGTCTACACTCCGCTCTGGGCCGATGGCATGATCGCCGGGCGCGGCTGGATCGCGATCGCGCTCGTGGTCTTCGGCACTTGGCTCACCAGCCGTATCTTCCTCGGCGCCTGCCTTTTCGGCGCCGTCTCCCTGGCAAGCCTCGCGGCCCAGGCGACCGGGCTCGACGTTTCCTCGCAACTTCTGTCGAGCCTGCCTTATCTCGTGACAATCGTCGTGCTGGGCGTCATTTCCTCGAACCGGCGCCTGCTCAAGCTCAACGGCGTGGCTTCGCTGGGAGAGCCTTTCGAACACTGAGCAATTCCAATGCCGCTTGTGAGCAGGCCTCAGGGGCCAACATACTCGAAAGTGGATGAGCCTCAGAAGCTCAGGTCATTTGCCTGATAAGGTGGCGGCGAATGGCGTTGCTGCTCTTGGGCCACTTGGCTGCTCACCGACGGCAAAAACTGCGCTTGCCACGCTGACGATTGCGACATGGTCCTTTGCGGCCGCCCCCGCAGCGGCACTGTCGCCACGCAGGATCGCGGTGACAATGGCGTCATGCTCCTGCCAGGATTTGGCAAGGCGTCCGGCCAACCTGAACTGGGCACGCCGGAAAGGGGCAAGACGGCTGCGCGTCGTCGCTGTCAGCTCATAGATGTGCGTGCTGTGAGCGCCGCGATAGAGCCGGCTGTGAAACTCGGTGTTGAAATATTCATAGTCTTCCTCGGCGCCCAGCCGCACCAGCCGTGCCGAGGCCTCGTGCTCGGCCTCGAGCGCGCGGCGCTCGCTGACGGTCATGCGCTCGGCGCAGAAGCGCGCACATATGCCTTCAAGTTCAGCCATGCTTTCGAACATCGAGGTGAGATATTCCTGGGTGACGACGGCGACGATGGCGCCTCTGTTCGGTCGCCTTTCAACCAGACCCATGGCGCTTAGCTGTCCGAGCGCCTCGCGCACAGGGGTGCGCGACACCTCGAAGCGGGCGGCAAGCGAGGTTTCGTCGAGCTTTTCACCAGGGCGCAGTACGCCGGTGACGATGCGGTCGCCGATGGCCCTCACCATCTGATCAACGGTCGTTCCCAATCGGACCAAGCTGCGCTTTCCCGACACGCCTCCTCCAAGCCTCCGTTTTCATTTCCAGACCATGAACCGGCCGAACGAAAGTCCGCTTCCGACTCAGTCGTACCCTGTATGCCTATATTTTAATCTTCCTGTCAAATTGTCTGATTTCAAGGCAAAAAGTGCATGCAGTTGCCTTTCGATTGTGCAATCCCAAAAGATATTATTACTGATTTTATTGGGTAAATTTTAATTTCTGGATTGGCATAGCAATTGCATGCACTTTCTTGAGAAGGCGTTAACCGACCCGGAAAAGGTCCTACAGGGGAGTATAAAAAATGACCGACCGATTCTTGCTTAGCCGCCGCCAGCTGCTCAAGACCTCCGCCGCCGGAGCGGCACTCGGGCTTGCGTCCGCGGCCTTTCCCGTCAGCAGGGCCTTTGCCGCCAGCGCCACCGTCGGCTTCATCTATGTCGGGCCGAAGGATGACTATGGTTACAACCAGGCGCATGCCGAAGGTGCGGCGACGCTGAAGGCCATCGAGGGCATTACTGTCGTGGAGGAGGAGAACGTACCGGAGACGGTCGACGTCCAGAAGACGATGGAATCGATGATCAATCTCGACGGCGCCTCGCTGATCTTCCCGACCTCTTTCGGCTACTTCGACCCCCACATGCTGGCCATGTGCGCGAAATTCCCCAACGTGCAGTTCCGCCATTGCGGCGGCATGTGGGACAAGGCGAAGCACCCGATGAATGCCGGCTCCTATTTCGGCTATATCGGCATGGGCCAGTATCTCAACGGCGTTGTCGCCGGCCACACCTCAAAGACCAAGAAGCTCGGCTTCGTCGCGGCCAAGCCCATTCCGCAGGTGCTGCTCAACATCAACTCCTTCCTGCTCGGCGCGCGCTCGGTCGATCCGACCATCACTTGCCAGGTCATCTTCACCGGCGAGTGGTCTCTGGCGGTTAAGGAAGCAGAAGCCACCAATGCGCTGGTCGACCAAGGCGCCGACGTCATCACTTGCCATGTCGACAGCCCGAAAGTGGTGGTCGAGACGGCGGCCGGACGCGGCGCTTTCGTCTGCGGCTATCACGCCAACCAGAGCCCGCTGGCGCCTGAAAAATATCTCACCGGCGCAGAGTGGAACTGGGCCAAGGTCTACAAGATGTTCGTCGACGACCTGACGATCGGCACGCCACTGCCCAACTTCACGCGTGGCGGCCTTGCCGACGGCTTCGTCAAGATGAGCCCGCTAGGGCCCGCCGTCGGCGAAGCAGGCCGCAAGCAGTTCGACGCCACCCTGGCTGAAATGATGAAGGGCGGCTTCGCCGTCATCAAGGGACCGCTGAAGAGCAACAAGGGCGCCGTCGTCGCCACTGCGGGGCAGGCTTTCCCGGAGACAGCGATCGAGCTCGAAAGCATGGACTATCTGGTCGAGGGCGTCGTCGGCTCGACCGCCTGATCTGGGGGTGGGACGGTGGTGGACACGGTGACAGGGGCCGGCATGCCGGCACTCTTTGGCGCCAGGGGATATCCTCCGGTGCTGGAATGGATCGCGCGGCGGGCGGAAGCCTTCGTCATTCCGCTCGCAGCACTTGTCGTCGGCATGGCGCTGTTCAGCCTGTTCATCGCACTGGTCGGCAAGTCGCCGATCCTGCTCTACGAGACCATGTGGCGGGGCGGCTTCGGCTCCTGGTTCTCGATCCAGAACTCGCTGTCGCGGGCCGCACCGCTGCTTCTGGCGGCGCTCTGCGTGGCACTCCCGGCGCGGCTTGGCCTCGTCGTCATCGGCGGTGAGGGCGCCATCGTGCTGGGCGGCGTTGGTGCTGCTGCCATCGGCGTGGCGCTCAGCGGCTCGCCATCGTCAATCGTCATTCTTGCCATGGGCGTGGCGGGCATGGCCGCCGGCGGCATCTGGATCGGTGCCGTCGGCGCGCTGCGCCACTACCGGGCCGTCAACGAAACCATCTCCAGCCTGCTGATGGCCTACATCGCCATCGCGCTGATGAACCAGTTGGTGGAAGGGCCGCTGCGCGACCCGGCCTCGCTCAACAAACCTTCGACCCAGCCGCTGGCGGACATCTACCGCATCGGCAACATTCCGGGCATGGACGTGCATTGGGGGCTGGTCGTTGGCGTGGTCGCCTGCGTTCTCTCCTGGGTGCTCATCGAAAAGACCCGCTGGGGTTTTGCCGCGCGCATCGCCGGCGGTAATGTGCGCGCGGCACAGGTGCAGGGGCTGGCCGTCGGACCGCTCATCGTCGGCTTCACGGCACTGGCGGGCGGCTTCGCCGGGCTTGCCGGCATGCTGGAGGTCGCCGCCGTGCAAGGCAGCGCCAATGCCTCGCTCGCCGCCGGCTATGGTTACACCGGCATCCTCGTCGCCTTCCTCGCCCGCCACAACCCGCTGGCCATCATTCCGGTTGCCATCCTGCTTGGCGGCATCGACGCCTCGGGCGGGTTGATCCAGCGCCGCATGGACCTGCCCGACGCCACGGTGCTGGTGCTGCAAGGCATGATCTTCATCGTCATCCTGTTCAGCGAAACCTTTTACGGCCGCTTCAAGGCCTTCAATCCCGACCTCTGGAAAAGGGCCTCCTGATGGACGCGACCGAGATCGGCCTCTGGGGCGTGCCGCTGGCCATTCTGGGCGGCGCCATCCGCGTGTCGACGCCCTTCATCTTCGTCTCGCTGGGCGAGGCGATCACCGAGCGTTCCGGCCGCATCAATCTGGGGCTGGAAGGCACGCTCGTCTTCGGCGCCATGACCGCATATGCGGTCGCGGTGATGACCAACTCGCCGTGGCTCGGCCTGCTTGCCGCAGCTTTCGCCGGCCTGTTTTTCGGCCTGTTCCATGGCTGGATCTGCAAATTTCGTGGGGTCAACGACATTGCCATCGGCATCGCGCTGATGCTGTTCGGCTCGGGCCTCGCCTTCTTCTTCGGCAAGCCGTTCATCAAGCCGAAGGCGCCCAACCTGCCGGCCATTCCGTTCGGCGGTTGGTCCGATATCCCGCAGGTGCAGGCGGCGCTCGACGTCAACGTGCTGTTCCTGATCGGCGCGGTGCTTTCCGTCATACTGTGGTGGGCGTTCCGCAACACGCGCGCCGGCCTCATAGTGCGTGTCGTCGGTGACAGTTCCGATGCAGCACGCGCCATGGGCCTCAACCCCGACACGGTGCGGCTGCTCGCCACCGGCGTCGGCGGCGCGCTGGCCGGCATCGGCGGCGCCTACCTATCGCTCTACTATCCCGGCAGTTGGACCGAGCGCATCTCGTCAGGCCAGGGTCTGATGGCGGTGGCGCTGGTCATCTTCGCGCGCTGGAACCCGCTCGGCTGCTTTGCCGCGGCCCTTTTGTTCGGCGGAGCCGGCGCGCTCGGCCCGGCGCTGCAATCGGTCGGCGTCACGCAAGGCTACTACCTGTTTTACGCCGCTCCCTACATCCTCACCCTCATCATCATGATCGTCACCTCCTCGCCGACACGAACGCTTGCCGGCGCGCCAGGCGAATTGTCGATCACCAAATGAGACTTGGCACCAAATGACTGGAGTTTTGCCTATGAACGCCAGAGCCGAAATCACCCAACACACCATCGATGCCGAGCCCTATCCGTGGCCCTACAATGGTGACCTGCGGCCCGACAATACGGCGCTGATCATCATCGACATGCAAACCGATTTCTGCGGGCCAGGCGGCTATGTCGACCATATGGGTTACGATTTATCGCTGGTGCGCGCACCGATCGAGCCGATCAAGTCAGTGCTGTCAGCCATGCGGGCGAAGGGCTACACCATCATCCACACGCGGGAAGGCCATCGGCCTGATCTCGCCGACCTGCCGGCCAACAAGCGCTGGCGCTCGCGCCGCATCAATGCCGGTATCGGCGATGCCGGCCCGTGCGGGCGCATCCTGGTGCGCGGCGAGCCGGGCTGGGACATCATCCCCGACCTCTACCCGATCGAGGGGGAGCCGATCATCGACAAGCCTGGCAAAGGCTCGTTCTGCGCCACCGACCTGGAGCTGATCCTCAACCAGCGCCGCATCGAGAACATCGTACTGACCGGCATCACCACGGATGTCTGCGTGCACACCACAATGCGCGAGGCCAATGACCGCGGTTATGAATGCATGATGCTGGAGGATTGTTGCGGGGCGACCGACCACGGCAACCATCTGGCGGCGATCAAGATGATCAAGATGCAAGGCGGCGTCTTCGGCACGGTGTCGAATTCGACGGCGCTCGTGGCTCAGTTGCCATGAGGAGGCCGCGATGAGCGACAGCGTCCGAAAAGCCGTCGGCGTCGAAACCATCGGCATGACCATGCGCTTCGGCGGCTTCACCGCGCTGGACGCCGTGTCGGTGAAAGTGCCGGCAGGTTCCTTTCACGCGCTGCTTGGCGAGAATGGCGCCGGCAAGTCGACGCTGGTCAAATGCATGATGGGTTTTTATCACCCGACATCAGGCGACATGCTGGTCGACGGCCGCGAGGTGGCAATCGCCAGTCCGCGCGACGCTTCGGCGCTTGGGCTCGGCATGGTCTACCAGCATTTCACCCTAGTGCCGTCGCTGACAGGGGCGGAAAACCTCGTCATCTCGCGCGAGAAGGTTCCTGGCATCATCGACTGGCGCAAGGAGCGCGGCGACCTTGCCGTGTTCATGGAGCGCATGCCGTTCAAGCTGCCGCTCGACGTCAAGGTCGCGGAGCTTGCTGCTGGCGAAAAGCAGAAGCTCGAAATCATCAAGCAGCTTTATCTTGGCCGCTCCTTCCTGGTGCTGGACGAGCCAACCTCGGTGCTGACGCCCGGCGAGGCGCAAGAGGTGCTGGGGCTTGTGCGCGACATGACGAAAGCCGGCGACCTCACCGTGCTGATGATCTCGCACAAATTCCATGAGGTGACCGCCTTCGCCGACGATGTCAGCGTGCTGCGCAAGGGCAGGCTGACGGGAACGGGCCGCGTCGCCGACCTGGACCATAAGGCGATGGCCGCGATGATGATCGGCGACCAGCCGATCGCCGCCCTTGACAGCCGTGCGGCGCCAAAACCCGATGCCGAGATCGTGCTCAAGGTCAAATCGCTCAAGGCGCCGGATCGAACCGGGCTGAAGTCGATCCGCATCGAGGATCTCGGTGTGCGATCGGGCGAGATCGTCGGCATCGCCGGTATTTCCGGCAACGGCCAGAAGGAGTTTCTGGAAGTGCTGGCCGGTCAGCGCCCGCGCGAGGCCGGCGAGGTGCTTGTGCGCGGCGCCACCTACGCAGCGACGCGGGCCGAGGCGCGCGCGCTCAATGTCCGGCTCATTCCCGAGGAGCCGCTGAAGAATGCTTGCGCGCCGAAAATGACCGTGGCCGAGAACATCTCCTTTCGCACCTTCGACATGGACGGCAATGGCAGACCGGTGAGCTGGATCAATGCCAGTGCGATCCGTGCTTTCAGCGCCAGGCTAGTCGAACAGTTCAAGGTCAAGACCGCATCGCTGTCGTCGCCCATCGCCTCGCTGTCAGGCGGCAATGTGCAGCGCGCGGTGCTGGCGCGCGAACTGACCGGCGGGGTCGATCTGCTGATTGTTTCCAATCCCTGCTTCGGCCTCGACTTCTCGGCCGTGGCCGAAATCCGCGCCCGCATCATGAAGGCGCGCAATGCGGGTGCTGCCGTGTTGCTGATGTCGGAAGACCTCGACGAACTGCTGGAACTGTCGGACCGCATTTTCGTCATGTCGGACGGCGCGCTGGTCTACGAGACGCCGATCGCCGGGGCGAGCGTGCAGACCATCGGCGAACATATGGCGGGACATCATTGATGGCCGAAATCGATGCGCAGCCTTTCGTCTTTGCGTTTAATCCGGACTCCCTGGCGCTGGTCGTCATCGACATGCAGCGCGACTTCGCCGAGCCGGGCGGTTTTGGCGCCAGCCTCGGCAACGATGTCAGCCGGGTCACCGCGATCGTGCCGACGGTGAAGAGACTGATCGAGGGGTTCCGCGCCGCCGGCCTGCCGGTGATCCACACGATGGAGTGCCACAGGGCGGACCTCTCCGACCTGCCGCCTGCCAAGCGCGACCGCGGCAATCCGTCGATCCGCATCGGCGATGTCGGGCCGATGGGCCGCGTGCTGATCGTTGGCGAGCCGGGAACGGCGATCCTCGACGAGCTGGCGCCGCTGCCCGGCGAGGTCGTCATCGAGAAGCCGGGCAAAGGCGCCTTCTACGCGACCAGTTTTGATGAGGAACTGAAGCGGCTCGGCGCGCGGCAACTGGTTTTCGCCGGCGTCACCACCGAAGTCTGCGTCCAGACGACGATGCGCGAGGCCAATGATCGCGGCTATGAGTGCCTGCTCGCCGAAGATGCGACGGAAAGCTATTTTCCCGAGTTCAAGGCGGCGGCCATCGCCATGATCCGCGCGCAGGGCGCCATCGTCGGCTGGACGGCGACGACCGACCAGGTGCTGCAAGGACTTGCCGATGGCTAATCTGAGTTTTGCCGGCCTCGTCGGTGGCGGCTGGCGCGAGCTGGCATTCGAGCCTTTTCGCGAAGGCATCACGGTGCACTGGCTGCTCAAGGGCGGACCAGTCGAACCCTCGGTCGCAATCTTGAAATACCAGTCCGGCGCGGCCGTGCCCCGCCACCGCCATGTCGGGCTCGAAACCATCGTCGTGCTCGAGGGCACGCAGAGCGACGAGAATGGCAATTATCAGGCCGGCAACGTCGTCCTGAATCCGGTGGGGACCGAGCATTCGGTGTGGACCAAGGACGGCTGCGTCGTGCTGATCCAATGGGACCTGCCGGTGATCATTCTGGGGGAGGCCACATGAGCGAGATCCACTTCGACATTGGCAGCCTGCACGCGGCCTATGCGGCCGGCGTCAGCGTTGCTGACATGGTCGATACAGTCCACGCCCGCATCGAGGCGGCTGACGATCCCGGCATCTTCATTCATCTCGCCGCCAAGGCGGAGATGCTGGCGCAGGCGCAAAAGCTCGGACCGTTCGATCCGGTGGCCAAGCCTCTGTGGGGCGTGCCGTTCGCGGTCAAGGACAACATCGATGTCGCCGGCATGCCGACAACCGCCGCCTGCGCCGAATATGCCTACATACCAGACAAGGACGCAACCGTGGTGGCGCGGCTGAAGGCTGTCGGGGCGCTGGTGGTCGGCAAGACCAATCTCGACCAGTTCGCCACCGGTCTGGTCGGTGTGCGCACGCCCTATCCGATCCCGAGGAACGCCGTCGATGCCAGTCTAGTGCCGGGCGGCTCCTCGTCCGGGTCGGCGGTGGCGACAGCGCGCGGCATCGTCTCCTTCGCGCTTGGCACCGACACCGCCGGCTCCGGCCGCATCCCCGCCGGCCTCAACAACATCGTCGGGCTGAAGCCGACGGTCGGCGCGCTTTCGGCCGCCGGCGTTGTGCCAGCCTGCCGTACGCTCGACTGCATCTCGGTATTCGCGCTCACCGTAGACGATGCCTACGCAGTGTACGGCGTGGCGGCGGCCAAGGACCCGGCCGATGCCTATTCGCGCGCCATCAAGGTGCCGGCGCTTGCCGCTCGCCCACCCGTGCTGACGGTCGGCGTGCCGCAGAAGGCGGATTTGAAATTCTTCCGCGACGCATCGATGCAGAGGGGCTTTGAGGCGGCGCTTGGCTTGCTGGAAAAGCTTGGTTGCCGGCTGGTCGAAATTCCGTTCGCCGATTTCTACGCCACCGCAAATCTTCTCTATGAAGGAGCCTGGGTTGCCGAACGCTACGCGGCGATCCGCGACTTCATGGACGCCAACGAAGCCGCAATGCATCCGGTAACGCGCAAAATCATTGGCGGCGCGCGCGGCCTGTCAGCGGCCGATGCCTTCAACGGCCTCTATGCGCTTCAGGCCTACAAGGCCAAGCTCGCCCCGATCATCGCCTCTGTCGACCTGTTCTGTGTGCCGACGGCACCAACGCATTACGCTCTCCAGGCGGTGCTTGCCGATCCGATCACCACCAACAGTCGGCTCGGTACCTATACAAATTTCGTCAATCTGCTCGATATGTGCGGCATCGCCGTGCCGACCGGCAAGCGCGACGATGGGCTGCCGATGAGCGTGACCCTGCTGGGTATGGTGGGCAAGGATTGGCTCACGGCGTCGCTCGCGCGCGACGTTCATGCCATGAGCGCTCTTCCGCTCGGCGCGACCGGCTGGGCGCAGCCGGGGAGTGCCTTGCCTGGCAACGTTGCACAGGACCAGACGATTGATCTGGTGGTGGTCGGCGCGCATCTGTCGGGGATGCCGCTCAACGGTCAGCTAAGGGACCTAGGCGCCCAATTCTCGAGAGTAACGAAAACCACACCTGCCTACCGGCTCTACGCGCTTGCCGGCCAATCCGTGCCCAAGCCGGGCCTTGTCCGAGTCTCCAGGGATGGAATGCGAATAGACGTCGAGGTCTGGCGGCTGGGTCCGGAGGCGTTCGGACGATTCGTCGCCGCCATCCCCCCACCGCTGGGCGTAGGAACGATCGAACTCGAGGATGGCAGCGCAGCCAAGGGGTTTTTGGTGGAAACCGCCGGCCTGACTGACGCCGCCGATATCTCCGCCTATGGCGGGTGGCGCAGTTTTGTAAGACGCGACCAAGAAAGGGCCAACATTCTCGCGACCTAGAAACGCAGTCTCCGACGATGTCTGCTTCAGGAAACGGCGAAGGTGAACTTAATGACCAAGCGATTCCGAGATCGCAAGGAAAATCGCCGGGTAGTTCTGGTCAGAAAGAGGGGTTCGAGTCCACGTTGTGGGCCGCCTCTGAAATATCTATCAAAATCAACTACTTAAATGGGTCTTTTGGTGGGCCCGGAGGGACTCGAACCCCCAACCAAGCGGTTATGAGCCGCCGGCTCTAACCATTGAGCTACAGGCCCCACGCGGGCTGGATTAATGTTTTTCGCATCGCCGCACAAGGCTTTACCGGCGGGCTTTCGCAGATCGCCCAAATCAACCCATAATCGCGCTCTACGCGACCCTTGCGACCTGATCGCAGACCAAGGAGATTTTCATGACCAAACGTCTTTTGCCCCTCGCGCTCGCCGCTGCAATCGCCTTTCCGGCGATGGCTGGAGCCACCGATCTGCCGACGCCGCCCCGCATCATCGTGTCCGGCGAGGGCGAAGCAACCGTAGCCCCCGATCTGGCGATCCTGACGCTCAGCGTCATGCGCGAAGCCAAGACGGCGCGCGCCGCGCTCGACGCCAACAATGACGCCATGGCCGCCGTGATCGCCGCGATGAAGGCCGCAGGCATCAAGGATCGCGACCTGCAGACCGCGGGCATCCAGATCAACCCCCGCTACAACTACACCAACAAGCCCGACGGCAGCCAGGAGGCCGAACTCGTCGCCTATCAGGTGACCAATACGCTTTCGGTGCGCGTGCGCGACGTCGACAAGACAGGCGAGGTCCTCGACAAGGCGGTGTCGCTCGGCGTCAACCAGGGCGGCGGCATCGCCTTCACCAATGACAATCCGGCGGCCACCGTCACCGAGGCGCGCAAGAAGGCTGTCGCCGACGCCACGGCCAAGGCCAGGACGCTGGCCGAGGCGGCCGGCGTCAGCCTCGGCCGGGTGCTCGAGATCACGGATCAGAACATCAGGCCGGCGCCGATGCCGATCAACGCCAAGGCCTTCGACGCCGCGGCCGGGGCAGCGCCGGTGCAGGCCGGCGAGAACGCCTACAATGTCCAGGTCACCGTTACCTTCGAACTGAAGTAACCGGTTGAGTGGATGGCCGCCCTGCCGGCCATCGTCCGCCCCTTGGCCCGCATGAAAAACCCCGCGGGATCGCTCCCGCGGGGTTTTTTCGAGCCGCATCCGCCCAATGGGACAGGGGCTCCGCTAGTCCAGACCGACCTTCATGGAAGGTCGTGTCTCCAGGCTGGTCTTCGCAGAAGATCAGCCTCCAGGCCTAAGCCTCAGCGATAGATGACCGGGCAACCGCGCTCGTTGGCGAACACGATGACGACACGGTCGCCGTCCTGACGGCCCATCACCTTGACCACGCGACGGTTGGCATCGACGATGCGGGCTCGGTAGAGGCCCATGCGCTCGGCCTTGTCGAGGGCGCGATCCGGCGAGCAGCCGCGGCGCCAGCCGTCGCGGCGCCAGTCGTCGCGGCGATGCCGATAGCCGTCGTCGCCGGCATAGACGCCGAAGCGCGGATCCTGGTTGTTGCCGAAGCCGAGATAGAGGCTGTCGGCATGGGCGGGAATGGCCGTCAGCGCGCCGAGGCCGACCAGCGCCGAAAGCGCTGCCGTCTTGATGGTGGTGTACATGGTTCTCTCTCCTTGTTGCGGGCTTGCGCCCGTCCTCGTGAAACCGATGGCGGGAGAATGCACTGGCCTGCCTGAACTGTTTACGAACTGCCCGTTCATCTGCGGTTCATCTGGCGCCGGCGGGGCAAAGCCCCGGTCATTTGCAAATCCCCCGCCGGCCAAATCCCTTGCCGGCATTCAAACAATATCCGCGCCAAACGCCTCCCTCGTCCTTGTTCCCGACAGGCAAACTCCTGCCGATGTCCGCGCGTCAGGGCTCGTCGTCGAGCATATAGTCAAAATAGTCTTCCGCCTCGGCAAGGTCGGTCTCGCTGGCCTTGACCCGGCCGCGCATCGAGATGCCGGCCTCGTGTACGGTCTCGGCACTGCCCGATACCAACCGGTGCCACCAGTAGAGGTCGCGGCCCTCGGCCACCAGCCGGTAGGCGCAGGTGCTGGGCAGCCAGCTGATGGTGCGCACATTCCGCGGCGTCAGCCCGACGCAATCGGGAACGCGCGCCAGTCGGTTGGCATAGTCGGCACAGCGGCAGCTTTCGGCGTCGAACAGCCGGCAGCCGACGCTGGTCCAGTAGATTTCGCCGGTGTCTTCGTCCTCGAGCTTCGACAGGCAGCACTTGCCGCAGCCGTCGCAGAGCGATTCCCACTCCGTGGGGCTCATCTCTTCCAGCGTCTTGGTTTTCCAGAACGGCGTTTCCATTTCCGGCATGTGGCCCCAGCCGCCGCCGAGGTCAAGCGCTGCAAGAGCGGGAAATGGCGCGGTAACTCGTTCGAATGACACGAATTTGCCTTCAAAAGGCCGGCCAATAGCCCCGTACGGCCCCTAACGATGCGCCGCTGGAACCAATTTCGTTAAAAGCGGTTTCGGCAAGGATGGGACCCCACAAGGAGAATTTCGATGAAACGCCAACCACGGATTCTGGCAGGCACAGCCCTTGGCCTGTTGATGGCATCCGCGCCGTTAGGCGCGTCCCCGCTCCAGGGGACAGCCGCGTTCGGCCCCATGCAGCGCGGCGCGACGCCGCTGATCATCCTGGCGCAGGACACGCCCACCGATCAGGGGCAGAGCGACCAGGAACAGCTGCGCAAGAAGAAGCGCGAGCAGCAGCAGCAGACGGAGTCCGCTCCCGCCGCCGAGAAGCCCGCCCCCGCGGCCGAAGAACAGCAGCCGCGCAAGAAGAAGCGCGACCAGCAGCAGCAGGCTGAGCAGGCACCGGCCGGCGAGGCAGCGCCGGCGACGGACGAGCAGCAGCCGCGCAGGAAGAAGCGCGACCAGCAGCAGCAGGCCGAGCAGGCGCCCGCCGGCGAGGCAGCGCCCGCCACCGACGAGCAGCAGCCGCGCAGGAAGAAGCGCGACCAGCAGCAGCAGGCCGAGCAGGCGCCCGCCGGCGAGGCAGCGCCGGCCACCGACGAGCAGCAGCCGCGCAGGAAGAAGCGCGACCAGCAGCAGCAGACCCAACAGGCGCCCGCCGGCGAGGCAGCGCCCGCCACCGACGAGCAGCAGCCGCGCAAGAAGAAGCGCGACCAGCAGCAGCAGACCGAACAGGCGCCCGCCGGCGAGGCAGCGCCCGCCAACGACAACCAGCCGGTCAAGCCCGGCAGGAAACACAAGCAGGATCAGCAGAAAGAGGCGCCGGCCGCCGTGCCGGAGACCGCCCCGACGCCCAAGGAAGCTCCTGCCGGCGAAGCGACGCCGAAGGTTGAACCGGCCCCCGCCGGCGAGCAGCCTGCCGCCCAGGGCGAGCAGTCGCAGGACAAGACGAAGAAACACGGCAGGAAACCGGCTGGCGAACCGCCGGCGACCGGTGAGCAGCCTGCGACCGGCGAACAGCCGCTGACCGGCAAACAGCCCGCCACCGGCGAACAGCCGGCGACGGGAGAGCAGCCCGCCACCGGCGGGAAGGCCGCGCCTGTCCAGGGCGAAAACCCCGTTCAGGGGGAAGCACCCGCCGACAAGAACGCCGCCCCCATCCTCGACAGCCAGAAGGATGCCAAGCGCAAGGGTCGCGGCGAGAATGGCCAGGGCGGCCGCAAGCCCGCCAACCAGAATGGCGAAGAGCAGAATGGTGGGCAGCAAAATGGCGGGCAGAATGCCCAGCAGGGCGGTGACCAGGGCCGCAAGCCGGTAGTGGCGCCGGTGGATCAGGGTCCGCCCCCAACGGACGATAGGACCGCCCAGGAGGCGATCAGGCCCGAAAAGATCGTGCCTGTGACTCAGGAGCAGGGCAAGCGCCTCGAGCGCGCGCCTGACGAGGACATTCGTGATCGCCGCCGGCCCAAGGGCGTCGACGTGCTCAAGGAGATCGGTGACCGGGTCATCATCCAGTTCAACGATCAGACGTTCGTCCAGAGCAATGATCGCCCGCGCCTGACCCGCGGCGCCAAGGACGTCTACTACGAGGACCTGCCGCAGGGCCGCACGCGCGAGACGGTCGAGCGCGACAATGGCTTCCGGATCGTCACCATCCGCAACCGCTACGGCGACATTCTGCAGCGGTCGCGCATCGCGCCCGACGGTCGCGAATATGTGCTGAGCTATGTCGACGAGCGCAGCTACCAGGACGAAAACGACTGGCGCGATCCCGGCGATGACCTGCCGCCGATCCGGCTGACCATCCCGCGCCGGGATTACATTCTCGATTCCGAGGATGTCGAAAGCGACGACGACTACTATACCTTCCTCGAACAGCCGCCGGTGGAGAAGGTGCAGCGCCTCTATTCGATCAACGAGGTCAAGCGTTCGGCCCGCGTGCGTGACATTGCTCGGCGCATTGACCTCGACACGCTGAACTTCGAATTCGGCTCTTCTTCGATCTCCGACACCGAGGTGCAGAAACTGGAGGGCGTCGCCAACGCCATGGAGAAACTGCTGAAGAAGAACCCAGCCGAGACCTTCCTGATCGAGGGCCATACCGACGCCGTCGGAACGCCGGAGGCGAACCTTGCACTGTCGGATCGCCGTGCCGAAGCGGTTGCGGAAGCGCTGACCAATGCCTTCGGCATCCCGCCCGAGAATCTGACGACACAGGGTTATGGCGAGGAGTATCTGAAGGTCGACACCTCGGCGCCCAACCGCGAGAACAGGCGCGTCGCCATCCGTCGCATCACCTCGCTGGTGGCGCCGGTGGCGAGCAACAATTGACCTGCGTTTCCAGCGCCTTGCGGTGATTTCTGGAATCAGGTCGGCAATAGCAGCTCATCCCGGTCACCGGGATGGGCTGGAACTGGCAGCAGCGCTGCCGGGTCAACAAGAATTGTACAGCCCTTGGAGCCGGCTCATTGAATCACCGGGCTTCGCACCCCAGATTCTGCACTGGGCGTTCCCTGCCCCGTCCCGACTCCAGCGGGACGCATCGAGCCCCGCCGGCCCTCTCCGGCGGGGTTTTTTGCTTCAAGCCCATCTAACGATGGTCTGGTGGCCGAATACGCTGCCAACGCCGGCTGAGGGGCCTGAGCAAGGCAGGCGTGAATGAGAGACCGCGCTCCAATGCTTGTCAACTTTCCGACGAATTGATACCATCTATTGGTATCGGAGATTGATGATGCCCAAGAACACGTCCATCACATTGGGTGATCAGTACGACGCCTTTATCCAGCGACAGATCGCGAGCGGCCGCTTCGGCTCAGCCAGCGAAGCCGTTCGCGCAGGCCTGCGTCTTTTGGAAGAACAGGAACTGAAGCTTGAGCAGCTTCGGGCTGCTATTGATGAGGGGGACAACTCTGGCGATCCCGAGCCATTCGACATCGAGGCTTTTCTCAAGTCCAAGAAACACCGGTGAAGCGGACCGTCCGGTTTTCACCGAAGGCGAAAGCAGACCTGGACGCCATATGGGACCATTCCTTAGGTGAATGGGGCGCGGAGCGAGCGGAGGCGTATATCCGCACCATCCACTCCGTGGTCAAACTTATAGATCAATTCCCAACGATCGCGAGAAGCGCCTCGAATATCCGTCCGGATTTGTTGAAGTATGCCGTCGGGTCACACGTGGTGTTTCTGCGAATGGGCCAGGGATCCATCAACGTCGTACGCATTTTGCATCAGCGCATGGACTATCCCAGGCATTTCTAGAAGGCTGTCCTGATCTTCGTATCGGAATTCGCAAACACCTCGTCCGGCACAAAGAAATCTCCCGCCAGCGGTCCGGTAGCCCCGGGCGCATAGACCGAGAAATCGTTGACGCCCTCGGCGCGCAGCACCTCCTCGTCGATGTAGAAATTGCCTGTTGCCTCGCGCGACGGCCGCATGAAGATCGCATGCGCGGCGTCGGCCATGATATCGGGCGAGCGGCTCATCGCCGCCACGGTCGCCCCGCCCAGGAGATTGCGCACCGCCGCCGTGTCGATGGTCGAGATCGGCCACAGCGAATTGACCGCGATGCCATCCCTGGCGAATTCCGCGCTCATGCCCAACGTGCACATCGACATGCCGAACTTGGCCATGGTGTAGGCGACGTGGTTCTTGAACCATTTCGCCTTCATGTCGAGCGGCGGCGCCAGATTCAGGATGTGAGGGTTTTTAGCCAACTTCAGGTGCGGAATGCACATTTTGGACACGAGGAAGGTGCCGCGCGCGTTGATCTGATGCATCAGATCATAGCGCTTCATGTCGGTTTCCAGCGTGCCGGTGAGCTGGATGGCACTGGCATTGTTGACGCAGATATCGATACCGCCGAATTTCTCGACGGTTTTGGCGACCGCGTCGGCCACCTGCGCTTCCTCGCGAATGTCGCACAGCACCGGGAGCGCCTTGCCGCCGGCCTGCTCGATCTCTTGCGCCGCGCTGTAAATCGTGCCCGGCAGCTTCGGATGCGGCTCGGCGGTCTTGGCCGCGATCGTCACATTGGCGCCATCGCGCGCGGCGCGCAGCGCGATCGCCAGCCCGATGCCGCGCGACCCGCCGGAGATAAACAGCGTCTTTCCCTCGAGCGACATTTTCTTCGCCTCCCTGCAACTTTTCGTCGGCGCGATCCTTGCCCGCGCCGCGGCGGGATACAAGAGCTTGCGACAGGAAGCCATGGTGACGCTGCGGAGGCCGATGGCACCCGGCGGAGCTGAATTTCGGTGACTGCATTGCCTACGCCACGGCAAGGCTCGAAGCCATGCCATTGCTTTTCAAGGGCGATAACCTTCGACTGACCGATATCGAAACGGCCGTCTGAGCAATATCAGACCAGCACCAGCCCCTGACGCATCGCAATGGCGATGGCATCCGTACGATTGGCGGCCCCGAGCTTGATCAGGATCGCGGCGACATGGAACTTCGCCGTGTGCACGGAAATGTTGAGCCGCCGCGCGATCACCTTGTTGGGCGCCCCTTCGGCAAGCAGCGCCAGCACTTCCGCCTCGCGCGGGGACAGCGCTGGCCGGGCGGCGTGCTCGTCCAAAACTTCATCCTCGAACGGCTCGCCTGCGTGGAAATCCTCGCGATGTCCGGGCGCGCGGCCATTGCCCGATATGCTGTAGCCAGCGGCGGCCAACCGCGCCGCCGCGGCGATCAGCAGGTCGTCCGCGCCGGCGGGCATGACGGCAAACACTTCGCCGGCAGGCCGCTCTGCGCTGGCACGCGCCGAGAGCAGCACCCGTGGCACCGAGGCCGGCACGGCATCACCGCTCCTGTCGTCGACGACCGCAACGTCGGCCCTGCCGCCGCCAACGACCATCGGCAACAGGTCGTCGCTGGCGGCAAGCGATGCCGCCAGGCGCTCGGCGCGTCCGGCATCGGCAAGCGCAATCAGCACCACCAGCCGCCGCGAAGCCGCACTGTCGGTCCCGATCCGGTCGCTGGCGAGTGTTTCCATCGATCCTCTCAGCTCAGCGGCTTTTCGCCGATAGTCAGCACGACGTCGCGCTGCTCGCCGCCGCGCACGACACCCAACGTCACCGAAGCGCCCGCGCTGTCGGGCCCGAGCCGGCGGATAAGGTCGCGCGGACCATGCACGGCCTCGCCGTTCCACGCCACGATGATGTCACCGAGCGAGAGGCCGGCGGCCTTGGCCGGGCCATTGTCGTCGAGGCTCATCACCATTGCGCCATGCGCGTCGCGGTCGCGAACCGGATGCAGGCCGGCGCCGAGATAGCCGCGCGCGACATGGCCCTTTTCGCGCAAGGTGGCGACGGCCCGTTCGATCGTCTCGTACGGCATGACCAGCGCGCGCCCGCGCGGCCCGAACAGCAGCATGCCGATCAGCGCGCCCTTGGCGTCGAGCACCGGGCCGCCCTCGAAGCGGCCGCCGGCGCCGACGGCCAGATTGATGCGCCGGTCGATCGTGCCGCCGCGCATCGAGCGCCAGGCCGGACCAACCTCGCCGACCGAGCCGGACACAGCCAGTGCCGAACCCTGGCTGTTGCCGATGGCAATGGCGATGTTGCCCGGCCGAACGGCATCGGCCTTGGCAAGGACAGGCGCGGTGGCCGCATTCGCCGGCTTCAGCAGGGCGACGCCCGTCGAAGGATCGCGACCGACCAGCTCGGCCTTCACTGTCTCGCCCGAAGCCAGCGTCAGTTCGATCTCCTCGCCGGCCTCGACGGCTTCCTCGGCGGTGACGAAATAACCGTCCCTCCAATGGAAGGCACTGGCCGTGCGGTGATGATGGGTGGTGAAGCTCGCCGTTGCGGGGGCGGCCTTGGCGGCCAGATCGGCGATGGCGTCTGAAAACGCGCTCAGATTGAAGTCGCTCATAAGGGTCTCCTGGGTTTCTTGCATGTCCCAGATATCGCTCGACGGCGCGCCTGCAGGTACTCGCCTGACGGCTAGTTGCTGGTTCGACTGGCCATCTGGTCAGGTCGCGGCGGTTCGGGCCGCTCCGCACATATAGTCACGAAAAAGCCTGAAAACACGGAACCCAACCGATGGCCCTCGCCGCCCGCAAAATCCAATCCGATGACACCTTGCTCGACGCCTATTCCGAAACAGTAGCCGACGCCGTCGACCGCATCGGCCCGGCGGTCTGCCGCATCGAGCGCATCGGCGGCCCGGGCGGCCATGGCTCGGGCTTCGTCATCGCGCCGGACGGCTTGGTCGTCACCAATTTCCATGTCGTCGGCGATGCCAAGACGGTGCGCGTCTCGATGCCGGACGGCGCTTCCAGCGAGGGCCGCGTGCTCGGCCGCGACCCTGACACCGACATCGCCCTGGTGCGCGCCGACGGCAGCTTCGCCGATGTGGCGCCGCTCGGCGATTCCAAGCGGCTGCGGCGCGGCCAGATCGCGATCGCCATAGGCAATCCGCTGGGCTTCGAATGGACCGTCACGTCAGGCGTCGTCTCGGCGCTCGGCCGCTCGATGCGCGCTTCGACCGGCAGGCTGATCGACGACGTCATCCAGACCGATGCGGCGCTCAACCCCGGCAATTCCGGCGGGCCGCTGGTGTCGTCGGCGGGCGAGGTGATCGGCGTCAACACCGCCATGATCCACGGCGCGCAAGGCATCGCCTTCGCCGTCGCCTCCAACACCGCCAGGTTCGTCATCTCCGAGATCATCCGCTTCGGCCGCGTGCGCCGCGCCTTCATCGGCATCTCCGCCGACACCGTCAATTTGCCGCGCCGCGCAGCACTCTTGTCGCAGGTCTCGACCAGCACGGCCGTACGGCTGCGCAGCGTCGAGAAGGACGGCCCGGCGGCCAAGGCGGGTCTCAAGGAAGGCGACATCATCGCCGCCATTGACGGACGACCGGTCACCGGCGTCGACGACCTCGTGCGCATGCTCGACGCCGAGCGCATCGGCCGCGAGACGCTGTGCACCGTGGTGCGCCGCACCGGCGTCAGCCAGGTGGCGGTGACACCGGTGGCAAGGGCGAGCTGAGGCGGCCGCTCAAGCCCCCGCCGCGCCTTCCGCATACTGCGCCAGGAACTCCTCGCTGGGCGGGATCGGCTTGATGACGTCGATCAGCACGCCGTTGGGGTCTTTGGTGATGAAGTGGCGCTGGCCGAAAGGCTCATCGCGCAGCGTGCGCAGGATCGGCAGGCCGGCAGCAAGGATCCGCTCATAGACCGCATCGGGATCCCTGACCTCGAAATTGATCAGCAGGCCCGAGGTCCGCCCTCGCCCCTCCTCCGGGACCGTCTCGTGGTCGCCCTGGACGATGCCGAGGTTCACCCTGCTGTTGTCCACCGATCGCAGGTGCACGTACCAGTCGCTCGTAAACAGGGCCCGGAAGTCGAAATGCTCGACATAGAAGGCCGCCGTGCCGGCGACATCGCCGGTCATCAGCACCGGATAGTAGCTCGTCGTCTTCATCTTTCCTTCTCCCGCCAATTAACATACAGTCTGCATGTAAATTCGATTAACATACAGGCTGCATGTATGCAACAGGAATCCGGACGCCGCTCGAACCGCGACCGCACCGAGGCGACACGCGCCGACCTGATCGCGGCGGCGCGCCAACTGTTTACGGAGAAGTCCTATGCCGAGACCGGCACGCCGGAGATCGTCGCCGCCGCCGGCGTGACGCGCGGCGCGCTCTACCACCACTTTGCCGACAAGCAGGCGCTATTCGCCGCCGTGGTCGAACAGGAGGCCGCGGCGGTGGCGAAAGAGATCGACCGCGCCTCCCTGCCTTCGCTCAGCCCCCGCGATGCGCTGATTGCCGGGTCAGAAGCCTATCTCACCGCCATGCGCGCGCCCGGCCGCACGCGGCTCTTGCTGCTCGACGGCCCGGCCGTACTCGGCCGTGCCGCCATGGATGCCATCGATAACCGCCACGGCAACCGCTCGCTGCGTGAAGGCCTTGTCGCGGCCATGCGCGCACGATCGATGACAAAGCTGCCGGCGGAGGCGCTGACAGCCCTGCTCGGCTCGGCTTTCGATCGGGCGGCGCTCGCCATCGAGGCGGGCGCATCAGCCGAGGACTACCGCGCCGTCCTTATGGCGCTGATCGACGGACTGTCGCGCGCCTGAAGTTGGTTCCTGGTCAGCTCGGTGTTCACGAGTAAAGCCCCCTCTCAGACCGGCAACCCGAGCTGCTTTCGCAGGCTCTTGTCGAATGCGGTCGCGGGGACGAAACGGCGCAGGAGACTGACCTGGCGCGCCATCTTTCCCGCCGTATAGCGCCTCTTCGGAGCGGGATCGGTGGCCGCTTTCAAGACCGTCGCCGCCACCGCTTCGGGCGCATCGCCGTTTTCCATCGATTTCCGCACGGCTAGGGTCATGCCGGCGCGCGCGGAGTCATAGATATCAAGCACCTGATCGGGAGCAGCGAGATTCTCCTCGAACGAGGTGCGTGTATAGGCGGGCTCGACCAATGCAACGCGAATGCCGAACGGGCGCAGTTCGTGGTCGAGTGATTCGGAATAGCCCTCGATGGCATGTTTGGTCGACGCATAAAGCGCGAAATAGGGAGCCGGGATGAACCCTTGTACCGAACTCAAATTGACGATCCTGCCCTTTCCCTGGCGCCGCATTGCCGGCAGCACCGCATTGGTCACGCGCAACACGCCGAAGACGTTCACGTCGAACAGTGCCTGGGCCTGTGCGGTCGAGGACTCCTCCGCGCCGCCAAACAGACCCATCCCGGCATTGTTGACAAGCAGGTCGATGCGTCCGGCCTTGGCCAGAACGTCATCGACCAGTTTCGCCACGGACGCGTCATCGGTCACGTCGCAGGTCAGCATGGTGACGCCGTCGGTCCTCTCGCCCGCCGCGCGACGGCTGGTTCCGAACACGCGAAAGCCCGCCTCGAGCAGGGCCTTGGCCGTTGCGTGCCCGATGCCGGAGGACGCCCCGGTGACCAGGGCGACGCCGAGATTGGTTTTGTTCATGGAAATTCTTTCTTAGGCCAGGGTTGCGTTTGGAAAATGTGGCCCGCTGGTCGTCCAGGGCCGGCGGCTCATCGGCGGCCGCTCCGGCGCTCGTACCGGCTGGCTAGTCAGTCCAGCGCCGGAACAACGCACTGGCGTTAACCCCGCCAAATCCGAAGCCATTGGAGATCGCGTAGTCCATCTCCATTGGCCGAGCGTGGTTTGCGACGAAGTCGATCCCGTCGCCGGCCGGATCGGGGGCGCTCAGGTTGAGGGTCGGCGGTGCGACCTGGTCCCTGAGCGCCAGCACCGTGAAGATGGCTCCAAGCCCGCCGGCGGCTCCGAGCAGATGTCCGGTCGCCGACTTCGTTGCGCTGACCGCTATGCCGAAGTCCGCGCCGAAGACCCTTTTGATCGCCTCGATCTCTCCCGCATCGCCGACCGGCGTGGAGGTCGCGTGCGCGTTGAGATGGCGGACTTCCCGTGCCGAAATGCAGGCTTGGGCGATCGCGATCTCCATAGCCCGGCGCGCACCGTCGCCATCCTCGGGTCCGGACGTGATGTGATAAGCGTCCGCCGTCGTGCCGTAGCCGACGAGCTCGGCCAGCGGCTTGGCGCCGCGCGCAAGCGCATGGCTCAAGGACTCGACGACCAGGATTCCGGCTCCTTCGCCCATGACGAAGCCGTCTCGCAGCATGTCGAACGGACGGGACGCCTGATCGGGACGGTGATTGAAGGAGGTCGAAAGGGAGCGTGCCGCGGCAAAGCCGCCGAGGCTGACCGCATTCATGCAGGCTTCCGTTCCGCCGCAGACCGCGATGTCGGCCTCATTGGCGCGGATCAGACGCGCCGCATCGCCGATCGCCTGGATGCCGGCCGCGCAGGCCGTCACCGGAGCGCCGAGCGGACCCTTGAACCCGTGTCGGATCGAAATTTGTCCCGCTGCCATGTTCACCAGGAAAGATGGCACGGTGAACGGCGAGAGACGCCGAACACCGCGCTGGTCGACGGTTCGCACGGCTTCGGTTATCGCGGGAAATCCTCCGACACCCGAAGCGATGATCGTCGCGGTGCGGGCCCTGTCATCGTCCGAGACCGGCTTCCACCCCGCCTGGGCCAGCGCCTCTTCCGCCGCCGCCAGTGCAAAGACAATGAAGCGGTCCGCCCTGCGCTGTTCCTTCGGAGCCAGGACGGTGTCTGGATCGAAGCCGGCTTCGGGGTCTTCCTGCAACGAGGGAACCGTTCCGCCGACCTTCGCCGGCAGGTCTCCCACCATTTCGGCCGGCAGGCTCCTTATGCCCGAGCGGCCAGCCAGGAGCCGGGACCAGGACGTCGCCACGCTGGCCCCAAGAGGGCTGACTGCTCCCATGCCTGTAATAACGATCCGACGCATCTCTACTCCAGCTGTCATTCTGCTTGATCCGTTCGCGTGATGGCGCAGCGCGGGCGCCCGGTCGCGATAACCGCCTCTATTCCTGCGCGGCCGCAATTCGCCTGACTTCGCCGGCGGCGGCATCGAGAAAACCCTGCGACATCTCTTCATCCTTGAGGATACGGGAGATCGTCACGGCACCTACCATCAGAGACAGCATCGCCATGGCCTTGCGATGGGTTTTTGGACCTTTTGCCGCCGGCATCAATTCGTCGAGAACCTCGAGGTGGGCTGCAATGCCATCCTGGAATGGCGCCCTGACCTCCTCGCCTTGGCGCGCCGCGTCCGAACCAAGCGCCACGATCGGACAACCGTCGCTCTTCTCTTCGCGATGCCCTGTTGAAAGGTAGAGCCCGATAAGGGCTTCAAGGGGGTCGGGGCTTCCGGCAGCAACAGCCGACCATCTGCGGGTCGCGTGTTCCATCGCTCGCCGCGATGCCTGCGCTGCCAGATCCTCCTTGGAGTCGAACTGCTTGTAAAAGGCGCCTTGGGTCAGCCCGGCACCCTTCATCAGATCCTTCAGCCCGATACCGTCAAAGCCGTGCTCTCGAAAAAGCCGGCTCGCCGCGTTGATCACCGCGTCGCGATTTGCTTCCGCCTGTGTGCGACTGACTCGCATCTCGACTCCCAATTTAGATTTCGTTCGACATCTATAACAAGGATAGAGTTTGAACGCAATCTAATTTGAATCCCTCCCTCCGCGGCAGAGGATGGAATGGCGACGCAACCGGAACGCTCGTATCTCGTTATGTCAGGGCTCAACTCATCCCTCGAGGCTTACATTGGGACCGACAGATGAAAAAGACCTATGAAAAACCGACGCTACGCAGACGTGGGAGATTGACGGCCCGCACGGCGCAGATCGTGGTTTCCGGGGTGACGGTGATCCGGTGATGTCCGCGGCGGGACCTGGAAGTTCGGCTGCGAGTTGCCAGGTCAGATACCGGAACCAGAAGCGCCATGGGTCTCCGGCTCGTCCTCGGGCACCTCGCCGGGCTCGAATTCGTTGAAGCAGCCGAGCCCGCGCTTGAAGCGGTCGATCAGCCACGCGGCAGCCGGCTTCGGGCTGCGGTCGTTGCGGTGCATGGCAAACAAGGGCGAGCTCGTTTCCTGGTAGGGTTCGAGATCAAGTTCCACCAGGCGGCCACTGGCCAGATCGTCGGCGATCAGCCAGCGCGGCAGCCCGCCCCAACCCAGCCCCTCGCGCATCAATATGTGCTTGGTGCGCATGTCGGTCAGTCGCCAGGTGCGATAGGCGAAGACGCCGTAATCGCGTCCCTTGGTGCGCTCGGACTGGTCAATGACGACGAGCTGCGTGTGCTCGCGCACATCCTCGAGCGCCACTGGCTTCGGCAGCAGCGCCAGTGGATGGTTGGGTGCGGCCGCCGGCACCAGGGACATGAAGCCGATGCGCACGAGGTGCACGTCGACATCCCCCAGCAAGCCGCCAATGCCGAGATCCGCCTGGCCGCTGACGACGAGATCGGGAATGAGGCCGAGCGTGCCGATATGCAGGCGCAGCGTCACGGTCGGGAACTGCTTCTCGAACGCCTTCAGCACCCGCACCAGCACGGGTGAAGGCAATGCCACGTCGACCGCCAGCGCCACCTCGGCCTCCAGCCCATGATGGTGGCCGTCGGCGCGTGAGCGGATGCGCTGCAGCACGCTCACCATGCGCCGCGCGTCTTCCAGCATGGCCCGGCCGATCTCGGTCAGTAGCGGCTCGCGCGTGCCCTCGCGCTCGAACAGCTTCAGCCCAAGCTGCGCCTCGAGATTGGCGATGCCGTAGCTGATGACGGATTGCGCCCGGTTGAGCTTGCGGCCCGCGGCCGAGAAACTGCCGGTGTCGGCAACGGCGACAAGGATCTGGAGCTGGTCGAGGGTCGGGTTCGGCTGCATTTATCCTATCCATTCGATAGATGGATCATATAGAAAATATACCAGTTTATCTGATGGATCGATAGCCCCATATGGAGCGGGACAATTCATTCCACTGGAGAGACCCGCTATGTCCATTCTTCTTGTTACCTCGAGCCCGCGCGGCGCTGCCTCGCACTCGACCCGCATCGCCACCGAATTCGCCCAGAAGCTTCTGGCCGCCGACCCGTCGAACACGCTGGTCGTGCGCGATCTCGTCGCCAACCCGCTGCCGCATATCGATACCGATTATGCGACCGGCATCTACACCCCGGTTGAAGCGCGCACCCCGCGCCAGGCCGAAGTGGTGGGCGTTTCCGACGTCGTGCTCGACGAGTTGTTCGCCGCCGACACGGTGATCCTCGCCACCGGCTTCATCAACTTCAACATCTCCTCGACGCTGAAGTCATGGGTCGACCACATCGCCCGCTCCGGCCGGAGCTTTGCCTATGGCGAGAACGGCCCCAAGGGCCTCGTCACCGGCAAGAAGGTCTATATCGTGCTGGCTTCGGGCGGCATCTATTCCGAGGGCGCGGCCGTGCAGTTCGATCACGCCATTCCCTATCTGCGCGGCGTGCTCGGCTTCCTCGGCATGACCGATGTCGATGTCATCCGCATCGAAGGCGTCGGCATGGGGCCCGACGCGGTCACCGCGGCGCTCGCCAAGGCGACCGCCAAGGTCGATGCCGTGGTGGCCAGCCAGCAGGCCGCTGCCGCCGCGTAAGGCTCGCGATCATCTGAACTCGAAAGGCAGGCGTTCGCGCGTGCCTTTTTCGTTTTAGCCAATGAAAAGCCTGAGCAGGCCCGCCGAAGCGACGCCGATCAGCACGGTCGGCAGCATCGAAAGCCGCGTCGCGGCGATGAAGGTGATGGCCAGCGCCAGAAGGTCGGCGGGATTGCGCGACACGAAGGCCGGCGCGATGACCGAGATCAGCACGCAACCGGGTGCCGCCTCCATCACCGCGGTCGCCCGCGCGCTCAGCACACGGTTGCGCAGGACGACATAGCCGCCGATCCGTGTGAGATAGGTGACGCCGGCCATCAGCACGATGGTGAAAAGGGTTGTCATGTCGATCATGCATCACCTGCCATCAACCAGGCAGCAAGCAGCCCCGACACCGCACCCGCCGCGACATACCAGGCGCCGGGAATGAAGAGATAGACAAGGGCCGCGACGACTAGGCTGACCAGCCAGGGCCGCGCCGCCGCCACGCTCTTCCACATGCCGCGCATCAGCACCAGGAAGACGGCCGGAAACGCCATGTCGAAACCATAGGTCCCGACATCGCCCAGCATCGGGCCGAGCAAGGCGCCGAGCGAGGTGAAAGCCACCCAGGTGAGATACATCGCCAGCGCGGCGCCCATATAGTAGCGCGGGCTGAAGGCCGGGCCGATGCCCGCGGCGGCGCGCTGCTTGGCGTCGGCCAGGCCCAGCGCCCAGCTTTCGTCGCACATGAGGAACAGCGCCGGGAAAACCTTGCGCCGCGGCAGTTCGCGCAGGAATGGCGCCAGCGCCGCTCCCATCAGCAAATGACGGCTGTTGACCAGGAAGGTGATGGCGACGATGAGGAGGATATGCGGCGGCGACGTCCACAGCTGGATCGCCGCGAATTCCGAGCCGCCGGCGAAGTTCAACCCGGTCATCATCGATAACTCGACCGTGCTCAGCCCCTTCTGCGTGACCTGGGCGCCAAGCACCAGCGCGTAGGGAATGGTGCCGACCAGCACCGGCGCGCAGGACGTCACACCACGACGGAACTCGGATTGCGAACCATTGCCGGCCGCTTCGACTGCCTGTGAAATGCTCATGGTCTGCCATAGGCCAGCCTCACAGCCGCCCTGCCCTGCGTTTGAAATTTCTTGGGTGTCAGGAGCAAAACATACCCACACTTCTCGGCAATTTGGTTGCGAAGATTGTTGTCCTTGAGCCAATTTTGGCATTCAATGTCACATATTGCCAGGAAAATGGAATTCAACACCATGAAGCTCGACGACATCGACAAGCGCATCCTGCGGGCGCTGCAGCGCGACGGCCGCATGGCCAACAATGATCTGGCAAATGAGGTCGGCCTGTCGCCCTCGCCTTGCCTGCGGCGCGTCAAGCTGCTGGAGGAAGCCGGCATCATCGACCGCTATGTCGCCGTGATCAATCCGGCCAGCATCGGCAAGGGCCTCACCTTCTTCACCCGCATCTGGCTGAAGGCGCAGGACGAGGACACGATCGAACATTTCGCCACCGAGGTGGCCAAGCTGCCGCAAGTGATGGAATGCTATCTCATGCTGGGCGACTGCGACGCCATGGTGCGCGTGGTGGCAGCCGGCATCGACGACTACCGCCGCTTCCAGTCGGAACATCTCAGCCGCATCAAGGGCGTGCAGAACGTCAAGACCGACGTGCCGAGCCAGACGATCAAATACACGTCGGAACTGCCGATCTAGGACAAGCCAGGAATGCAGCAGCTTGCAACTCGAAAGCACGATCGAAAATGGAGGTCAAATCCAGGGAGCCAGTATTTCGGGGCACCGCCGCAATCCGGGCATCCAGACTGGATAAAAAATGCAACCGGATTGTAGGATGAACGCCGATGCCGGCGTCCTACGGACGCAAGGGCACGGCGAAGCTGGACCGTGCCGCCTCAAGACTGCGTTCCGGCATGGGAGAAAACCATGAACCTTTCCTACCGTTGGGTCATCGTCGCGGCTGGCGCGCTGATGTCCTGCGTCGCCATCGGCACCATGTTCTCGCTGGCGATCTTCCTCGAACCCATGGCGCTCGATACCAACTGGTCGCGCGCGGGCATTTCGAGCGCCATGACACTCAACTTCCTGGTAATGGGCCTCGGCGGATTCGCCTGGGGCGCCCTGTCCGACCGCTTCGGCGCCCGCATCGTCGTGACGATCGGTGCCGTGCTGCTCGGGCTGGCGCTGGTGCTGGCAAGCCGCGCCGGTTCGCTTCTCACCTTCCAGATCACCTATGGCGTGCTCGTCGGGCTTGCGGCCAGCGCCTTCTTCGCGCCCATGATCGCGCTGACCTCAGGCTGGTTCGACACCAATCGCGGGCTGGCGGTATCGCTGGTCTCGGCCGGCATGGGCGTGGCGCCGATGACGATCTCGCCCTTGGCCCGCTGGCTGATTTCGGCCTATGAATGGCGCACCGCCATGTTCGACATCGGCCTCCTGGCCTGGGTGCTCCTATTGCCCGCCGTCCTTCTGGTGCGCCAGCCGCCGAAGCCCGCCGCCTCCGATGCGGCCGCGGCGCCAGTCGCCGAAGGCGCCGGCCTGACGGTCGGGCAGGCGCTGCGCTCGCCGCAATTCATCGTGCTGGGGCTGACCTTCTTCGCCTGCTGCGCGGCCCATTCCGGCCCGATCTTTCACATGGTCAGTTACGCCATGCTGTGCGGCGTCGCCCCGATGGCCGCTGTCTCGATCTACAGTGTCGAGGGTCTGGCTGGCCTCGGCGGCAGGCTGCTCTACGGCGTGCTTGCCGACAGGCTGGGCGTCAAGCCGGTGCTGATCGCCGGGCTGGCGATCCAGGCGATCGTCATTGCCGCCTATCTCTCGATCAGCCAGCTCGACCAGTTCTATATGCTGGCCGTCATCTTCGGCGCCACCTATGGCGGCGTCATGCCGCTCTACGCGGTGCTGGCGCGTGAATATTTCGGCCAGCGCATCCTCGGTACCGTGTTCGGTGCCGCCACCATGCTCTCCAGCCTCGGCATGGCGCTGGGGCCGCTTGCCGGCGGCATGATCTTCGACGCCTATGCTAGCTACCATTGGCTGTTCATCGGCTCGGCTCTCATCGGACTGGGCGCCGCGGGCATAGCCATCGCCTTCCCGCCGCTGCCACGCAGGACGTTGCAGACGGCATAACATGCATAAAATCAGAAGCCTACAGCAGGTCGGGCGAATCCTATTCGCCGCGACATGCTGTAGGCACGGCCGCGCGGCAATCGCGGCCAGATAACAAACGGGCTTGACGGGCCAATGGCCGGTCAAGCCACCGCCTGCTTCGGCGTCACGCCGACTTGAGGACCGTGAACGGCCGTTTTTGAACGGCCCGTTTGGCCTGGAAAATCGCGGCCGGAGCCGGGCGGCCGACATGAAAGCCCTGGACCTTGTCTATGCCGAACTGGCGCATGAGGAGCATCTGCTCCTCGGTCTCCACCCCTTCGACCAGGATTTTGTGGCCGCGATTTCTGACCAGCGCGATGATGTCCTGCAGCATCGCCATGCCCTTGGGGGTGCCGCAGTCGTGGAGAAACGAGCGGTCGATCTTGACCGTATCGAAATCGATGAGACGAAGCCACGAAAGGCCGGCGAAGCCCGTCCCGAAATCATCGAGCCAAATCCTGATCCCGAGCAGCTTCAGGTCGCTGATGCAGCGCAGGATGTCGGAGTGCATCTCCATCTCCAGGCCTTCGGTGATCTCGAAGGCCAGCCTGTTGCCGGTCACGCCGGTCTCGCCCAGAATGGTGGCGACCGATGTCGCGAAGCCGGGCGTCTTGAGCTGGATCGGCGAGACGTTGACGCTGACGACACGCACGTGATCCTGCGCCAGGAGTTCGGCGCACACGGTCCTTATTGCCCAACGCCCGAGCTCGAGGATGGCGCCGGTTCGCTCCGCGACGGGAATGAACAGGCTCGGCGGAACCAAGGTGCCGTCCAGCATCTTGAGGCGCATCAGCGCCTCCACGGCCTCGACCCTGCCCGACGCGACGTCCTGGATGGGCTGATAGACGAGCGAAACGAGATCCTGGCCGATCGCGATCTTCAGCAAAGCCGCCAGGTTCTCGCTCTCGTCGCTGCTCTGGGGATCGGTCGGATCGAACAGCCGGACACAGTTTCGGCCGCTGGCTTTTGCCAGATAGAGCGCTCGATCGGCCTCGTGGATGATCTTTTCCAGCTTGGCGGCGGTCTGCTTCCTGGTGAATGCGGCGCCCACGCTCGCCGTCACGATCGCGATGCCGTCCCGCCGCAACTCGTGCGCGATCGCCAGGTTCTCGACCGTGCGGCAAATGGCTTCCGCGAGATCCGCGACCTGGTCTTTCCTGCCCATGCGGGCCAGGACGATGAATTCCTCACCGCCATAGCGGCCGATGGAGCCGTCATATTGCTTGATCAGCTCGCTGAGCGCATTGGCGACCTGGATCAGGCAACGATCGCCTTCCTGATGGCCATAGCAGTCGTTGAACTTCTTGAAGAAGTCGACGTCGATGAGGATCGCCGCAAAACCATGGCCAAGCTTTTGCCAGTCATTCCAGTAGTCGCGCAGTTTCTCGTCGATCGCGCGCCGGTTCTCCAGACCTGTAAGCGGATCCGTCCGTGACAGCCTGAGCAGGGCCTTGCCGCGCTCGGTGGCCTCATTGTGCTGGATCTTGGCTTCCAGCGCGTTGAGGAAGACGTTGTAGCGCTCTTCGTTCAGCTTCCAGTTCACATAGGACGTGAACGTGAAGCACGAAACGTAGAAAGTGCCAAATACCATCTTGTATGTCAGCGACGCCGGCAGAAAGTAGTTCACCACATACAAGATACACAAAATTATGGTCGACGTTATGATCGACACTTTGAACCGGAACGTGAAGAAAAGATTGGCACTCATCATGAAGATGGTGCCGAAGACCATGTAATAGGCGACGCTTTCCTTGTTCGCGCCCATGGAGGCAGGGCCAAGCCAGCCGAGATAACCGAAGATGATGGCCCCGGCGCAGGTCACGTCAAGCCAGTCCGTGGCGACTCCCCGGCGAAGCTGTGCTTCCAGAACCAACAGTGCGGTCAGTCCGACAGCGAAGCGGGCCGTGATCGTAAGGGCCGCGACATCCGGTATCAGCAGCAGATCCGATACCGAAAACAAGACATAGATGACGACGGCGATCCAAAGGCCCGGCCTGGCCTCCTTTCTTCGCTTCGCCTGGGCTTCCGTCCGGTAAAGGATGCGAAGTTCAGCGGCCCCCAGTTCCTGGCGCGGGTCGTGCGGTTCCGAATCCACCGCATCTGCCACTCTGGACGACGCGCGTTCGTTCACGACGAATCCCGGCTGAAGGGCATCTCGCGTTCCGAATTCTTTTGCAGCTTCTGCCCCCAACGCAGACCGACTCCTTGGGCACGACACGTCTTGCCGCGCGATCAAATGCAATGATGCAGGACAAGTTTCCGTTAACTCGAACCCGGAATCCCCTCCTTAAAAACCTCAAAGAATTGACATGGTTAGCGGGAAATTAATCATACCGATAAAATGCCCGCGAGCCGACATTGGCAAATCGAGTATTCTAAGCAATAAGTTAACTGACTGTTAACTATGGAGCCTTGGTGTGCAAACTGTCTTTGACGGCCAGAGTCTGATTACCGCGGAGGCGATCGCCGGCGGTCTCCGTCGCGGAAAGCCCGAGCATCACGGCGAAGCGTTCGAAACCGCTCGCGCGGAGCTGGCGCTCATCCTCCAGACGACACAGCAACAGGTCGAGCAGCAAAAATCTCCCGCCGAGATCGTTCGCCGCCTGCTGTCGCTCCTCAACGCGCTGCGTGCCAAGGTCCATCCCGACGTGTGGCAAGCCTTGATACCGCTGGTGCAGAACCACCCGCTCCAGAAGTACTTTCTCGAGGATCCGCTGACGCATTGGTCCTTCACCAAGCCCAGGGGGTATTCCGGCGACGCGCAGTTGCTCGACTACATCTATTGTGACCCGCACGTGGCCGAGAGCGTGGCAAGCGCCTCGGAGATCGGCAAGGCGCTTTACAGCCATACCCAGAACGTTCCGTCATGCGTCGCGGCACGGGAACGCCGCGATCTGCTGACCCGCTATGTCGATGAAACCGCGGCCAAGAATGGACCCGAAACCGAAGTCCTGGCGATCGCGGCCGGCCATCTGCGCGAAGCGAACCGTTCGACCGCATTGGCCGAGGGCCGCCTCAAGCGCTGGGTCGCGCTCGACCAGGATCCCCAGAGCGTCGGACTGATCGCGCGCGACTTCCAGGGCACCGCGGTCGAGGCCATCGACGGCTCGGTACGCACCGTGCTCACCAGGAGCCAAAAGCTCGGCAAGTTCGATCTCATCTATGCGTCGGGCCTTTACGACTACCTCCAGCACAATGTCGCCGTGAAACTCACCAAGACATGCCTGCAGATGCTGAAGCCGAACGGGACATTCCTGTTTGCGAACTACGCCGAGGGCACTCCTGACGCCGGCTACCGGGAAACGTTCATGGACTGGGTGCTGCTGCTGCGGTCGGAGGTCGACATGTGGAACATCATCAATGCCAGCGTCGACCGCAACACCGTCGAGGCGCAGGTGTACTTCGGCGAGAACCGCAACGTGCTCTACGGCGTCATCCAAAAGCGCGGATAACACCAGCCTGAACGCACACCGGCTGATATAAGGACCTCGAGCGCTTCAGACGGAGTGCTCGAGGGTTCTTCTTTTGTTTGTGGGGGTTTCCATCATGGCAACTCGCCTGGGCTTGCGGGCAGTCTTTCGCTTGATTGTCGCAGGTTTCCTTGCGTCGCTGACCTTGGTTGGCACCTCGTCGGGCGCCGCAAAGCAGAAAGCGCCCGAAGAATGGCCTATGAATTTCATTTTGGTTCGGAACGGCGATTGCAATGTAAGCTGCATTCAATGGATATCCGCAGAAGGTATCATTAAACCTGATACAGATAGACAATTTGAGAAGTTTCTGCGGAGTCTGAAGGGCCAGAGACTTCCGATCGTGTTTCAGTCCGGCGGCGGGAACGTGGATGCGGCGCTTGCGATCGGGCACATGATCCGGGACGCCAACCTCGAAACCGCGATAGGCAGGACGCAGTTGAATGGCTGCCCGATGCTGGTTCCGCGCTGTCCGGAAAAGATCGTTAAGGACGGCTGGTCGGAAGGGGAAGTTCATTCTGGCGGGGCGTACTGTTTCTCGGCTTGCCCATGGGCCTTGGCCGGAGGCCGGGTTCGCGCCGCGGCTGCCACTGCCCGTATCGCCGTCCATCAGATAACGAACGGCCGGAACAAACCCCGAATGCACAACGGCAGAAGAAATCTCGATGAAATTTCGACGGTGGCTGATCCGGCGCTGAAGCAGATGATGTCCGATTATTTCGACGAAATGGGCCTCGACAGCGCCGATGTGTTCGCCATGATGGGGCTGGCAACACCGCAGGGCCTATATAACGTCTGGGACGCTGAAGCGCTCAAATCAGGCATCGTAACGAAGGTCTATTCGTACTCGGAAGAGCCGGGCTATGTCATTGGTGGATCTGAGGCCAAGGCCACTCCCCCGGCGACGGCCGCACCGACGCCGACGGTTGCTCCCGCGCCGGCGGTCACTCAATCCCGGACGAACTGATGCATCTGCTTCGGTAAGGTATGGCGCGTCTTGTGCCCTAGCCGAAAATTCGCTCGCCCTGCTCGTCGACGAGCTGGATGCCCTTCTTGATCGAGATGTCGACGGCATCGTCCAGCCCGGCAAAGCGGTCGGCGCGGATGAATTTGTGCTCCTTCACCACGCCATCGACCTCCTTGGAGACGACGCCGCAGGTCTGGTACTGGCCCTCGGTCTTGTAGGGCGTGGCGCTGATCGTGAACCCCTTGTGTTCGACCTGCTTGGCGGGCGCGGCACTTGCAGGCTCGGCTGCTTCGCCGCCACCGCCGCCGAAAAGACGTTTCAGAAAAGACATCGCTCAAATCTCCTTGTCGCCTGCGATCGCCGTCGGTGTGCGATTCACGACGTTGTTTTCCCAGCATGCGCGAATGTGCCGCCTCGTTCCAGCCCCCTGATGAAGACGGAGACGAGGAGCGCGATCTGCTGGTCGATCTCGTCCGCCTGCCGGCGCACGGACCTGGCAGCATAACCGCTGGTGACGATGCCATGCACGCTTGACCAGAGGGTTCGCGCTGCGATCCGGCGCGTGTCCTCGTCGAGATCGAAGCCGCCATCGGCAAGGACACTGGCGATGATCTCGAACAACTGGTCGAGCCGCGCCTCATAGACATCGGGCTCGGTCAGCACCGGACGCCGCCTGTTGAAGGCAAGCAGCGCCGGCCAGCTGCCGGGATGAGCCTCGACGAAGCGCACATAGGCGCCGGCCAGTGCCATCAGCCGTTGGCGTACGTCGGTGATGCCGCGCCTGCCAAGATCGGCCATCGCCGCCGCCCCCGCGACACCCAGCCGGTCGAGCAGCCGCATGTTGACGGCGCGGTGCACACCGTCGAGATCGGAAAACAGATTGTAGACCGAGCCGACCGAGATGCCCGCCTGCTCGGCGATGGTCCTGGCCTTCAGATTGTCCATGCCGCCTTCATCGAGCAGCGTCTCGGCAATGACCAGCACCCGCTCGCCCGCCTCTTCCTTGTCCAGTGCCATGCTTTTCCTTCTGAATGAGCGCGCCTTGCGGATGGCCTGCTGTTCGCGACCCGATGCCGCTTCGTTTACCATATGCCGCGCACCGTGAACAGCGTTCAAAAAAGCTCTTGAACAGTGTTCATTTCCTGTTACGTTGGCATCGTGAACATTGTTCACAAAACTTCGAAGGGAGAAGAACCATGCTTAGCCTGATCAGAACATTGCTCGACGGCGCGAGCGCACGGGCCGAGGACGGCCTGAAGGATCGCTTCGCCATCGACCTTCTGGCACAGCGCATTCGCGATGCCGAGACGGGACTTGCCGCCGCCAAGCAGACGCTTGCCTCACTGATCGTGCGCCAACGTGCCGAGCAGGCCGGCCTCGACCATCTCGACCGCCGCCACGCCGACTTGGAGACACGCACGATCAGCGCACTGGCTGCCGGCAACAACGGGCTGGCCGAAAGCGGTGCCGCGGCCATCGCCGAACTGGAAAATGAACGCGAGGTCCGCCGTGCCACGGTTCATAGCCTCAGCGAAAAGACCTTGCGGATGCGCGTTTCGGTGGAGCGGGCGCACCGCCGCATCATCGACCTCAACCAGGGCATGATCTCGGCCCGGGCCATCGATGCCGAGCGCAAGGCGCAGTCGCGTCTCGTCAGGTCGATCGGTCATTCGGCGAGCCTAAACGACGCCGAGGAGCTTTTGGCCCGCATCAAGGGAGCCAGCGATCCGTTCGAGGAGGCCGGCATTCTCGACGAGATCGACGGCGAGCTGCGTCATGACGCGATCCGCGACCGCCTTGCCGACGCCGGGCACGGTCCGGCGGTGAAAGTGCGCGCCAGGGACGTGCTGGAACGCCTGAAGACCATCAACTGAATATCTCGGACCTGACCATAACCTTGTCAAACCCAACTTCGATCCAGTCAAAGGAAACACGACCATGAACAGCAACCAGACCTACATCATGTTCAACACCGTCTCGGTCGGCGCCGCCTACTTCATGCTTGGCCTGTCGCTGTGGCTGGCGCCCGTCGACTTGTCGACCAAGGGCTACTGGGGCATGGGCATCCTGCTGCTCACCGGCAGCCTGGTGAACCTGGTCAAGTATCGCACCGACGAGCGCATCTCCGCCGAGACCACCGCCAAGATCGAAAAGGCGCGCAACGAAAAGCTGATCAGCGAATATGTCGGCAAGGAATGATGCCGGCATGGCCCCACGACAAAAGCCCGGGTCTCCCCGGGCTTTTTTGCGGTCTAACTGGCAAGATCCGGTCTTGCTGGCTCAGCGGTGTGTAAGCGCTTCCAGCGCTTCGGCGGCGGCTTCGAGAATGGCGATCGCCTCGGCCTGCTTTTCGGCAGGCGCATCGACGATGTCGCCGAGCGCCGCGCGCAGCCGGTGGCGGATGGCGCGGAATTCGTCACGCGTTTCCGAGCGTTCGCCACGACCGCCACGGCCGCCGCGACGGTCCTCGCCATCATCGTTCCAGCCGAACCAGTCGCGCGCCTTGGCCATCTTGCGGCCGAAGCGTTCGAGGTGTTCGAGCACGCCGTCGATCATCTCGCGGTTGTCGGCCAGATGCGCCTGCCCGGCCTCGGTGATCGAAAACACCTTCTTGTTGCCTTCGCTCGACGAGACGGCATAACCGGCCTCTTCCAGGAAGGTCAGCGTCGGGTAGACCACGCCAGGGCTCGGACTGTAGATGCCGCTGGTGCGCTCTTCCAGCGCCTTGATGATGTCGTAGCCATGGCGCGGCGCTTCGGCCAGCAGCGACAGCGTGATCAGCTTGAGGTCGCCATCGGCGAGCATCCGCCCGGCGCGAAAGAAGTCGCCCGGGCCACCGCGCCCGCCGCCCCTGCCCCCGAACGGACCGAAGCCGCCGCCGCCTCTGCCACCGAACTTGCCGGCCATGTGCATGAACATGCGCTCGCCGAAATTACGATGGTCTGAGTGATTGTGCCCGAAATTGTGCTTGTGCATTTGATTGCTCCCTGAGTTCTATCTTACGATATATCTTAGTTAGGCACACAAACTGCTGAGTCAAGATATATCTTACGATGTATCTGGTCATGAGCCAAGCGACATCCATGGCGTTCGACGCTTCAGGCCCCGGTGAGGTTGGATGGTGTGTGAATGGAGGTAGGCTACCAGTGGCCCTTGCGCCGATTCCAGCCGTAGAGCAGATCGGCGAAGCGATCATAGGCAAGGTGGGTCAGCGGCAGCACGAGCCGATTGCCGAACAGGCTCGCCAGCCAGCCCTCGCCCGGCGTTGCCAGCCAGACCGCGATCGCGACGTCGGCGCCAACGAGCAATCCACCGTCGGCATCGGTCGCATGCAGCCGGCGGCGGATATCCTCCAGCGAGGCGCCATGCGACGACAGCGCATCGGGCTCCAGGTTGATGTCGCGAAACGCGATCCGCCCGGCCTTGACCGCCTCGATCAACCGCCGCTTCTGCCGGCTGATGCCGGCATCGCAGACCGGGCAGCGCGTGTTGTACCAGACGGTCAGCGCTGGCCCTGGCATCGGTCAGCCGTGATCGTGCCGATGGTGCAGGTCGGGATAGTGCGGATGCTTGTGACGCAGCGGCGCATGCCGGTGCCAGTGCGAATGCGGCTCGCTGACCGGCCCGTCATGATGATGCTGGTGATGCTCGTCATGCACATGGCTGTGCTCGTGCTCCAGCGCTTCATGGTCGTGCTCGTGATCATGACGCTCGGACAGATGCAGCCACAGGCCAACCCCCATCAGCAGGCCCGCAATGCCGAGCTTGAGCGTGACGGCATCGCCCAGCATCAGGATCGCCAGCAACGCGCCGATGAAGGGAGCGAGCGAATAATAGGCTCCCGTGCGTGCCGTGCCGAGATGCCGCAGCGCCAGGATGAACATCACGAGGCTGACGCCGATGCCGAAGAAACCGACCGCGGCCGTGGCCATCACCGTGGTCGCGGCCGGAAACGCCGCGCCGGAGGCGAGCGCCAGCCCGACATTGGCGGCGCCCGCCACCAACCCCTTCAGCATGGCGATGGCCACCGGATCAGCCGCTGATATCTTGCGGGTGAAATTGTTGTCCAGGCCCCATGCCAGGCAGGCCCCCGCGACAAGCAATGCGCCAAGATTGAAGGCAATGCCTTGCCCCGCCCAGGACAGCAGCAGCGCGCCCGCCAGGATGGCGAAGGCGCCGAAAAGCAGGCGCCGGTCGACATTCTCGCGATAGACGAGCCAGGCGATGGCCATCGTCGCCAGCCCCTCCAGATTGAGCAGCAGGGCGGAACTGGACGCCGTGTTGAGGGTGAGGCCGAACATCAGGAGAACCGGCCCGACGATGCCGCCCATGCCGATCGCCAGCGCCAGCCACGGAATATCCCCGGCGGCCAGGCGCGCTTCGCCGGCGCCGGCTTGCCTGCCGCGCAAGAGCCGGTAGAGCGCCAGGCCAATGCCGGCGCCGAGATACAGCAGACCCGCCAGCATGAACGGGCTGACGCTGCCGAGCAGCAATTTGGACAGCGGCGGCGTCGCGCCGAACAAGGCGGCCGAGCCAAGGGCAAGCGGCACGCCTGGCCACAGATGCGAATGGGACTGTGCTTCGGACATGGCTCACCCTATCACGGCGGCGCGCCATGTCATCGACGGGACCGCACGACACGGCTTGCGCCGCTTCCAACAGACGCGTCAGTTCCGACGCATCGCGGCCTTCGGCCCGACGCATTTGTTGTCGCGAAACAGCGCCCACTCCTCGCACAGGCGTCCATTGGGCAGGCGGCAAAACCCGTATTCGTTGCCGGCCTTGTCCTTCCTGACCACGAAGCGGCCGCCGATCGCACCGCAATGGACCGATGCCGGATTGGCCATGGCGACCGATTTTTGCGCGGCGCCGGCATCGACGGGCATCATGGATATCAAGGCAAGGCCGATGGCCGGTGTCGAAAAAATGTTCATCGCGATCTCTCCTGGCCGCATGTCTACCATGGCCAGGCGTCCTGTCCCGAGGCAGATGTCAGATTTGTCGGAACGCCGGATCAGGTGCCCTTAGGCGGCACCTGATCCGGCCGTCGGAAACCTTATTATCCAAGTGAGGTGATGATCTCGCGATAGGCGAATTCGGGGAAGGCCTTCATCGTCCGCGTCCTGATGTTGCCGGCTGCCGCCAGCATCAGCGAGAAACGCGCCAGGATCGCGTCGTCGGGCGCCTCGACCACCGCCACCATGTCGTACTCGCCCATGGTCAGGTAGAACGCCTTGAACGATCCACCCATCTCACCCAATTGCTTCCTGGCGGCGTCGAGCCGCTTCGGTGACTCGCGCAAATTTTTGGCGCCCTGCTCGGTCCAGTTCATCAGCACGATGTAGCTTGTCATGGCACACCTCCCTCCGGGGCCACGGAGCACGGCAACGAGGCCGTTGGTCTGTCGACACGGTCTCGACCGGGGCGGGCTTCCGGGGTTGTCGCCCGAAAAATGCATCCGACGTCGGATTATCCTCCCGCTGCCGACGTCCTGCAAGCACTACCGCGCCGGCCCCATTGCAGTGAGCGCGGCCAGTTGAAGCCCTGTTTGAAAACCCGCTTGATTGCGGCAATCTCCGTCGTGGCGTCAGCCCGGCAAAACGTCCGAGGCCCGTCCAGCCGCCGGAGAGCTTCATGCGCGAGACAACAGACCTGCCACCGGTACAGATCGACATTCCCGCCGCATGGATCGGCGAGGATATGGCCAGGCATCCCGAGACATGGCTCGTCGAACTGGAGCCGCAGGACGTGGCGGAGTTGGAAGCCGCCGCAACCAGCTTCCTTGCCGGCTCGCATGATATCGGCGGCCTGACCAAGGCGGTTTTCCCCTTGCCTCGTCTGGGCGGCCATCTTGCCGCCCTTCGGGAAAAACTGATCGCAGGCATCGGCTTCGAGGTGCTGCGCGGTCTCCCGGTCGAAAGATATTCCGCCGAGATGGCGGCAACGATCTTCTGCGGGGTTGGCGCCCATCTGGGTAGCGCGCGGTCCCAGAATGCCCAGGGCCACATCCTCGGCCATGTCCGCGACATCGGCGCCGACGCCAGGGACACCAGGACGCGCATCTACCAGACGGCGGAGCGCCAGACATTTCACACCGATTCCGCCGATGTCGTCGGCCTGCTCTGCCTGCAAGACGCCATGCAAGGCGGCGAGTCCCTGCTGGTCAGCACGGTGACGATCTACAACGAGATGCGAAAGAGACGGCCTGATCTCGTCCGCATGCTGTTTGATCCGATCGCCACCGACCGGCGCGGCGAAATACCGGAAGGGCAAAAGCCCTATTTCGAAATCCCGGTGCTCAACTGGCATGCCGGACTGCTGACCGGCATCTATCAGCGCCAGTACATCGACAGCGCGCAACGCTTCCCCGATGCCATGCGACTCACCGCCGCCCATGTCGAAGCGCTGGATCTCTTCGACAGCCTCGCCAATGAACCCCTGCTAAACCTGTCGATGCGGCTACGGCCCGGCGACATGCAGTTCGTCTACAATCATTCGCTGCTTCACGACCGCATGGGCTTTCGCGATTGGCCGGATCCGGCCAAGCGGCGTCATATGCTGCGCCTGTGGCTGTCGGTCCCCGGCGACCGTCCGCTGCCTGAATGCTTCAGGCAGCGTTATGGCTCCATCGAGATCGGCAACCGGGGCGGCATCATCGTCAAGGGCGCTCGGCTGAACGTGCCGTTGCTTTGACGCCTGAAACGAAAAAGGGCGCCAACCGGCGCCCTTAACTCTTCGCGACAAAAATGAACTCAGCTGTCCAGGAAGCTGCGCAGCTTGCGGCTGCGGCTCGGATGCTTGAGCTTGCGCAGCGCCTTGGCTTCGATCTGGCGGATACGCTCGCGGGTGACCGAGAACTGCTGGCCGACTTCTTCCAGCGTGTGGTCGGTGTTCATGCCGATGCCGAAGCGCATTCTGAGCACGCGCTCCTCGCGCGGCGTCAGTGAGGCCAAAACGCGCGTGGTGGTCTCGCGCAGATTGGCCTGGATCGCGGCGTCGATCGGCAGGATCGCCATCTTGTCCTCGATGAAGTCGCCCAGATGCGAATCCTCCTCGTCGCCGACAGGCGTTTCGAGCGAGATCGGCTCCTTGGCGATCTTCAACACCTTGCGCACTTTTTCGAGCGGCATGGCAAGCTTTTCGGCCAGTTCCTCTGGCGTCGGCTCGCGGCCGATCTCGTGCAGCATCTGGCGCGAGGTGCGCACGATCTTGTTGATCGTCTCGATCATGTGCACCGGAATGCGGATGGTGCGGGCCTGGTCGGCGATCGAACGCGTGATCGCCTGCCGGATCCACCATGTCGCGTAGGTCGAGAACTTGTAGCCGCGGCGGTATTCGAACTTATCGACCGCCTTCATCAGGCCGATATTGCCTTCCTGGATCAGGTCGAGGAACTGCAGGCCGCGATTGGTGTATTTCTTGGCGATGGAGATGACGAGGCGCAGATTGGCCTCGACCATTTCCTTCTTGGCGATCGCGGCTTCGCGCTCGCCCTTCTGCACCTGGTTGACGATCTTGCGGAATTCCAGGATCGAGATCGCCGTTTCGGTGGCCAGGTGCTGGATCTCGGCGCGCAGGTCCTTGATCGCATCCTTCTCGTTCTTGGTGAATTCCTTCCAGCCGCGCGAGGTCAGATTGGCGATCGAACGCGTCCAGTTCGGATCGAGCTCGGAGCCCTGATATTCCTTCAGGAACTCCTCGCGGCGCACGCCATAACTTTCGGCAAGGCGCAAAAGCTTGCCTTCGTTCTGCACCAGGCGCTTGTTGATGTCGTAGAGCTGCTCGACCAGCGCCTCGATGCGCGCCGTGTTGAGCGACAGCGACTTCACCGCCTTGATCAGCTGGTCCTTCAGTTCCTTCAGCCGGCGGTCCTGGCTGGGCGACAGCGTACCGGCGGCGGCCAGACGGTTCTCGACCTGCTGGTCCTGCAGCTTGCGCAGCTTCTTATAGGTGTCGGCGATGACGTCGAGCGTCTCCATCACCTGCGGGCGCAGTTCCGCTTCCATCGCCGCCAGCGACAGGCTCGCCTCGTCCTCGTCTTCCTCGTCGTCGTCGCCGATGCCGCGCGTGTCGGCGCCGACATTGGTGACGTCGTCTTCATCGTCGCGTCCGCGGCGCGGCTTTTCCTCGGCCTTGGGCGCTTCCTCGATGCGTTCGACAACGGGGGCCTGCTTGGCTTCGGGGCCGGCATAGGTGGCTTCGAGATCGATGATCTCGCGCAGCAGGATCTTGGATTCGTTGAGCTCGTCGCGCCAGATGATGATGGCCTGGAAGGTCAGCGGGCTTTCGCACAACCCCGCGATCATCGTCTCGCGGCCGGCCTCGATGCGCTTGGCGATGGCGATTTCGCCTTCGCGCGACAGGAGCTCGACCGAACCCATTTCGCGCAGATACATGCGCACCGGATCGTCGGTGCGGTCGGTCGGCTCTTTCTTGGTCGTGGTGGCGGCGACGGCGGTGCCAGTCTGCTCGGCCAGCTCGTTGGCGTCTTCCTCGGCATCGGCGGCCGTGTCGCCCGCCTCGGCCTCTTCGCCCTGCTCGTCATCCTCGACGACGTTGATGCCCATGTCGGACAGCATCGCCATCGTGTCCTCGATCTGCTCGGAGGTCACTTCCTCGGAAGGCAGCACCGAATTCAGCTCGTCCATGGTGACATAGCCGCGCTTCTTGGCGGCCTTGATCATCTTCTTGACAGCATCATCGGAAAGGTCGAGCAAGGGCCCATCGGTGGCGCCTTCGCGTTCGGTCTCGACCTCTTCCTTTTCCTTTGTCGCCATAGTCTTTATCTTCTCCTAGCGGCCGGCCATCGGGGCCGCGTAAGCTGTCGGACCAGTCAAATCGGATACGCCCGTTTTTCTAAACGCGCTTTACCCGGCCCATGAGCTGCATCCACTCTTTTGTTTGGTGCATGCCGTTGCCCCAAAACCGGGTTCCACTCTTGGGCGGCATACATTAAGTCCAGATTAACCCTAATATCTGTGGCAGGCGGGCCGCCTGTCCAGTGATCAAGTACCTTGCATCGCTTGTTTCCCGTCGATGCGGGTGCGGGTTAACGTTTCGAATCGTCCTGATTCCGCCATTCTGTCCGAAGGTCAAGCGCCTCTGGCATGATTCGCATGAAAAAAGCGAATCAATTACCCGACTTAGCGCGCCTCGCCCCCAAGGGAAGCGTGGCCGCGCCTTCATTCCCGCACTCAGCTGCACTTAGGCCCGCCCAGCCCTGCCCGACGAAACGCCGAATCCTTCGATCAGCGCTTCCGTCGCTTGTACATCCTGAAATTGCGCCTGAATTTCGATCAGATGGCGGAAGTTTTCGTCCGAAGGATCCGCTTCGAGGGCCGCTTCCGCCTGTTTCAGCTCCTTATGTAAGGTGCGCGCGCTGCGCTGCAAGTGCAACGCCTGGTTCAGAGCGTCGCGGGCATCCTCGAGGGCCGCCGTCTCCAGCGCCGGCCATTGCCGCGCCCGCTTGATCAGGCCGACGGCGCGCTCCCAGATCTCGGCGCAGCCGGCGCGTTCGATCGTCGCCACCACGGCGTGGCGGTCATTGGCCATGTCATGCGCCATCGCGTCGAGAATGGCGGCATGCAGCCGCGTCAGGTCGGAATTGGCGAGGTCGAGGAACTCGACATGGGCGAAATTCTCGTCGATCAGCGCCGGATGGTTGACCAGTGCCACGATGATCGTCGCCTCGCGCACCGACATCCTCTCGCCGCGCCTGACCAGCGCCGACTGGCCGAGGCTTTCGGTGATCGGCATGCGGCCGCCACCGGCCTTGGCGAATTGGCCGCCGGGCGCGGGCTTGCCCTGGCCGCGCTGACCGGGCCGGCCGCCATCCTGACGACCTTGCCGCGCATTGCGCTGGGAGCCGAAGAAGCTCAGCACCCGCTCGCGCATCTCCTGCTGGTAGTGGTAGCGCAGGCTTTCGTCGCGGATGCGGCTGGTCAGTTCGCGCAGCGTCTTCTCGAGTTCGGCCCGCCGCTCCGGCGTGTCGAAGACGCCGCCGGCCGTTTCGCGCATCCACAACAGGTCGACCAGCGGCCGCGCATCGGCCAGCACGGCGCGGAAGGCGTCAGGCCCCTCGGCCTTGACCAGATCGTCGGGATCCTTGCCTTCCGGCAGCAGCGCGAAGCGCGCCGAGCGTCCGGCCTGCACTGACGGCAGCGCCATGTCGGCTGCCCGCCATGCCGCCTTCAGCCCGGCCTTGTCGCCGTCGAAGCACAGCATCGGCTCCGGCGCCATGCGCCACAACAATTCGAGCTGGTTTTCCGTGAGCGCGGTGCCGAGCGGCGCCACGACATTCTCGAACCCGGCCTGCGCCAGCGCGATCACGTCCATATAGCCTTCGACGGCGATGACCGTACCGCCTTTGGCCAAGGCCTTGCGGGCGCGGGCGAAATTGTAGAGCACATTGCCCTTGTGGAAGAGCTCGGTGTCGGGCGAGTTCATGTATTTGGCGAGCGCATCGGGGGCCAGGGCGCGGCCGCCGAAGGCGATGATCTTGCCGCGCGAATCCGGGATCGGGAACATGATGCGGTCGCGGAACCAGTCATAGGAGACCGGAATGTCGTCGCCATGGCGCACCAGCCCGCAGGCCTCGATATCGGCTTTCGGCACACCCTTGGCCGCCAGATGCTCCTTCAGCGCATTGCGGCTGTCGGGCGCGAAGCCGAGCCGGAACGACTGCTGTGTCGCCGGCGTCAGCCCACGATCCCTGAGATAGGCGCGGGCCTTGGCGCCCTCCGGCCCTTGCAGGCGCTCCTGGAAGAAGGCGGTCGCCATCTCCATGACATCGGTCAGGCTGGCGCGTTCCTTCTCGCGTTGTTCCTCCCGTTCGTCGCGGACCGGCATCGGCACGCCGGCCATGTCGGCGATCTTCTCGACCGCCTCGGGAAAACTCAGTCCTTCGAGTTCGGTCAGGAACTTGAAATGGTCACCCGAGACCGAGCAGCCGAAACAGTGATAGCGCCCCTTCTTGTCCTCGCAGTGGAAGGACGGGCTCTTCTCGCCATGGAACGGACAGCACGCCCAATAGTCGCCGCGCGATGCGTTGGTCTTCTTGCGATCCCACGCCACGCGCTGGCCGATAAGCTGTGAAATCGGCACGCGGTCGCGTATCTCGTCGAGGAAGGCAGGCGGAAATCGCATCGGGGAACTCGTTTCGCCACCATATAATCATGCCCGCGATTTCAGACGACCCCCAATAGAGGCCATACCCGGTTTCCACAGGGCAAGGCCACTCCGCGGTCCGCTGATCAGTCGCCGTCATCGACCAAACTCTCGATCGGCAATTCGAGAGCACGGGCAATCCGCAGCCAAAGCGTGACGTCCCCACCGCGCTTTCCGTTCTCGATATCCGAAAGATAGTTCTGGGTCACGCCCACGGAGGCAGCGAGAACGGCCTGGGTCTGCTTGCGGTATCTGCGCCAGAAAGCCAGCGGAGAGACCGCGCCAACAAGTGCTCGTGCTTCATCGGGCGTAAGACCGGGAAGCTGCCCGGCACGAAACCCGCCAAGCGCCTGCGCATGCTCCAGCGATTCACGAAGGGCTTCCAGTTCGCTGCGCGGCAGGATGGCCAGTTCCTCGCCACCTGGCGTCGTGACATAGGCGATGTTGTTCATTCCGGCATTCCTTCAATCATATACCGATCCACGCGGTCCGATCTTGGTCACGATGATCTCTTGATCCGTCTCTTCGAAGATCACGCGATAGTCGCCGACCCTTAAGCGCAGCGCCGACGATCCCTGCAAGGCCTTGACGCTGTTGGCAAGCGTACTCGCGTCCCTGGCATAGGTTTCGATCTTCGATAAAATCCTCTCGGCATCGACCCGATGCTTTCGCAACGCTTTTGCCGCCAAGGGCAGAAGTATGACCCTCTTCACCGTTTAAATATCGCATATTGTGATATTTTCAGCAAGGCGGGTCGGCATGAGACCGGATAGTCAAAAAGAAGGCGACCCTCGCGGGCCGCCTTCTATCGAAGGGCCGGCGAGATGCCGGCCATCGTCAATGATTATTGCGCGGCGAGCGCGCCGAAGATGACGCCGGAGAGGATGCCGACCAGCACATAGTCATTGCCGACGCGGATCCATTCCTGGCCGCGGCCGGGACGATGCAGGCCATAGCGGCCATAGTCGCGGATCGGCTGGTGCCGCCTCCAGCCAGAATATTTCTGGCCATTGCGCCAGTTGTTCCGCTTCACGACGACCTTCTTCTGGACGAACCGCTTCTGGATGACGCGCTTCTTGGCGTCCCGGTGGGTAGGCTTCTGCCAGTCGACCTTGGTGTAGTTCGACTGCGGCGCCACTGGCGCGTTCATCGGCGCTGCCTGGCCGGCAAGCGAGGTGGCGGCCAGCATCGAGAAAGCGAGGGCGGAAAGAACAATGCGTTTCATCAGAAGTCTCCTTGGTTGTCGATGCCAGGAGGGATAACGGCCAGGGGATGAACCGAAACTGAACGCCAGCATTACAATTGTGTAATGAATTCCTGTGCTTATCCAAAAGATTTGAACATTGCCACAAAGACCGGCGCCAAAACATCGCAGATCCGGCCGATCGCCGCTCAAGCCGGTGCAACCGTTTGCTGACCCGTCCATTTTCCGACACCGGCTGTCGCCTCGCGGCGGCCCCTTGAAATCGACAAATTTTTATTATTCGGCTAAAATATTCCGGCTATATTCCAAGGCTGTCATGACCATGATTCGTACCCTCGCCTTCTCCCCCCGTCGCCATGCCGGCCGCAGCGAGCGCCATGCACGCATGCAGGCGCCGCGATGAGCGGCTCCGTCGTCCTCCTGCATCTGGCCGGCGCCGTCGCGCTGATGCTGTTTGCCACCCGCATGGTCAAGACCGGCGTCGAGCGCGCCTATGGCGACGTGCTGCGTCATCGCCTGCGCGCCACCATGCGCAACCCGATCATGGCGGTGCTGGCCGGCACCGGCCTCGCGATCGCGCTGCAAAGCTCGACCGCGGTCACGCTGCTGGTCGGCTCCTTCGCCGGTTCCGGCATCGTCTCGGGCGCCGCCGGCCAGTTGGCGGTACGGGGCGCCGAGATCGGCTCTGCTCTGGTGGTCAAGCTGCTGACCTTCGACCTCACGCTCTTGGTACCGCTCTGCCTGATATCGGGCACGGTGATGTTCATGGCCACCGAGCGGCGCGACTGGCGACAGACCGGCCGCATCCTGGTCGGCATCGGCCTCTTGATCCTGTCCCTGGAAATGATCGGCCAGGCGTCCGAGCCGCTGCGCAACAGCCAGTTGCTGCCGGTCATCCTCAATTATTTCTCCAGCGATTCCATCACCGCCTACCTGTTGGCGGCAATGATCACCTGGCTGTTCCAGTCGAGCATCGCGGCGGTGCTGTTGATGGCGACGCTGGCCGGCCGCGGCCTGATCAGCCCTGAACTCGGCCTCGTCCTTATCCTCGGGGTCAATCTCGGTTCGTCGCTGATCGCGCCGATGCTGACACGCTCGGCCAGCCCCGAAGTCCGTGTGGTGCCGGTCGGCAACCTCCTGATGCGCGGGCTTGGCTCGCTGGTCATGCTGATCCTGTTCATGATCTTCCGGCCGCATGTCGCCTTCCTCGGCTCGACGGCGGCCGATCAGATCGTCAACGCCCATATCCTGTTCAATGTGATCATCCTGCTCGCCGGCCTGCCGCTGGCCGGTTTGGTCTACCGAGCCTCCGAAAGGATCGTGGCCCTCGGCGCCAAGCCGGCGCCTGCCGCCACGCTCGAGGTCGTCGAACTGTCGGCGCTCAACGAAAGCGCGCTCGATGTGCCGAGCCAGGCTCTGGCCAACGCCACACGCGAGGTGGTGCGGGTCTGCGAGACGGTCGAGATCATGCTCAAGCGCATCATCGAACTCTATGAGGACGCCGACTCGGACAAGATCAAGGCGCTGGCGGCCCTCGACGACCGTGTCGACCGCAGGCACGCGGCCATAAAGCTCTACCTCGCAAAGGTGACCAGGAACCCGATGACCGAAGACGAGGCGCTGCGCTGCCAGGAGCTGATCGGCGCTTGTGTCAAGCTCGAGCAGGTCGGCGACATCATCGTGCGGAACATGCTGGTGCATGTGAAGAAGAAATTCGAGCGCGGCCTGGAATTCACCAACGAAGGCTGGAGCGAGTTGTGCGCCTTCCATGGCTCGGTGCTGGCCAATGCCCGTCTTGCCTTCAACGTGCTGGTGTCGCGAGACCCCGAGACCGCTCGCCAGCTTGTGCTGGAGAAGGACCGGCTGCGTGACCGCGAGAAGGAAACCAGCGCCAGCCATTTCCTGCGCCTGCGCGAAGGCACCGCCAGAAGCGTCGAAACCAGCTCGATCCACCTCGATACCATCCGCGACCTGAAGCAGATCAACTCGCTGCTGGCGTCGATGGCCTATCCCGTGCTGGAAGAGCGCGGCCTGCTTTTTGGATCCAGACTGAAGGCGAGCTGACAAAGTTGCCAATTTCCCCCTCGAGGGGGAGTTTGGCGCTTCATCGCCGCACCCCGCTCAAGAAAACCTAAACCGGCGACAAAAATTTCTGGATTGCCCGCCACGGCCATCCATGGTTTGAGCCTTCCATTTCGAGGGTTTGTTTTTCATGTCGCTGCCGCTCATCGCCCTGTTCATCGCCGCTTTCGCTTTCGGCACCACCGAATTCGTCATCGCCGGCGTGCTGCCGCAGGTGGCGCAAGGGCTTGGCGTTTCGGTTCCTTCCGCCGGCTACCTCGTCTCCGGCTATGCCTGCGGCATCGCCATCGGTGGGCCGCTGCTGGCGCTCGCCACCAAGAGCCTGTCGCGCAAGGCCTTGCTGCTCGGCCTCGCTGTCGCCTTCACCATCGGTCAGGCGGCCTGCGCGCTGGCGCCCGACTTCACCTCCATGCTGTTGCTGCGCATTGCCGTGGCCGTCGCGCATGGCGCCTATTTCGGCGTTGCCATGGTGGTTGCCGTCGGCCTGGTGCGCGAGGATCAGCGCGGCATGGCGGTGGCCGTCATCCTGTCGGGCCTCACCGTCTCCAACATCATCGGTGTGCCGGCGGGCACCGCCATCGGCAACATCTGGGGCTGGCGCGCGACATTCTGGGTGATGGGCGCACTGGGCGTGGCGGCAACTCTTGCCATGGCGGCTTTGTTGCCGCGCGCTACCGGATATCAGGCCAAGTCGGCGAGCCTTGCCAGCGAGGTTCGGGTGCTGGCGCGCCAGCAGGTCTGGACCTCGCTGATCCTGATGCTGATGCTGATGCTCGGCCAGTTCTGCCTGTTCACCTACATCACCCCAACGCTGCTGGAGGTCACAGGGCTCGACGAAAGCCTGGTGCCCTGGGTGCTGCTGCTCAACGGCGTCGGCGCCACGCTTGGCGTCTTCCTCGGCGGCAAACTGTCCGACTGGAAACTGATGCCGTCGCTGATCTCCATGCTCGCCCTGCAGGCGGTGACGCTGGCCATCATCTATCTCGTCAGCCCCTACCCCCTGCCGATGGTTGTCGCGATCATCGTCTGGGGCGGTCTCAACTTCGCCATCGGCACCCCCATCCAGACCCGCATCCTGGCCTGGACGGCGGATGCCTCCGGTCTCGCCGCTTCGCTCATCCCGTCCGGCTTCAATATCGGCATCGCTTTGGCCGCGTCGCTCGGAGCAGCCATGCTCAATGCCGGCTACGGCTATCGCAGCCTGCCGGTTGTTGGCGCCTTCGCGATGGCGGTTGCCGTCATCGTGGCTGTCATTTCCCATCTCTGGGAACGGCGCAGCGACATCAGCCCGCCGGTACCGGTGGCCGCCGAATAACATGGCAAGGACTGTCGCTGATTTCGGCCTGACCTGCGGCACCTTGCCGACGGGCACGCACAATGCGATCACCGATGTGCCTGGCGTGCGCGTCGGTCACTGCACGCTGCGCGACGGCGACATCAACACCGGCGTGACCGCGGTCCTGCCGCATGGCGGAAATCTGTTCCGCAAAAAGGTGACGGCGGCAAGCCATGTCATCAACGGCTTCGGCAAGACCATCGGGCTGATGCAGGTGCAGGAACTCGGCACCATCGAGACGCCTGTTCTCCTGACCAACACGCTCTCGGTCGGCATCTGCGCCACGGCGCTGATCCGTGACGCCATCCGCCAGAACCCCGATATCGGCCGCACCACCGGAACCGTCAATCCGGTGGTCGGTGAGTGCAATGACGGCCCGCTGAACGACATCCAGGCCCTGGCGATATCGGAGGAGCATGCCCTTGCCGCGCTCGCCGATGCGCGTGAGGGCGCCGTCGAACAGGGCAATGTCGGCGCCGGAACGGGAATGAGCTGCTTCGGCTTCAAGGGCGGCATCGGCTCGGTCTCCAGGAAGATCGCGCTTGGCGGCGGACATCATCTTGGCGTTCTGGTCCTGTCGAATTTCGGCAGGCCCGGCGACCTCGTCTTGCCCGACGGGCGCCGGCCCGATCCCAGGCGGCACGCCGAGCCCGAACGCGGCTCGATCATGGTCGTTCTGGCGACGGATGTGCCGCTCGAACACCGCCAGCTCGAGCGCGTGGCGCGCCGCACCGGGGCCGGCATCGCCAGGCTTGGCTCCTTCTGGGGCAATGGCAGCGGGGACATCGCCATCGCCTTCAGCACCGGCAACCTGATCGACCATGATGAAAACCGCGATCTGGTGCCGCTGCTCGCGCTCAACGAAGCGCGCATCGACATTCTTTTCAGGGCGGCGGCGGAAGCGACGCAGGAGGCGGTGCTGAACTCCATGCTTTCCGCCGACGCTTTCACCGGCCGGGCCGGCACGCACCGCGCATCGCTCGCCGACTGGCTGCGTGATCAGGCCGAAAGGCGATAGGCCTGGAGACCGTTTGGAAATTCGCTCTGGCGAGTCATATGATGGTGGTTCGAGTGCCGGAGCGCGGCGGACATTGGGTCCGTGAGGATCGGAAGCGCGAAAAACGCCTTCAGATGGCCGCCGGAGTAGGTTCCAAACGGCCCGTTACAAATCGATCCGGAACCGCAGGCTCTCTACCCCGCCATAGGCGGCGTCCTCGAAGAAGCGCTCGACGAGTCTGCCGCCATTGGCCAGGATCACCTTGTGCGAGGCCGGATTGCCCGGCTTGGCAGTGAGCTCGACATAGGGCAGGCGGACCGCCCTCGCCTCGTCCAGCATCAGCCTCACCGCCTCGGTGGCGTAGCCGCGCTTTCGCTTCCACGGCACCACGGCATAACCGATATGGCCAAGCACGTGCGGCGGCAGTTCCGCCGTGCCCCTCTGCCAGCGAAAGCCGATCGAGCCCGACGCCTCGCCGTCCCAGATCCAGCGGCGGAAACCCGGCAGGCGTGGCACTTGTGTGCCGTCTGGCAAGGCGATGGGCGGCCCCTTGGCCTCGGGATCGTCGAGGCTGGCGAGGAATGCCATGGGGTCCTCGTCGATCGCCGCAAGCTCCGCGCGTGTTGCCTCCATGAGCCGCACATTGTCCGGCGACCAGCCGCGTTCGAGCGCCGCCTTGTAGGACGGCAGATGTTCGAGCGCGGGTTTGACGATCTCGATCATGGTCGATGCTTCCTGAAAAACGAAGCAGGCATACCCTTGGACAGCAGGGCGCTCAAGCCGCCTGAAAGCGGATCTCGGCGGATCGAAAATCGGGGGGACGTTTTTCAGGCTTCCACAGCCGCCTTGGGCCGGCATGGCTGGTTGCGCGTCTCCCTCGGCTTTTCGCGCATACTTGCCGGCGCGCTAAACAAGATGTGTTTCGCCTGATGGCGCGCGGCGTTTTATGATTGTGCTTGGGTGATTCATCGTGGGGAATCACGAACGGCTTCGACAGGAGAATGGGTCCGGTGCGGTTGAGATCTGTCCCGTTGGGTGTCGTTACGCTCCTCGGCCTCCTCGTCGTCGTCATTGCCCTGACGGCATCGGCCCGATCCTTTGCCGCGCCATCGGCCGTTCCCGCCTGGCTGCAGGCCCACGTCGGCAACGCCGACGGCCAGATTTCACAAGTGGTGCTGGAGCGGGCGCGCTCGCTTTACCTGCAGAAAGTGGCGCAGGGCGCCGTCCGGAACCCCTGCTATTTCGCCATGGACGCCACCCGTCCCGGCGATCTCGGCAATGGCGTGCTGGGACGCCGCTACTATGTCGTGTGCGAAGCCAGCCAGTCGTTTCGCGCGATTTCGGCGGGCCATGGCGGCGGCCGGAACCTGAAAGGCACCGTGAACTTTTCGAACGGCAGGCGCTGCGCCAAGAACTTCGGCAACGCCATGGATTCGGAACTGACCGCCGGCGGCGCCTACATGACCCGCGAAGCGAAAACCTCGTTCAAGGGCTTTTATCGCACCGGCGCGAAACAGGACGTGGCTTTCCAGCGCACTTTCATCCAGTTCGACGGCGAAGGCGAGGCCGCCAACGCCAGGCAGCGCGTGATCGGCGGCCACGCGGCGCAGGTGCTGCGCACCATGTGCATGCGCAAGACCCCGAACAGCGCCTATGCCGACCACGACGGCATGGTGCCGTTCGGCAAGCTGGTGGACTATGCCGGCGGCCGCAGCAATGGCTGCACCAGTTGGTCCCCGGCCGATGCCAGGCAACTCATCTCGATGGTGAAGGACAATCCGACGACGCTCTACATCTACCCGGAATCGCGCGACATCGCCGCCATTGCGAGCGGCCATTCCGCTTCAGGCACCTACTGGAACGCATCCTGCCTGAAGGAGATCGGTACGCCGAAATTCTGGCCGCGAAAAACCCTCGAGCCTGTCATCGCCCAATATAAGCAGGATCATCCCGCACCACCTGCGCAGCCACTGCCGATCTGCAAGGAGCCGTGAGACGGTACCCACGGCGCCCTGCACCGGCTTAGTGCAGGAAATCGAGCACGGCCTTCATGAACTCAGCGGGGTATTCCACGTTCGACAAGTGGACCGCGGGCAGCACGACGAGCTTCGCGCCGGGCACCGCGGCCGCGATCACCTCGCTATGGCTCGCCGCCGTCACCGTGTCGTGCTCGCCGGCGATCACCAGCGTCGGCCGGGAGATCAGCGCGATGGTGCGGCGAAGATCGGCATCACGAACCGCCGCGAACAGGCCGGCCAGGCCTTGCCGGTCGATCGCAAGCAGCATAGCGCGGAATTCCTCGATGACGGGTTCGTCGGCCGCCACCATGTCCGCCGGGAACCAGTTGTTGAGAAACACTTCGGCCGTTTCCGACATGTCCGGCGCCTGCCGCACGACGGCAATCCGCTCGTCGAAATAACTTGCTGGCGAAAGGTGAGACGAGGTGTTGCTCAGGATCAGCCGGTCGATCCGCTCGGGCGCATGAACGCCGAGCCACTGCCCGACGAAACCGCCGAGCGACAGGCCGAGAAAATGCACGCGCCCGAGGCCGAGCGCATCGATGAGTTCGATCACGTCGCGGCCAAGCCGGTCGAGGGAATAGGCGCCGACTGGCGCGCTCGACCCGCCATGACCACGAAAGTCGTAGCGCAGAACGCGGAAATGCCTGGACAGTTCGCCGACCTGCCCATCCCACATATGCAGCGTGGTGGCGATGGAGTTGGACAGCACCAGCACCGGCTTTCCGGCGTCGCCGTCGAAGCGATAGGCGATGCGCGTGCCGTCGCCGACAGTCACGAAATTCAGCTCGCTCATGTTGAAGATCCTCTTGGAACGTTGAATGAGGCAAAGCGTAGCCGTGGTCGGGCTTTAGTGATATTACAAAGATAGGACAATCTCTGTAATCAAAGCTGACATGGCCGAGTTCACCTTGCACGATCTTCAGTGCTTCGACGCCGTGATCCGCACCGGCGGCTTTCAGCCGGCCGCGGCCATGCTGCACCGCTCGCACCCGGCGGTGTTCGCCGCTGTCGCCAAGCTCGAACGGCAGCTCGATCTGGTTCTTCTTGACCGCAGCGGCTATCGCGTTCGTGCGACGGAAGCGGGGCTGTCGTTCCAGCGGCGCGCGCAGCAGCTGCTGCGCGAACTGGACGGCCTGCGCGTCCATGCCGCCCAGCTTTCGATGGGCGAGGAAAGCGAAATCCATGTCGTGATCGGCGACCTCTGCCCGCGCCCGCGGGTGCTGGGCATGCTCGGACGGTTCTTCGCCCAATGCCCCGGCACCCGGCTGCATCTCCATTTCGAAGCCGTCGGCGGCCCGTCGGAGCGTCTTTTCGACGACAAAGCCGATCTGATCCTGCACTGGATCGACAAGGGCGACGCACGGATCGAATGGATCGACCTCAGCAAGGTGCCCTTCATTCCCGTGGTGGCGCCGGGCTTCCTGCCCGAGTGCATCGAACGACCGATCACACTGGAGAAGATGCAGGCATTCACCCAATGCGTGATGCGCGACACCGCCCTGCATTCACCACGACAGGACTACTTCGTGGTCGAAGGCGCGCCGCAATGTCTGGTCCCCGATCAAGCCATGAAGAAGGAAATCATCCTCCAAGGCCTCGGCTGGGGCCACCTGCCGCATTTCCTGATCGCGGAAGAGCTGCGCGACGGGCAGCTCCTGTCCATTGCCGGCAGTCATCTGCCGGGCCGCACCGACGACTTGGTCGTGGCGCGCCGCCGCGACCGGCCGCACGGGCCGGTCGCCCACCGTCTGTGGAACCATATCCAGCAGGAAGCGCCGGCTTTGCGCCGTGCGTTAGAACTCAAACGCCAGGCTGATCCGTGAAACGGATACTTGATACCAGGGGAGTTCCCGGAGGCCGTTCAATCGGCATCGGGGGGACGGTTCAGGAGACTATTGGTCTGAAGCGGCAATGGCGATCTGTCGTAGCGCTTCGATCGTCTCAAGCTCGCGATATGACGTTTCGTCGTTGGTAAGGCCATATCGGCGGTTGGCCGAAAGCTTTACCATGACGATGTCGCGCGCCGGATTTACATAGATGAACTGATTGTAGACGCCGACAGCCGCAAACTCCCCTTCGGTTCCGTCCATAATCCACCACTGGTAGCCGTACCCCCACAGAGAATCGGAGTGGCTCATATCGCCTGGCATCAAGTGGGGTGCGTCAGGAGTGATCGAAGCCTTCACCCACGCGTTGGGAACAATCTGGCGCCCTTGCCAGCATCCTCCCAACCGAAACAATTCGCCAATCTTGAGGTAGTCCCGCGCTGTAGCGTTGAGACCGGCATAAGCCATTTCCATTCCAGTATCGTCGAGCAGCCAGCATGCTTCCGATTCCATGCCAAGGGGGTGCCAGAGAACGTCCTGGACGTAGGCGTGGATCGGACGGGCAGTGACGCGCTTGAGCAGCATGCCGAGCACCTGGGTATCAGTGCTATTGTAGAAATTGAAGGTGCCTGGCTCTCTCGCTCTCTTCAAAGTCGGTGGAAAGCCATTGAATGAGCCGCCTTTGGCCGTGATCGCGGCGAAGCGGTTGATGTCCGAATCAGGGTCGCTGTAGTCCTCATTCCAGCCAGCTCCAGAGGACATTTGAAGCACATCTTTGATACGCACGCCGTCATATGCCGACCCGCTCAATTCCGGCAGGTAAGAGGAAATGCTGTCATCGAGAGTCGCGACCAATCCAGTGCCAACGGCAATCCCGAGGGAGGCAGAAATGACGCTCTTGGCCACGGACATGGACTTCCATCGCCTGTCCCGACCACCCCAAGGCGCATAGCGCTCAAAGACGAGCACACCGCTTTTCAGCACGAGCAGTGCCATGGTTTCGGTTTCTTCGAGGAAACCATCAATTGATCTGAGTTTCCCTTCATACCGGTAGTTCGCCGGCAAGGCTATTTCGGCCGCCCCTGGGAAAACAAAGGGTTCCGGAGATGCCGACATCCGCCCGACTGGAAAGATCGTATCCATGGTCTGGAAATTCTGGCGCTGATCGGCACCAGTGAATAGGCTTCTAATGTAGGCTTCACGGCTCATTGCTGCGCCCATAGGGTGCCCTTCAAATGTGGTTCGCAAACCGCGCGGGTAAAAGCCCTACTGCAGCAGCCCCTTGACGATGCCGCTTGCCTTGCCGAAATCCATCTGGCCGGCATATTTCTGCTTGAGCGCGGCGATCACCTTGCCCATGTCCTTCTGGCTGGCCGCACCGGTGGCGGCAATCGCCTCGCGCGCCGCCGCCGTGACCGCCGCATCGTCAAGCTGCGTCGGCAGGAAGCCGCGGATGATCTCCATCTCGCCGCGCTCCTGAGCCGCCAGTTCCGGCCGCTTGCCGTCCTCGAAGGCCTTGGCCGATTCCTCGCGCTGCTTCACCATCTTGGCCAGGATCTGCAGGATTTCCTCGTCGCTGGCAGGGTCCTTGCCGGCACCGCGATTGGCGATGTCGCGATCGTGGATGGCGGCCTGGATCAGCCGCAATGTCGGCAGCCGGTGCTTGTCCTGCGCCTTCATCGCGGTCTTCAGGGATTCGGCGATTTTCGCGCGCATTGATCTCTCTCCTTCGGTCGGCGCGGACAATAGCGCCGGGGACAGGCCAACGCAAACCCTCATATGCCAGGGCAAGCCTATGATATTCCTCAATGAAATAAATCGCGGCGGCGTTTCGCATGATCATTGACCGCCCTGCCCCCTTCCCCTATGTACTGGGCCTTGCATGAACTGAAGCTTGACTGCGTGGAGGCTGCGAAATCGCTGCTTCGCGCCCTTTGCCGCGCAGATGGCCCGCCGGGCTCGTTGCAGCGCGGCCTGATAGGAGTGCCGCCATGGCCGAGATGACGCCCGCGCTGACCCCACCCTGGGCCACTGAAAAGCCGACCGCCCTTCTGGTGCTGGCAGACGGCACCGTCATCGAGGGTCGCGGCCTCGGCGCCACCGGCTCGGCGGTGGCCGAAGTCTGCTTCAACACAGCACTCACCGGCTACCAGGAAATCCTCACCGACCCTTCCTATGCCGGCCAGATCGTCACCTTCACCTTCCCGCATATCGGCAACATCGGCACCAATGGCGAGGACATCGAAGACCTCAACCCGGCCGCCCGCGCCGGCGCCGTCGGCGCCGTGTTCAAGGCCGATGTCACCAACCCGTCCAATTACCGCGCCGCCGGCGATCTCGATCAATGGCTGAAGAAGCGCGGCATCGTCGCGCTCTCGGGCATCGACACCCGCGCGCTCACCGCGCTGATCCGCGAAAAAGGCATGCCCAACGCCGTCATCGCGCACGCGCCCGACGGCGTCTTCGACCTCGCCGACCTGAAGCGGCGCGCCGCCGCATGGTCGGGCCTGATCGGGCTCGATCTCGCCAAGGAGGTCACGTCGGGCCAGTCCTCGGTCTGGCGCGAGACGCCCTGGGTCTGGAACGAAGGCTTTGGCGAGCAGGACGAGCCTTCGTTGCACGTCGTGGCCATCGACTACGGCGTCAAGCGCAACATATTGCGCCTGCTCGCCGGCCTCGGCGCCAAGGTGACGGTGGTTCCGGCCAGCACCGGTTCGGAGGAAATCCTCGCCATGCAGCCCGACGGCATCTTCCTCTCCAATGGCCCCGGCGATCCGGAAGCCACGGGCGACTATGCCGTGCCGGTCATCCAGGACCTGCTCAAGACCGACATCCCCGTGTTCGGCATCTGCCTCGGCCATCAGATGCTGGCGCTGGCGCTGGGCGGTAAGACCGCCAAGATGCATCAGGGCCATCACGGCGCCAACCACCCGGTCAAGGATCACACAACCGGCAAGGTCGAGATCGTCTCGATGAACCATGGCTTTGCCGTCGATGCCGACTCGCTGCCCGCGGGTGTCGAGGAAACCCATGTCTCGCTGTTCGACGGCTCGAATTGCGGCATCGCGCTCACCGGCCGTCCGGTATTTTCCGTCCAGCACCACCCCGAGGCTTCGCCCGGCCCGCAGGATTCGCACTATCTGTTCCGCCGCTTCGTCAACCTGATCCGCCAGAAGCGCGGTGAGGAATTGCTGGCCGAGCGGGCCTGATCCCGCAAAATCGGCGGCTGCGATAATATCGCTTAACAAAGAGCGATATTTATGCGATATTTGTACTCGTGAAGACGATCGTTCTTTCGGCACCGGCGGCTCGCGATCTCGACAACCTGCCGGCTGATGTCCGCGAGCAGGTTTCCGAGGGTTTGATCGCTTACGCGGCCAGCGGCCGTGGAGATGTAAAGCGCCTTTCCGGCAGGGACGGCTATAGGCTCCGGATTGGCCGCTACCGCGTCATATTCGATGAAGATCGCACCACGATCCTTGCGATCTATATCGGCAAGCGTGAAACGACGACCTACAGCAGGCCATGGGACAGGACATCATGAACGCCCCTCAAATCATAAGGACCTCGACCGGCGAAGAACTGGTCGTTATCCCGAAGGCGGATTACGAGGCATTGCTGCATGCGGCCGAAGAAGCCCAGGAAGACGCTGCGGATGTGGCTATCTACGATGAGCGGAAGTCTGAGTTCAAAGCTGAAAAGGCCCTGCCCGCCGAGGTGACCATGGATATTTTGCGAGGTTCCAGCCGCCTCAAGGCGCTGCGCAACTGGCGCAAGCTGACGCAAGCCGACCTGGCGCGGACCATTGGGGTCAGTCAGGGCTTCCTGTCGGACATTGAATCCAATCGCCGCAAACCCTCCGCGCAAACCAGCACGATGCTGGCAAAGGCGTTGGATGTCCCCGGCGAATGGATTGAAGCCTGATCCCCAACCTCACGCCACCGGCCGGCCTTCGCTGGCTTCCAGGATAGTGAACCATTGCTGGCGGTCGAGCACGATATTCAGTGCTTTGGCCATGGAAGCCAGACGTTCCGGCTTCATCGAACCGAGCACCGGCGTCCGGGCGCACGCCACCATCGAGCAGGCGCCACGCACCAAAGACCAGGCGCGACAGCGACAGCCCGTCACTGGTCAGCGCGATGCGGCCGTCATGGCTCATGCCTGCGCTCCGTCTTCAGCCACATCGGCCGCGGCGTTTCCGATTGTCGCCGGCCTCGTCACCTTGGTGACGAAGACGATGACCGCCAGCACCAGGAAGCACGCGCCGACCAGATAGGGCGCGCCGCCGAAGGTGACGGGCGCGCTGGGTCCGGTGAACCAGGAAAAGATCGCGGTATAGAGCAGCGGCGTGATGATCGAGGTGATCGAGAAGATCGAGGTCATCGCGCCCTGCAGCTCGCCTTGTGCCGAAGGCGGCACCTTGGCGGCGGCGAGGCTTCTGAGCGGCGGATCGGCCAGCGCCTCCAGGCAACCGACGACGATCACCGCATAGACCATCCAGCCTTGCGAGGCGAAGGCATAGCCGAAGGCGCTGGCCGCGGTGAAGGTCAGGCCGATGACCGCCGTTCTCCACTCGCCGAGCCTGGGGATGACACGCGGCAGCACCGTGCCCATGACGATCGCGCCGCACAGGCCGAAGGCGCCGAGCGAGAAGCCGATCTGCTGCTCGCTCCAGCCATAGCGGTAGTTGGAGACGAACGACCACACTGCCGGATACATCATGTGGCCGAGCGTCATCAGGAAGAAGACCAGCCCGATCCAGCCTATGCCTTGGTACTGGCGCATCTGCAGGAGCGTGCCGACCGGATTGGCGCGTTTCCACTCGAAGCGGCGGCGATGCTTTTCATCGAGCGTCTCGGGCAGGAAGAACATCGCGATCAGGAAGTTCACGAAGGCGAGCCCGGCGGCGAAAAAGAACGGCACGCGCGGGCCGAACGTGCCGAGCAGGCCGCCCAGCACCGGCCCGATGACGAAGCCGACGCCGAAGGCAATGCCGAGCAGGCCGAAATTCTTCGCCCGGTTCTCGTCGTTCGAAATGTCGGCGATGAAGGCCGACGTCGTCGAATAGCTGGCGCCCGAAATGCCGGCCAGCACACGTCCGATGAACAGCATCGGATAGGACCAGGCAATGGCGCAGATCAGATTGTCGATGGAGAAGGTCAGCACCGAGGCGAGCAGGATCGGCCGCCGTCCGAACCGGTCACTCAGGCCGCCCATGATGGGCGCGAAGAAGAACTGCATGGCCGCATAAACGAAGAACAGCCAACCGCCCTCGATCGCCGCTTCGCTGATGCCGACGCCAGTCAACTCCCTGAGATAGGCCGGCAGCACAGGCATGATCATGCCGAAGCCGATAATGTCGAGCAGCAGCGTCGTGAAGACGAGCGCGAGGCCCCGCCTGGCGGTTTTGGGGTCGATCATGATGGTCAAGCTCCTCTGGCCGCCCTGGGGCGCGGGCGGACGCACCTTATAGGCGAGCAAGCAAAAAGGAACAATGAGGGAACAGGCAGGAAGCTTTGATCCTGACACTCCCTGACGGCGTCTCGCCGTCACGTCTTTTTCCGAAAACGACTGCTTAGAGCGGCCCGCTCATCGTATTGCAGTCCGACAGCTTGCCGCTCTTGTAGCCGCGCGTCAGCCAGGTCTGACGCTGCTGCGAGGTGCCGTGGTTGAAGCTTTCCGGCACGACATAGCCCTGCATCTTCTTCTGCAGCGTGTCGTCGCCGATCTGCTTGGCCGCGTTCAGCGCGCTTTCGAAGTCGCCCTGCTCCAATATGCCCTTCTGCCCGGTGTAGTGCGCCCACACGCCGGCGAAGCAGTCGGCCTGCAGTTCGATGCGCACCGACAGCTGATTGGCATCGGCTTCGCTCATGCCTTGGCGCATCTGGTCGAACTTGCCCATGATGCCGGTGAGGTTCTGTACGTGGTGGCCGACCTCATGCGCGATGACGTAAGCACGGGCGAACTCGCCGGAAGCGCCGAACTGCTGGTCGAGCTGCTGGAAGAAGGTCATGTCGAGATAGACCTTGTGATCTCCAGGACAATAGAACGGTCCGGCCGCGGCGGAAGCAAAACCGCAGGCGGAGCGGACCTGGCCGGAAAACAGCACCAGCTTGGGGTCCTCATAGGTCAGGCCTTGCGACTTGAAGATGCCCGTCCAGGTGTCCTCGGTCTCGGCGAGCACGGTCGCCACGAACTGCTTCATCTCGTCATTGGCCGGGCTACCCGCGCTGCTATCCTGACCACCGCCGCTGTTGTCCGTGATCTGGCCACCGCCGCCCGGCAGCAGGCCGCCGTCGCCACCGCCCAGGATCGCCGAGGGATCGAAGCCGAAATACCAGCCGGCGATCACGACAAGGATGACGAGGATGATACTGCCGCCGCCACCCGTCCGGCCGCCGATGGGCAGTTGGAACTGACCGCCGCCGCCACCGATCCCGCCGCCGCCACTGTCGCTGCGGTCGTCCTCGATATTGTCACTCTGACGACGGCCTCTCCAGAGCATGGCAACTCCTCGCTGCAAACTTTCCCGTTGTTCCGGCAGGCCGGCTCAATCCAACAAACAATTATCGTAATGGTTGCGCCAAGTCACAGCATTTTTCGTGAGGGCGGCAGCGCTGGGTGGCCGTTTCACCGCACTGGCCGGGAGCGCGCAAGGCCTGTAGCATCGCCGGGATCGGAGGGGTTCGAGGCTTGAGGACGATCGCAGGTTTCCTGTCGCTGCTGGTGCTGTGCCTTGGGCTTGCAAATGCCGGCGCGGTGACGCTCGATTCCAGCGTCGCGGTCACCGATCCCGCCACCTTGCAAGCGCTGGAGCGTGGCGGCCTGTCGATCAGCCGCCTGCTCGGCCCCGCCCTCGGCCTCACCCGCGACGTCGACAATCGCGGCCTGTTTTCGGTGCCGGCGCTGGCCACGGTGCGCGACACGGTCAAGCGCGAGATATCAGACGAGCCCAAGACCAGCCCCGACCCCTATGTCGCGGCCATGGCGAAATCGAACGACACCAGCCAGAAATTCAATCCCAGATACATCGATGACGACGGCTCGACGCTCGACCTCACCGGCGTCGTCAACCGCATGGACCGAGGCTACCTCGGCCACACCGAATGCGGCGAGATCCGGCTGATCTACCGCTTCCACTATTCGGTCCAGGAAAAACCGGCGAACGGCAAGCCCGGCCAGCGCATTTCATCGCGCCTGCCGCTGACCATGAGCCTGGTCTTCAACGCCAAGCCTGGGAAGGCGCAGGCCCGCGCTTCTAAGGACCTTCCCAGCGCCACCGACGCGTCCTGCGCGGACGTCGCCCGGCGCTGGCTGGCCGCCGGTCGAAAGGACTTGCCACCCGAGCAATTGGCCGCCTGGCTGCGCTCCGACGAAGGCCCGCTGTCCGGCGCCATGCTGAATTCCTCGCAGATCATGCGGCTCGAGCTCAACATGCAGGTGCTCAGGCTGTCGGCGTCGACGCGGCGCGATTTCGGCGGCCATGCCGAGTACCTGTTGAAGATCTTCAAATGGGATCCGGCCATTTCAAGCTTCTATGAAGCCAGGATGGAAAACGAGATCGACCGGGCGACGGTGCTGGCTGACAGGCCCGCCTTCGCCAAATGGCTGCTTACTGACCGCAACATCTACGATCTCGATCACGGACGGCTGATCGTCGACGAGAAATTCCTGGCCAAGAGCGCCGTCTCGGTGGCACCCGGCGGCTTGAGCCGCTCGCAGAACAACATCGTCCATGGGCTGGTCGATGACGCCGACATCGACAAGGCGCTGAAGGACTATGTCGCCAGGGGCAACACGCTTGCCACCATCAAGTCGGTCGCCGGCTTCAACCTGCGCCTCAACGAGATGTCCTGCACCGGCTGCCACCAGACGCATGGCATTGCCGGCTTCCACTATACCGGCGCCGACCCGGCCAGCGAGCCGCGCCGCAATGCCGTCTTCGTGCCGGGCTCGGCCGTCTTCTTCGCCGACCTGCCGCGCCGCCGCGCCATCGTCGAGGAATTCGCCGCCGGCGGCCATCCCGATTTCACCAGGGGTTTCGCCGCCCGTCCCGACCAGAAATACGCTGACGCGCTGAAAGGCACCGATCTCTACAATGGCTGGGGCTCGATCTGCTATCGCGGCGAGGATGAAAGCTTCAAGGACTGGGCCTGCGGCACCGGCCTGCGCTGCGCCGGGGTCCACGAAAGCGCCATCCATCCTGGTTTCGGCACATGCGTCAGCGAGAAAGGCACCGCGGTCGGCGACCCCGTGGAATTCGGCGAAATCAGGATGTCGACCTGGGGCAGCGACCGGTATTGCCGCCTGTCGCCGGCAACCGCCAAGGATTGCGCCATCGATCCGGCACGCGACAGGAAGCCGGCGGTCAAGCTCGCCGGCTATGGCGCCGCGCGCCAGCGCTACGACAATCCCGAACAGAAGACCGGCGGCTTTCCCGGCGGCATGCTGCGCAAGGCGAGCTGCGACAAGCTCCCCGACGAGGCAAGTTGCGGTCGCCTCGCCAAGACCGGCTTCAATGATTGCATCGCGTCCGGCAAGGACCATAAATTCTGCACGAAGGAATTCACCAAGACCGCCGGCCTGCGCGCCTGCGACAAGGCGCATCCCTGCCGCGAGGACTATATCTGCACCGCCGGATATGACGATCTGCCCGATGCCAAGCCTGGCGAAGGCACCTGCATCCCGCCCTATTTCATCTTCCAGTTCCGCGTCGACGGCCACCCGCGCAGCTGGAAGCAGGATGTTAGCGAGTGAGCTGTCCGCTGACTGCGCAACAGCCCGAAGTAAAACTTTCATTAACCATAAGCGGACTAAAAGCGTAAGCGATTCAAAGGGATCCTTCCGCCATGGCTTTTGTGTCCGGGCGCCATCTGGCGCAGCTGTTTGGCATTGTCGCCTTGGGCGCGTTGGCCACCGGTTGCACGACGGCGAAACCTGCGACCGACGCCAAGGATGGCAAGCTCGCCTATGCGACAGAGCCGAAGGAGACCGGCGCCGGCGGCTTCTTCTCCTCACATTCCTTCAGCGGCCTTGCCGGCCGCAGCGTCACCGTCAACAGCATCGCCGACCTCAGGCTGCGCAACCACGAGGTGGTGCTGACCTTCGATGACGGCCCGATGCCCGGCCGCACCGAAAACGTCCTGAAAGTGCTCGACAATGCCGGCGTCAAGGCGACCTTCATGATGGTCGGCCAGATGGCCCGCTCCTACCCTGCCCTTGTGCGCGAGGTCGCCGCGCACGGCCACACCATCGGCACCCACACCCAGAACCATGCCAACCTGACGCATATGAGTGCCACGGGGGCGCAAGCGCAGATCGACGGCGGCATCAAGAGCGTGTCTGCGGCACTGGTGCCGTCCATGCACGGCGTCGCGCCCTTCTTCCGCTTCCCCTATCTCGCCTCGACGGCGACGCTGCGCCGCCAGCTCGCGGCGCGCGGCATCGTCGTCATCGACGCCGATATCGATTCCAAGGATTATTTCCCGTCGACGCCGGACCAGCTGCGCAAGCGCACCATGGCCCGCATCGAGCAGCGCGGCTCCGGCATCATCCTGATGCACGACATCCACCCGCGCACCGCGCAAATGCTGCCGCACCTGATGGCCGACCTCAGAGCCAAGGGCTACAAGGTGGTGCGGCTGGTGCCCGGCCACCGCGGCCGCGAACCGCTGGTGTCATCGCTGACGACAGGCACCGTGACGACGGTCCAGCAGACGGCCTACGCGGAGACCCGATAGGAGCACGGGAATTACGCCAAAACAAAGGGTTGATCGGTCCCCTAGCCGGCTTCCATGCTCCGCCAGAACTGAAGGACCGTAGCGGCGATCGCTTCTGGCGCGTCTTCCGGGACGAGATGCTTCGCATCAGGGACTGTCTGAAACGTCGCGCCGGGAATGCGCCGCGCCAGTTCCCGGCCGTCCTTTACCGGGATCCAATCGTCATTGTCGCCCCAGAGGATGGTGACCGGGCATCGAACCTCGCGATATCGCCACTCCACCTCCTCGCTGTACTTGTCATCCATCTGCGCGACTTGCCTCCAGAATGCCTTCTGGCCTTCGTCGCCAAGCCATGGGCGCAGATAGGCCTGCATCTCGTCTTCGCGTAACGGATTGTACGTCGCGCCGTTGATGTAGGCGCGCAGGATCGCTTCGTGAACATACGCTGGCAGCTCGGCAAAAACCTTCTCGTTCTGTTTGGCTGCCTGGACCAGCGGCGAACCTTGCGGGCTGATCGCCACCGGATCGATCAACACCAGCGAGCGGAACTCCACCCCATTAAGCAGATGACCGCGCAGAGCGGTCGATCCGCCGAAATCATGCGCGACCACGTCGGGCCGTTCCAGCTTCCAGTGGGCATAGAGCGCCGCGAACAATTCGTTCTGGATGCCGCGCGACACGTCGCCGTCAGGCTTGTCCGACCAGCCATAGCCAAGCATGTCGAAATAGTGGACGCGCCGCTGCTTCGCGAGCCATGGCGCGATGCGGCGCCACTCCACCGAGGAGAATGGGGTACCGTGAAGAACGACGGCGGGCGGTCCTTCCCCCATCACACCCCAGGCAATTGAATGTCCTTGAAAGACAAAGCGTTCGGGCGGGCGCCACTCGATCGTCATCAGCATCGATCCAGAATTGCTGCCGGCCTACTCTTTCTGCTTGGCGCCGGCGCTCTTCCCGTCCGAGCTTTTCGAGCGTTCCTCGAAACGATCGGCGCCTTTCTTCAGCGGATGGCCCATTTCGGCCTCGGTCTTGCGCTCATCCCTGGCCGCCGCCTGTTTCAGTCCTGTGGCTGCCTGCTTGCCTTTCGCGGTCGGTGCCTGCTCGACGCCCATTGCTTCCTCCCTGGCGCGCAACAAGCGCGCGATGAGAAGCAACGCGCATAAGCGGCGGCGGTTCCAGCGGCTAACGCTGTCGGGCAACCCGGCAATGACGCGCCTCAGCGCGCCGTCATCGCCTTGCGGAACGCGTCCAGCGTCTCGGCGCTGACATGGTGCTCGATGCCCTCGGCGTCGATGCGCGCCGTCTCGGCACTGACGCCGAGCGAGCGCAGGAAGGCTTCCACCGTCTGGTGGCGGATGCGGCTTTCCTGTGCGACCTTGCGGCCGGCTTCGGTGAGGAACACGCCGCGATAGGGTTTTCGCGACACCAGCCCGTCGGCGCACAGCCGCGTCAGCATCTTGGCCACCGTCGGCTGGGCGACGCCGAGCCGCGCGGCGATGTCGACCTGCCGCGCCTCGTTGCCATCCTCGATCAGGTCGGCGATCAGCTCGACATAATCCTCGACCAGCGCGCTGCGGCGCGCTTCGCGGGTCTGCCGGAACCCTTCCGAATGGATATCGGCATCGAGCAACGGCTCACGCGGGACCGGTCTGTTCTTCAGCGCCAAGCGCACTCCTCCTCGGAAGTTTAGCCGTCGCTGCTTTTATAGCACAGGCTCTGATTCTTCAGGCCGTTTATTTGCATTCCGCGAGAGGTGCAACCGGCGTCTCCGGCTGCCCGCCCTCACAACAAGCACCGACAATGAAATATAGCCTATTGCATAATGTTGAGCCATGGCATAGCTTAGGGGCATTCTCCGGAACCTGCGGAAAGCCTTTTCATGTCAGAAGCAGACGTCACAGCCCCCCGGTCCGCATGGCGGTTCGTCAAACGGGAGGAGGACGACCAGCCCAGTCTGCGCGAGGTCAATTCCAGCATCGCGGTGCCGACGTCAGGCGTCTGGTTCCGCCGCCTGTTCGCCTTCATGGGGCCGGGCTACATGGTCTCGGTCGGCTATATGGACCCGGGCAACTGGGCGACCGACCTCGCCGGCGGCGCCCAGTTCGGCTACACATTGCTGTTCATCATCATGCTGTCCAACCTGATGGCGATCCTGCTGCAGGCGCTGGCCGCGCGGCTTGGCATCGCCACCGGCCGCGATCTCGCCCAGGCCTGCCGCGCTTACTACCCGCGCCCGGTCAATTTCGTGCTGTGGATCGCCTGCGAGCTCGCCATCATCGCCTGTGACCTCGCCGAGGTGATCGGCACCGCGATCGCGCTGCAGCTTTTGTTCGGCATCCCGCTGATCGGCGGCGCCATACTCACCGCGCTCGACGCTTTCCTCGTGCTGCTTTTGATGAACAAGGGGTTCCGCTATCTCGAAGCCTTCGTCGTGGCGCTACTGATCATCATTTTCAGCTGCTTTGCGATCCAGATCTTCGTTGCCGCCCCGCCGGCCGGCACGATCCTGCATTCGATGTTCGTGCCGTCTTCCGACATCGTCACCAACCCGGCGATGCTCTACATCGCCATCGGCATCATCGGCGCCACGGTAATGCCGCATAATCTCTATCTGCACTCCTCGATCGTGCAGACCCGCGCCTATGAACGCACCGACGCGGGCAAGCGCGATGCCATCAAATGGGCGACGGCGGACTCCAGCATCGCCTTGATGCTGGCGCTGTTCGTCAACGCCGCCATCCTGATCGTCGCGGCGGTCGCCTTCCACGACACCGGCCACCAGGATGTCGCCGAGATCGACCAGGCCTTCAAGCTTCTGTCGCCACTGCTTGGCCTGGGCATCGCCTCGATCCTGTTTGCCGTGGCACTGCTCGCCTCGGGCCTCAACTCGACGGTGACGGCAACGCTCGCCGGCCAGATCATCATGGAAGGTTTTCTGCGTCTGCGTATTCCCAACTGGGCACGACGGCTGCTGACGCGCGGCCTCGCCATCATTCCGGTGGTGGCCGTTACCGCGCTCTATGGCGAGAAGGGCACCAGCCAGCTGCTGGTGTTCAGCCAGGTGGTGTTGTCCATGCAACTGCCCTTCGCGGTCATCCCATTGGTGCAGTTCGTCTCCGACAAGAAGAAGATGGGCAACCTCGCCATCCCGCGCGGCGTGGCGGCGTTGGCCTGGGTTGTCGCGGCCGTCATCCTGGTGCTCAATTTCAAGCTGCTCTACGACACCATGTCCGGGGTTGGTTGAAGCTCCGTCTAATCCCGAGACAAACCGCCAGATCGCTCTATCTTTCCCGATGCCATGAGCAACATCGAAGACATCAGGAGGTTCTACGCGCGGCTGATGGCGGCCAACGCCGCTTCATCGGATCCCCGCCTGGAAGAGGTGTTCGCCAGCGTGCCGCGCGAGGCCTTTCTCGGTCCGGGGCCATGGACGGTCATTGCCGGCAACGCCAAGATCACGACGCCGAGCGCCGACCCGGCCCATATCTACCAGAATGTGCTGGTGACGCTCGACGCCGAAAAGGGCATCAACAATGGCGAGCCGTTCCTGCACGCCATGTGGATCGGAAAGCTGGCGCCAAGACCCGGCGAGGCCGTCACGCATATCGGCGCCGGCAGCGGTTACTACACGGCTTTGCTGGCCACGCTGGTTTCGCCAGGCGGCACCGTCGCCGCTTTCGAACTCGACGACCAGATGGCCGAACTGGCGCGCAGAAATCTCGAAGCCTATGGCAATGCGACGGTTGTCCATGGCAATGCCGTGACCTCGCCCCTGCCGCCATCCGACATCATCTATGTCAATGCTGGCGTCGTGGCCCCTCTCGCCGGATGGCTGAGGGCGCTGCGCCCCGGTGGCCGCATGATCTTCCCGTGGCGTCCGGCCGAGAGCATTCCGTTCGCGGTGATGGTGACTCACAGAGAAAAAGGCTTTGCCTGCCATCCGTTCATGCGCTCGTGGTTCATCCCTTGCGTCGGCGCCTCGGCGATCCCTCCTGCGGCGAAGATCCCGACACGCGACGAGGCCACGCGCAGCCGTTCTGTCTGGCTGATTGAGGACAGGCAGCCAGACAGCACCGCTACCGCAATCCTCGGCGAAGTCTGGTTCTCCTCCGACCCCGTTCACGCCGGCGACAACGGCTAGAAATTTGTCGTCGCGTGTCGAAAAGGAAGCCTGCCGTTCGTCGTAAGGTTGAATCCGGCCGTGACGGTGCGGATCGCAAAAAGGAGAAGACGGATGAGAAAAATCATCGCCGCGACCTTCGTCAGTCTCGATGGCGTCATGCAGGCGCCGGGCGGGCCGGAAGAAGATCCGGTCGGAGGCTTCAAATTCGGCGGTTGGACGTTCCACTACTTTGACGAGGTGGCGGGCGCGGCAATTGAGGATCTGTTCTCCAAACCGTTCGCCCTGCTGCTCGGCCGCAGAACCTACGACATCTTCGCCGCGTACTGGCCTTATCAGAAAGATCCGATCGCGGATGCCTTCAACCCCGCGACCAAATATGTGGCGACGCATCGGCCGGATACCCTGGCCTGGCAGAACACGCACGCGCTCGGGCCTGATATCATCGCGGCTTTGCGCCGCCTCCGCCAAGAAGATGGACCTGACCTGCTCATCCAGGGATCGGGCAATCTGATCCAGACCTTGCTCGCCAACGGGCTGATCGACGAGATCCGGCTGATGACCTTCCCGCTGTTGCTGGGCAAGGGCAAGCGGTTGTTCGGCGATGCCGCGATGCCGGCCGCCTTCAAGCTTGTCAAATCGCAGGCTTCCACCACCGGCGTCATCATGGCGACCTATGAGCGCGCGGGCGAAATCGAAGTCGGCTCCTTTGTCACGGGCGAGCCATCCGACGCCGAACTCGAGCGCCGCAAGAACTGGAAGTGAGTGGTTCTTTCTCCCCGTCCCTATACGGGGAGAAGGGGCGCACCATCAAGCCGCCTGCGCCCGCCGCCCCAGCCCCTCACGGATATGCCGCGCGAACTCCCGCGCAGCCGTACCCACGCCATGCCCCGGCAGATGCAGGTTGATGGCAAAATTCGGCAGCGGCGGCAGGCCGGCGTCGAACGGCAATATGTCGAGATCCGCCGGCACGGTGGAAGCCAGCCATGTGGTGACGGCCAGGTCCGAGCGCACCGTCGCCGTGGTCGCGTCGATATTGCCGTTCTCGAACACGCTGCGCCATTCCAGCCCATGCGCGTTGAGTGCCGACAGCACCACCGGCCGGAAGGCGCAAGTATCGGCAACGATCGAGACCGGCAATGGCCGCTTGGCGCGGGCCGCCCCGCCCCTTGCACCGACCCAGACCAGCCGGTCGACGGCCAGGCATTCGCCCGAGGTCGGGCCGACCCGCTCCTCGATCACCGCGAGGTCGATGGTTCCCGCCGCCAGTGCCGCCGCCAGTTCCGGTGAGGAGGCGCAGAGCAGCGATATCTCGACCTGCGGATAGGCTTCGGCGTAGGCTTTCAGGACGGGCGCCAGCAAGGTGCCGACAAGGTCGTAGGGCACGCCGAGCCGCACCTGGCCGGCGACAGCGCTCCCCGCCATCTCGGACCAGATCTCGTCATTGAGGCTGAGCAGGCGCCTAGCCTTGTCGAACAGCCGCTCGCCGGAATGGGTCAGGCGCAGACCGCGCCGGTCGCGCTCGAACAGGCTGCAGCCGAGCGTCTCCTCCAGCCGCTTGACCTGCTGGCTGACCGCGCCCTGCGTCAGGTGGAGCGCATTCGCCGCCGCCGTCATGCTCGCCTTGTCGGCGACAGTGACGAAGGTGCGCACGAGACTGGTGTCGAGATTGCGGATCATGTCTTCATTATAGATGCTAATGCTGATCATCGCAAACATTGCATTTACTGATGCCAGCCCGCGTCTACCATGGAGCTTCCGACAAAGGATGCCCCATGCTCCAGCCTGTCTTGCCGCTGATCCTGTTTGCCTTCGTGGCCACCGCCACGCCGGGCATCGCCACTACCCTGTCGACCGCTTCCGGGGCCCGGTTCGGCTTCCGAAGGTCGATCCCGCTGATGATCGGCAGCGCCGCCGGGCTCGCTACCGTGACAGGGGCCGCCGCCGCCGGGCTTGCCGGGCTGCTGCTTGCCATGCCGTCGCTGCAGCTTGCCATGAAGATCGCCGGCTCGCTCTATCTCGTCTGGCTGGCAATCAAGATCGGCCGCGCCGGACCGCCCAATCTCGACGTGACCATGGCCAGGCCGAACAGCTTCTTCGGCGGCGCCGGCATCCAGTGGATGAACCCGAAGGGCTGGGCGATGGGACTGGGCGCGGCAGCCTCCTTCGCCGCGCTTGCCGACGGGCCAGGACAACTGGCGCTGCTGCTCGGCTCGACCTTCGGCCTTGCCGCGGCCATCTCGCTGTCTGCCTGGTGCGCGGCCGGCATGGTGCTGGCACGGCTGTTGAAGACCGAATGGCAATGGCGCGCGCTCAACATCGTGCTGGCGCTGGTGCTGGCCGCCTCGATCATTCCGATGTGGCAGACGCATTAGAAGCGTCGGCCTTCCAGGAGTTGGGTTTCTTGCCCCGCCATAGCGCTACGGGACGCGCGCATTTCCGGGCGGCTGGTAGCGGCGATCGCGTGGCATGACGGCTTAGCGCGTGAATTGTCTTGTGCCGCGCTGGTCGACCCCCACTCCGTCTCGGCTTCGCCGAGCCACCTCTCCCCCGATCGACGGGGGAGAGGAAAAGCGCCAGGCTTTTTGCCGTCAATGCTCGCCCAGTAGCGCTCCCTTCCTTTCCCTCCGGAGGGGGAAAGGTGGCGCGGCGAAGCCGCGACGGATTGGGGGAACCACGTGGCAATCAAGCCTCGGGCCGATCGGCCACGCTAGTCGCGGAAGATGTGCACAAGCGCCAGAGTCCCAGACCGAAGTGGCCTCAAGCCGCGTAGCGGGCTGCCGGCTTGTCGGCGTGCAAGCTGCCATAGAAGGCCTGCCGGGCGCCGAGGAACGTATCCAGCTTTCCCGTATCGGCAAGCGCCGGCACGGTGACAGCCTCGCCCCGCGCGAGGCCGACAAGAGCGGCATCGACCATATCGTCGGCGGTCATGATGATCTCCTTCGGAAGGGTATCGATATCGCCGCCGGAAAGCTCCCAGAAATCGGTCCGGGTCGCGCCCGGCAGCACCGCCTGTACCGTCACCCCGGTGCCCGCGACCTCGCGATGCAGCGCTTCGGTGAAGTTGACGACATAGGCCTTGGTGCCGCTGTAGATGCCGCCGAACGAGGTGTCGAAGGCCAGTACCGAGGCGATGTTGACGATCCCGCCACGGTTGCGCGCCAAAAACCCCGGCAGCACGGCACGGGTCAGCCGGGTCAGCGCCACGACATTGACCTTGATCATGCGCTCGGCCGCATCCGCGTCGGCGGTTGCCACCACCGCCTGACCGCCAAGGCCGGCATTGTTGACCAGCAGCGTCACACTCTCGTCGGCTGATATCGCCTTCTCGACGCGGCGCACATCGTCGTCGTCGGACAGGTCGGCGGCGATGACGCTGACCTTGCGGCTATAGGCATGGCGCAGCTTCTCGGCCAATTCCCCGAGCCGATCGGCGCGGCGCGCCACCAGCACCAAATCATAGCCCTGCCCCGCCAGCCGGTCGGCATAGACGGCGCCGATGCCCGAGGAAGCGCCTGTTACCACAGCTGTCCCCTTGTTGTCGTTCTTGCTCATTGTCACGTTCCTTCTGTTGGCTCTTATTCGGCTTCGACGAACGCGCCGGCGGTCGAGCCCATTGTCCTGATATCAATTAGTGGCAAATACCACTTTCGGCGAAATAGGTATATGCCACTATCTTGTCAACGGCAGCCGCGAAAACTATTTCTGCGGCAGGGCCAGCGCCCCTGCCAGAGCAATTCCAGCAAAAGCGCCCAGCGGTTTCGCCGGAATGCTCCGGCAAGGAGTTGACATGACCGACGTTCAGCAGCCGGGCTTCAGCCAGTGCAACAATGCCACCTTGCGGCGCACCGCGCGCAGGCTCGGCCGCTTCTACGACGACGCGCTGGCGCCTTCCGGCTTGAAGGGCACGCAGTTTGGCCTGCTCTTCCAGATCAGTGTCGGCGGCGAGCCGGCGATGGGGGCCATTGCCGAGGCGTTGATCATGGATCTCTCGGCACTCGGCCACACGTTGAAGCCTCTGGTTCGCGACGGTTATGTCGAAACCTTCGCCGACAAGGACGATCGCCGCGTCAAGCGCGTGCGGCTGACGCCGACCGGCCAGGTCAAGCTCGACGAGGCGATCAAGCTATGGAGCGTTGCCCAGCGGCAATTCGAGGCCATGATCGGCGCCGAGCAGGCCGCGAAACTGCGGGCCACGCTCGATGAAGTGGCCGCGTTGAACCTGGAACTGCCCGCGGCCACTCCTTCCAGCTGAAGAAGCGGCCGCGTAAAAAACAGGGGTGCAAGCCTCGGGGTCAGTCTTATTCCGCCGGCATCGCCACCGGTCTGGCAAACACCCGCCCGGCCAGCACGATGCCGAGCCCGATGACCGGGAAGGCCGCGGCGATCAGGCCGAGATCGGCCGGCGCGCCGTAACGCAGCACCGCGCCGCCCACCACAGCACCCAGCGCCACGCCGAGATAGAGCGCCGAGGCATTGAGCGACAGCACGATCGGCGCCGCGTCCGGCGCGAGCTTGATGATGCGGCTCGCCTGTGCCGGCGGGAAGGCCCAGCCGACGATGCCCCACGGCACCATCATGCCCATCAGCGCCGGCCCGGCGAGGTGATGCGGCAGGAAGGTCGGGATCAGCGAAAAGGTGACGAGCATGGCCGCGGAGAGCGCCAGCGACCAGGCGACGGTACGCGTCGCGCCGAAACGATCGGCGGCCTGGCCGCCGGCAATGTTGCCGATGACGGCGCCGGCGCCGAAGGCGAGCAGCATGCCCGGCAGCGCGATCGGCGACAGCCCGGCGCCTTCGATGGCTAGCGGCGCGATGAAGCTGAACACGGTGAACGCGCCGATGAGGGCAAGCGCCGTCGTCACCAGGATCGGCATCACGCCGGGACGCATCGCCGCCGCCAGGCGGCGCTTCAGCGGCAGCCTGGTGCCGATGATGCCGCGTGGCAGCCGGTACCACAGGATGGCGCCGGACAGCGCGCCAAGGCCGGCAATGGCGTAGAAAGTGCCGCGCCAGCCGGCGATGGCCGCGACCAGCGCGCCAAGCGGCGCGCCGACGGCGACCGCCACCGTGGTGCCGCCGACGACGACGGCAATGGCGCGGGCCCGGTGATGGTCATCGACCAACGCTACCGCCGTGCCTTGCGCGGTCGCCGCGAACAGGCCCGACGACAGCGCCATGATGATGCGCGCGACGAGAAGCACTTCGAAGGACGAACTCAGGGCGGCGACGACATTGCCGATGACGAAGAACACCAGCGTCCACAGGATGACGCGGCGCCGGTCCCATTCGCCGGTCAGCGTTGCCAGGATCGGCGTGCCGATCGCGTAGGCAAGCGCGAAGGCGGTGATCAGCGAGCCGGCGAGCGGCACGGAGATGCCGGCATCCCTGGCGATGTCGGGCAGAAGGCTTGATATGACGAAGCCTTCGGTCGAAATCGCGAACGATCCAAGCGCCAGCCAGAAGATTCTCTTGTCCATGGGGATGCGTCCTTAGTTCAAAAGTTATTGAACAATTGGACATAACAGGCCATGATGTCAATGAAGCCAGGGCAAAATAGCTGAACCATGCTGACAGCCCTGTGTCAGGACGGTCACGCGAAAGGAGAAACAGTGTGTATGGGCCGAGCAGGATCGACGCGTTGAAATCGGCCCGAACTGTGCTTAGGTTCCTGCCATGACCTTGCCACACCCCAATACGGACCAGATCAGCCTGCCCATCGTGCTCGGCGTGCTCGGCGACCCGACGCGGCTCGCCATCGTGCGCTATCTGGCCAGCAAGGAAGGCCTGCCACTGAACTGCAGCCGCTTCCTCGACCTCGCCTCCAAGACCAATCTCAGCTACCACCTCGCCAAACTGCGCGAGGCGGGCGTCACCCGCGCCGAGGTGGTCGGCACCAACCGCATGATCACGCTCCGCCGGGCCGATCTCGACGCCCGCTTCCCCGGCCTGCTCGACAGTGTCATCGCCGCGGCCGCGGACGACACCGCCCTGCCCGCGGTCGGCGGCCATGATTTGGAAATGCCGGCCTGAACTTTTCCTCTCAGTCGCGAAGCGGGGTGAGGAGACCAGGTCCTGCCACCCACCGGGAACCTCCTCATGCGCATAGCCGTCCTCGCCGACATCCACGGCAACGTTCTCGCACTGGACGCCGTGCTCGAGGACCTGGCGCGGCGCGGCGGCACCGACCTCACCGTCAATCTCGGCGACTGCGTTTCGGGGCCGCTGTGGCCGCGCGAGACGATGGAGCGGCTGCAAGCGCTCAACTTGCCGACGGTGCGCGGCAACCATGACCGCCGCGTCGCCGCCGATCCCCCCGACGAAACCATGTGGGCGTCCGACGTCTATGCGCAGGAGCGACTGACGCAGGCGCAGCGCGATGCGCTGTTCGCCCAACCGCTGACCCTTGAGATCGCGCCTGGCGTCATCGCCTTCCATGCCCGCCCCGACCATGACGAGAAATATCTGCTCGATACCGTGACCGATGGCCATTTGGTGCGCGCGCCGCTGGCGGCGATCCGGCGCCGGTTGAAGGCACTCGACCCGGCCTGCCGCATCGCGCTCTGCGGCCACAGCCACCGGGCGGAATTGATCCGCATCCCGAATGGCCCAGTCATCTTCAATCCGGGCAGCATCGGCTGCCCTGCCTATGACGACGACACGCCTCCGGCGCATGTCTCCGAACAGGGCTCGCCGCACGCCCGCTACGGGATCGTCACCTTGGGCGACGCCGGTCGGCAGGATCGTTTCGAGATGATCGCGGTGGACTACGACCACGAGGCGGCGGCGCGTCAGGCCGAACAGGCGGGACGCGCCGAATGGGCGCACGGCCTGCGCACCGGCTTCATGCCGGAAGCCGCCCAGCACCATGGTTAGCCTGAATTTTCCGACTTACATGGCGGCGCGTCGTCCCTTATAAAACCGGCCGGGCATGCGGCGAGACCGCCGCGGCAGGGTGATTTGAGTACGGCGCACGGCCAAATGATGAGGCGCACGATTACGCTCCGACAAAGTTTGCATGCGCTGATTGCCGCTCCGCTGATGATGGCGGCGTGGCCGGCTGTCGCCGAGGAGGCGCCGTTCATCTCCGTTGTCACCGGGCTCGCTCCCGACGACCTGCTCAATGTCCGCGCCAAGCCATCGCCGATCGGCAAGACCGAGGCCCGCCTGGCCGCCGGTGCGAGCGTCCGAAACCTCGGCTGCAACGACATTGACGGCCACCCCTGGTGCAAGATCGAATCGGACAATCCCAAGGCAACCGGCTGGACGCCAGCACGCTATCTCGTTCCCCTCAATCCGGCGACGGTGCCCGACCAGGCCGCGGATACGTCTGCCGTCGCGCCCGCCGAAGGAGGTACCGGCGCGACGCCAGATGCACCCGACCTGACCGCTCGGCTGGGCAGCACGACCCAGCCGGCCAGCCCCGAAACCAAGCCGAAATCCGCGGCGGAGATCGCCATGCAGGATGCCTATGGCCTGGCGCTGGCGGCGGACGGAACCCTGCAAATTCCCTGCGCCCGCTACGTTGGACAGCCCATGGCGCTCTGCGCGGCGAACGTGACGCGCAAGGGCACGGACAAGGCCGACGTGACCGTGACCTGGCCCGATGGCGGCAGCCGCGTCATCTCCTTCGATGCCGGCCTGCCGGCAAGCTCGGACGCCGGCAGCGACTTCCGCTTCACCAGGGAAGGCAAACTCAACATGATCCGCATTGGTGTGTCCGAGCGCTTCGAGATCATGGATACGGTGGTGCTGGGGGATTAGGCGGCTTTTGCAATGGCTGCTCAATTGCCGGGGTTTGCGCTGCCCCTCATCGCCCTGCCGGACATTTCTCCCCGTAGACGGGGAGAAAGAAGCCGTCCGCAAAGCCGCGCTTTTTTGCAACGTCGGAGGTTGGCGAAACCACCAGGGATAGCGCCCCTCTCCCCGTCACTATACGGGGAGAAGGTCCCGGTGTCCGAACCGGATAGATAGGTAACAGAATGGACCGATAGCATGGGTGACAGTTTTCTTGTCCGCCGGGAGGACCGGCGATGGTTTGGCGAGAAACTGGGATCATGGACGAGCGGCTACGGTTTGT
>NZ_SRTH01000059.1:0-498 GCF_004792065.1 Mesorhizobium sp. M8A.F.Ca.ET.165.01.1.1 | reverse complement strand
ATCGCCAAGGCCGAAGGCTGGGACAAGGACCTCTCCAAGGTGCGCGTCGGCTCGATCGAGGACCAGAAGGCCGACACCTGCATGCGCCGCAACAAGGGCGCGGAGGAAGCGCTGGTGGCGGCGATCCCCGAGATCAAGTCGCGCATCGTCTCGATCCCCTACGACAACACCATGGTCAACGCGATCGATGTGGTGTCGACGACGCTGACGGCCAATCCGGATGCCGAGAAGTGGATATTCTTCTCCTGCAACGATGACGGCGTGCTTGGCGGCGTGCGCGCCACCGAAAATGCCGGCATGAAGGCGGAGAACGTCATCGGCATCGGCATCGACGGCTCGCGCTCCTGCGAGGCCTTCGGCGCCGGCAAGCCTTCCGGCTTCCGCGGCACGATGTGGCTGGACAGCGCCAAGCATGGCGCGGCGGCGATCCAGGCGCTCTACGACCAGGCCACCGGCAAGGAGATGCAGAAGGACTATTTCCAGGACGCCACGCTGATC
>NZ_SRTH01000058.1:0-513 GCF_004792065.1 Mesorhizobium sp. M8A.F.Ca.ET.165.01.1.1 | reverse complement strand
TGCCGGCCAGGCGCCCCGCCGGCGGCGATGAAAAACCGGGCGGATGGCGACCAATCGTCCGCCGCCCGGCATGGTTTGCCCCATGCATCGGCGCCCGCCGTTACCCCTGCTTGCCTATTTGCTCGAAAAGAGCATCCGATCCAGTGCGCGTTGGCTGCCCGCGACGTAGAATTTGTCGAACCACGAGGTTTTCAGCTTGGAGATCGCTTTCGGCTTCTTCAACGTCAGCTTCTTGGGCTGGTCGGCGAGGTCTTCGGCCATCCTTGTGCGGAAGTTCAGATGGTCGAACATGCGCAGCGATTCGATCGCAAAGACCGTGGCGACGCGCTGATCCTCGATAACGATCATGTGGTCGCCATTGCCCTTCTCGCCGGCTGGCGCAAAGTTGCTGGAGCCCGCATAGACCTTCGCCGTCGGCTTGTCGAAGTCGACCACCGCGAATTTGTGATGGATGTTGATGCCGCCGCCCCCGGACCACTCCGTCTTGAAAGGCTCGGGCGCATGGTCGGCCAG
>NZ_SRTH01000057.1:0-539 GCF_004792065.1 Mesorhizobium sp. M8A.F.Ca.ET.165.01.1.1 | reverse complement strand
CCTCCGTCCGGCAACGGTGGCACCACCAGCAACGGCCTCAATTGGAGCATCGAACCCTGATGGCAACGCTCAACATCCAGGGCCAAAAGGTCAAGGTCGACGACGCCTTTCTGTCGATGACGCCCGAGCAGCAGAACGCGGCGGTTGAAGAGATTGCGAAGTCTCTGCCGGCTGCACCGGGCGCTGACGCAGCGGCGGCCGACGAACGCGCGAAGGCTGGAATTGCCAAGGCCCAGCAGATCATTGACAGCGGCGGCCCGAAGCCTGACGGCGGGCACAAGGTGCCCGACTACCAGCCGCCCGGCTTTGATATGGGCGCTGGCGGCACGTTCCTGACTTCGACCGGTGAAGGCATTCCAATCGCCGGCCCGCTAATCGACAAAGGTCTGACAGCAGCAGCGGCCGGCATCGGCTCTGCGATCAGCGGCGAACCGTATTCCAAGGTTCAAGGCGACATGACGCAAATGCAAGAGACCAGCCGCGCCGCCCATCCTATCGCCCGTACTGCGGGCAACGTGACCGGTGCTGTCGCTGGCACA
>NZ_SRTH01000056.1:0-561 GCF_004792065.1 Mesorhizobium sp. M8A.F.Ca.ET.165.01.1.1 | reverse complement strand
ATGAGGGGCAGCGCCAACGTTTCCATGATCCCAGTGGGGCGCCAGACTTAGGCTTTCCTATCGATTGACGGTCACACCAGTCCGGACGCACGCGCCGCGGCTGCCGCCTCGCCGCGCGAAACGGCTTCCAGCTTCTCCAGCACCGCCGAAACATGGTGATCGACTGTCTTCGGCGAGATTGCCATATGCGCGGCGATCTTCTTGTTGGAAAAGCCTCGCTCGATCAGCTGCAGGACTTCCATCTGGCGCTGCGTGAGGCCGGCCTGGTTGGCGCGCGTCGCCTGCCTCGGGCCCCTGGCGATGTGGATCAGCCCGCTCTGCCGCATCAGGCCGCGCACATGCTGCGCCACCGGCCTTGCACCGAGCACCTCGAAAATATCGAGCGCCTCGCGCCGCGCGGCCTCGTCTCCTTGCAGCAGGGCAAGCGCCCGTTCGAAGGGAGCGTCCATGTTCGCCCAGAGCGCGGCGGCGCCGCGCCAGTCGCCAAGCAGTTGCAGGCGATGCGGCTCAGCCATGCCGTCGGTCTCGCCCGGATCGCTTTCAGGCAGCAACAGCTGCCGC
>NZ_SRTH01000055.1:0-574 GCF_004792065.1 Mesorhizobium sp. M8A.F.Ca.ET.165.01.1.1 | reverse complement strand
TGCGTTCGCGGCCCTTCCCGCCGAGGCGCAAGCGCAACTCACCGTCTTAGGCGATGGCCAGTGTCGCGCCGCGCTTGAGGAACAGACGGTGCGGTTGGGCCTTTCCGGCAGGGTCAAATTCGCCGGCGCGGTTGAAGATGTCTTTCCATTCCTGTGGAAGGCTGACTTCTATCTTTCCACCTCGGTGTCGGAAGGCATGTCAAACGCCCTGCTCGAGGCCATGAGTTGCGGTGTGATCCCGATCATCACCGATGTCAGCGGGGCGTCCGATATTGTGGAGCATGAGCGCAGCGGCTTCTTGGCTCGCTCGCATTTGGAGTATGGCGGGCTCCTGTTTCGCGCGCTGGACCTATCGGAAGCCGAGCGCGATGCGATGGCGCGCCGCGCAGTACAAACGATCGTTGCGCGATTCAGCATGGAAAGCGTCGCAACACGGCAAATGAGGTTGTATGCCACTCTTATGCACACTGGCACCCAGACCGCGAGGTGATACCATACAAGGAGCAAGCCGGAAGCTCGCATACACAATGACGATTGTTGATGCCAGGGAGACGCTGAACGGGATGCATCCGCT
>NZ_SRTH01000054.1:0-617 GCF_004792065.1 Mesorhizobium sp. M8A.F.Ca.ET.165.01.1.1 | reverse complement strand
CCTGGAGTTGCCCGGCTGACTTTGATGGGGCGATTGTCCCGATCGGCCGTCCGATTGCGAACACGCGGGTGTACCTGCTTGACGGCCATGGTGGGCCCGTGCCGTTCGGGGCGGTGGGCGAGCTTTACATTGGCGGCGCAGGCGTTGCGCGTGGCTACCTGAACCGGCCCGAGCTGACGGCCGAGCGGTTCATCGCCAGTCCCTTTGTGGAGGGCGACCGGCTGTATAAGACTGGCGACCTGGCGCGTTATCTGCCGGACGGCAATCTGGAGTTTTTGGGCCGCAACGACGAGCAGGTGAAGATCCGCGGCTTCCGCATCGAGCCGGGTGAGATCGCGGCGCGGCTTTGCGAGCATGCCTGGGTGCGTGAGGCGGTGGTTGTGGCGCGCCAGGACCGCGCCGGCGACAAGCACCTTGTCGCTTATGTCGTGTGCGCGCCCGAGGCCGGCTCGGACGACGACGATGGCGCGCTTGCCGGCGCCTTGCGCGCTCATCTGGGTGCGAGGCTGCCCGACTACATGGTGCCGTCGGCCTTCGTGCGGCTGGATGGGCTGCCGCTGACACCGAACGGCAAGCTCGACCGCCAGGCGCTGCCGGCGCCGGCCGACGAGGCCTAT
>NZ_SRTH01000053.1:0-623 GCF_004792065.1 Mesorhizobium sp. M8A.F.Ca.ET.165.01.1.1 | reverse complement strand
TGCAACAAATGCTTCAAATAAATTTATAGAATCTTTGCGAGCGCAAGTCCCTGAAGGTTATAGGTTCATCTTAAATCTGAGGTCAGGCGCGCTGAAAGAGGCTAATACCCTGTTTACGCCCGGACCGCCGCAGCTCGCAATGGAGAAATGGATGCCAAGAGCAACGAGAGCGCTTATCCTAGTTGAAGGTCATAGGGGAATTGGTCTGCGATACGTCCAAGCGGCCCAGAGTCTTGGTTACCATCCAATTACCCTGTCGGCTGATCCTGCTCGGTATGACTACCTTGCGGCGGAAAGTGTCGAGACAATCCGTGTCGATACAGACAATCTCGATGCGCTGATTCACGAATGTTCGCGGCTACGTGCGACGTATGACATTGCTGGCATTACTGGCTTTGCGGGCGACGACGAGTCGATCTACGCGACAGTTGGCAAGCTCTGCCTGCATTTCGATCTACCGGGACCGAACCCCGCATCGATTGAACAATGCTGCGACAAATTTACTCAACGTCAGCTCCTCGCGGAGGCCGGCATTCCAATACCTGCTTATCGCTTAGCAGCGAATGCAGCGGAGGTTGAAATCTCTGCCGCCGAGATCGGCCTGCCGGTGATTCTGAAGCCAG
>NZ_SRTH01000052.1:0-668 GCF_004792065.1 Mesorhizobium sp. M8A.F.Ca.ET.165.01.1.1 | reverse complement strand
CAGCGCGGCGCCTGCAGACAATGCCTGGTGTCGGGCCCCAGACCGCGTTGGCGATCAGCGGCTTTGCTCCGCCGATGGAGAGCTTCAAACGCGGGCGGGACTTTGCGGCCTGGCTTGGGCTCGTGCCACGTCAATACACCTCCGGCGGCAAGGAGCGACTTGGACGCGTGTCGAAGGCTGGCCAGACCGATATCCGGTCTTTGTTGATCATCGGCGCCATGTCACGCCTGACAGTGCTGGCCCGCAAATCCATCGTCGAGGGTTCATGGCTGGCACGGATGCTGCGTCGCAAGCCGCTCATGCTGGTCGCGATCGCGCTTGCGAACAAGATGGCGCGGGCGATCTGGGCGATGATGACAAAGAAAGAGGATTATCGAAATCCGGCGCGAGTTGTGGCTGCATGACGCATATGCATCATCACACAAACTGGCGCCGGTGAAAAAGGTGTAGGAAGTCGATGACCTGAATGGGCACAATGATCGAAAAGATCTGGATTGGGAAAACCAGCCGTCGTTCCCGAGCTTGAAAGCTCTTGCAGAAGATTTGGACCCGATCCGCAGATCACCATACCGGCCCGCGCTTCTTGAAAGGCCGCAACGAAAAGCCTGAGAGAAGAACGCACTCGATCACCGGCACATCAGGTTGGAAGGCTTCTTGCATCAAGGGCG
>NZ_SRTH01000051.1:0-670 GCF_004792065.1 Mesorhizobium sp. M8A.F.Ca.ET.165.01.1.1 | reverse complement strand
CCGAGGCCAGGCCATTGTCGAGCGTATAGCTGTAGCTGCCGTCGCTGTTGAGATGCAGCGTGCCATAGGTGCCGACCAGGTCGTTGCCGACATTGCCAGCCGAGCCGTTGACGGCGCTGACGCTGTGGGTATCGCCGACATCGACATCGGTGTCGTTGGAAAGCACATTGCCGCTCACCGGATTGGGATCGGCCAGCGTGTTGGTGTCTTCCTTCACCGCCGCCGCATCGGCCACCGCCACCGGCGCGTCGTTGGTGCCGGTGATGGTGATGGTCAGGTTGGCGGACGAAGAGCCGCCGTGATTGTCCGCATTGGTGTAGCTGAAGACGTCGGTGACGGTGGCGCCTTCGGCAAGCTGCTGCACCGAGGCCAGGCCATTGTCGAGCGTATAGCTGTAGCTGCCGTCGCTGTTGAGATGCAGCGTGCCATAGGTGCCGACCAGGTCGTTGCCGACATTGCCAGCCGAGCCGTTGACGGCGCTGACGCTGTGCGTGTCGCCATTGTCGACATCGGTGTCGTTGGAAAGCACATTGCCGCTGACCGGATTGGGATCGGCCAGCGTGTTGGTGTCTTCCTTCACCGCCGCCGCATCGGCCACCGCCACCGGCGCATCGTTGGTGCCGGTGATGGTGATGGTCAGGTTGGCGGACGAAGAGCCGCCGTGATTGTC
>NZ_SRTH01000050.1:0-869 GCF_004792065.1 Mesorhizobium sp. M8A.F.Ca.ET.165.01.1.1 | reverse complement strand
ACGTGCTGGTAACCGGGAACCACGGTGAACCCGCGAAGACAAGCACGGAGTCGGCAGGAACTTGGATAAGGCCAAAAAAAGGAACTTGCAGGTAGCTCAGCGACAAGTGAATCCCATGTGACACGGCGTTCGGCAGCACCTCAGATCGACGGATCGGCTCGACCAACCTCTTCTCCGCGGAAGGCGAGTATCGTCTCTAAAGACGATCGAACTCCGCCACCGCAAACCAAGCATCGCCTTGCGCAGGATCTCATTGGCCTGGCGCAGCTCCCGCTTCCAAGAGCCTTCAGCTTTCTCGGTAGCCTCGGTGGGGACACCTCCCAGCATACCGCTATCCTCTGGCCGGCCCATCCGCTGTGCGCTGCGTTGTGCAGCCGATCTTGGCGCGATCGAGGAGCGCGATCGAGGAGACGGCGGCCGTTTGCAGCGGATATTCCCCTCGTGAGCTTTTGACTAGCCACACGGTTCTTCGTGGTCAATATTGGTTCGCCGCATGATGGGACTTTACGGGACGAGCGTTCAATGGGAACGACGCACCTTGCTAAGCCAGCGGTGCAACCCCGATCAGCGGAATAGCTAGGCTCTCGTCCCCGCAGGGACGCCTCAGGCGATCGTGCATCGCATTTAAGAGCTCGCCGGTTTCAAGCGTCGTATGTATATCACCGCGTTCGCGCGCCACACCAACGGCAGCTCTTTTCAAGCCGATCCTCTCCCGGAGCTGTAGACCCGTGCCCTAACCGACGCCTCTTCGTAAACAAGCTCACGCAAATGGCGGTCGCCGCGTCGGGATATGTGGCCGCCGAAATCGACTTCACCGGATTAGGCGGTGTGGACGAATTACTCAGGTATCTAGACGCTCCGCGAATACA